>NZ_LOAR01000007.1:0-335615 GCF_001620885.1 Klebsiella sp. D5A | reverse complement strand
GTGTGGGGTCTCCCCATGTGAGAGTAGGGAACTGCCAGGCATCAAACAAAGCAGAAAGCTCAGTCGAAAGACTGAGCTTTTTGTTTTTGCGTTTTAACAAGAACCCCGTCCCGAAAGGTGCGGGGTTTTTTGCTGTGTGGGGTATGTCTCCCCGGTGGCGCTGCGCTTACCGGGGCTACACGATCCGTAGCCCGGACAAGGTGCGCAGCACCGCCTCCGGGGAGGCCCCTGTCTAAGAGTCAGCAGTTGCGACGTCAATCTTAGTCTGCTTCAGCCTGCTGCTCATGTATCAAATTCAATAACGGATACGGTTGCCCCAGATCGTCCGTCTCAGAACGCCCTGTCACGTTAAAACCCATCCTCTGATAAAACCCGACCGCTTGTTCATTCTGCTCATTCACATTCGTCGTCAGCTTTGGCGTTAACGACAGCGCATGCTCAATCAGCAATTTCCCCACGCCACAGCCGCGGACATCCGGATCGACGAACAGCGCATCCATATGCTCTCCGGTAAGCAGCATAAAGGCGATCGGCTGGTCCTGGGTGTTAGCCGCCACCCACAGCGGAGCCTCCGGTAAAAATGCGCGTACCATCTCCTCCAGCTCCTTTCGATACGCTTTTGACAGAAAATCGTGCGTGGCGTCGACCGACCGACACCATATCGCAATCAGTTTATCCCCTTCATCTGGCCGGGAACGGCGGATGCTAATAACCATATTTTCTCCTTTTCTTCATTCTTATATTCTAACTCAATGCGCGCCGTGAAATTTTCTCACCGTGAACATGCAGACTCGACATTCACCCGATTCCTGGTTATCTTCAGCTATCTGGATGTCTAAACGTTTATACGTATGCTATGAGGTAATACAGTTATGCCAATTCGGGTGCAGGACGAGCTACCAGCCGTCAGTTTCTTGCGCAATGAAAACGTCTTTGTGATGACGACAACACGTGCAACGACTCAGGAAATTCGCCCCCTGAAGGTGTTAATCCTCAACCTGATGCCGAAGAAAATCGAGACGGAAAATCAGTTCCTGCGTCTGCTGTCGAACTCTCCGCTGCAGGTGGACATCCAGTTGTTGCGTATTGATGCGCGTGAGTCGCGTAATACGCCGGCGGAGCATCTGAATAACTTTTACTGCAATTTCGATGAGATCTGCGATCAGAACTTTGATGGCCTGATTGTCACCGGTGCCCCCTTAGGCCTGGTTGAGTTTAACGATGTTGCTTACTGGCCACAGATCAAACAGGTGCTGGAGTGGGCGAAGGATCACGTCACCTCCACGTTGTTCGTCTGTTGGGCGGTTCAGGCCGCGCTGAATATTCTGTACGGCATTCCGAAGCAGACCCGCGCCGAAAAGATTTCTGGCGTTTATGAACACCATATTCTGCATCCACACGCCTTACTGACCCGCGGTTTCGACGACTCTTTCCTGGCCCCGCACTCACGCTATGCTGATTTTCCGGCGGGGCTTATCCGCGACTACACCGATCTCGAGATCCTCGCGGAGACGGAAGAGGGCGATGCGTATTTGTTTGCCAGCAAAGATAAGCGCATCGCCTTTGTTACCGGCCACCCGGAGTACGATGCCAATACCCTGGCAAGCGAATATTTCCGCGATGTGGAAGCCGGTTTGAATCCAGAGGTTCCTTACAACTATTTTCCGCAAAACGACCCGCAGAACAAACCGCGCGCCACCTGGCGGAGCCACGGCAATCTGCTGTTTGCTAACTGGCTTAACTATTATGTCTACCAGATTACACCATACGATCTGCGCCATATGAATCCTACACTGGAGTAATACTCTACACGAAACGATCCTAAAGCGTTTCAGCACTTTGCCTCTGGCACCTTCGGGTGCTTTTTTTATTTCCGAAATTCACTTCATGCTCAATGATAACTTTAATTCCATTTTTATCAATATGTTAACTCTATTTTAAAATTAAAATGGAAATTGTTTTTGATTTTGAAAATTAATTGAGTAGTCTTAATTGTGCTGAGCGAAAACTACACAACGATCTCTCGCTCGCTTCCAGCGGATCAACCAAGAGGAACAGCACAATGACGCAGCAGGCGACAATCACCGATGAACTGGCCTTTAGTCAGCCCTATGGCGAGCAGGAGAAGCAGATCTTAACGCCTGAGGCGGTAGAATTTCTGACGGAACTGGTGAGCCGCTTTGCGCCGGCGCGTAATAAGCTACTGGCCGCGCGTCAGCAGCAGCAGCAGGCCATTGATCAAGGTGTACTTCCTGACTTTATTTCGGAAACCGCTTCCATTAGAAATGGAAACTGGACCATCCGCGGTATCCCGGCGGATTTGCAGGATCGCCGTGTTGAAATCACCGGTCCCGTTGAACGCAAAATGGTCATTAACGCGATGAATGCCAACGTCAAAGTCTTTATGGCGGACTTTGAGGATTCGCTGGCGCCTGACTGGCGTAAAGTCATTGATGGCCAAATTAACCTGCGTGATGCCGTGAACGGGACCATCAGCTACACCAACGAGGCCGGCAAAATCTACCAGCTGCAGCCCAATCCCGCTGTGCTGGTATGCCGTGTGCGCGGCCTGCACCTGCCGGAAAAGCACGTCACCTGGCGTAATGAGGCCATCCCCGGCAGTCTGTTCGATTTTGCGCTCTATTTTTTTCATAACTACCAGGCGCTGCTGGCGAAGGGGAGCGGTCCCTACTTCTATCTGCCAAAAACCCAGGCCTGGCAGGAGGCGGCATGGTGGAACGATGTCTTTAGCTTTACGGAAGATCGCTTTGACCTGCCGCGCGGCACCATCAAGGCCACGCTGCTGATTGAGACGCTGCCAGCGGTGTTCCAGATGGATGAGATCCTGCATGCGCTGCGCGACCATATTGTTGGCCTGAACTGCGGCCGTTGGGACTACATCTTCAGCTATATCAAAACGCTGAAAAACCATCCGGACCGCGTGTTGCCTGACCGTCAGGTGGTGACGATGGATAAACCGTTCCTCAGCGCCTACTCACGGTTGTTGATTAAGACCTGCCACAAACGCGGTGCGTTTGCGATGGGCGGCATGGCGGCGTTTATCCCGAGCAAAGATGCCGAACGCAACCGTCAGGTGCTGAGCAAAGTCACCGCCGATAAAGAGCTGGAGGCGAACAACGGTCACGATGGCACCTGGATCGCCCACCCGGGGCTGGCGGATACCGCTATGGCGGTGTTTAACCGCGTACTGGGCGATAAGCCGAATCAGCTCTCGGTCACCCGGAGCGCGGATGCGCCAATTACCGCCGAACAGCTGCTGGCCCCCTGCGAGGGCGAGCGCACGGAAGCCGGGATGCGCGCCAACATTCGCGTGGCGGTGCAGTACATCGAAGCCTGGATCTCCGGCAACGGTTGCGTCCCGATTTATGGCCTGATGGAAGACGCCGCGACGGCCGAGATCTCGCGCACCTCTATCTGGCAGTGGATCCATCATCAGAAAACCCTGAACGACGGCACCCCGGTCACGAAGGCGCTGTTCCGCCAGTGGCTGGCGGAAGAGCTGATGGTGATTCAGGAGGAGCTGGGAGAGCACCGTTTCAGCCATGGCCGCTTTGACGATGCGGCGCGACTGATGGAGCAGATCACCACCTCCGACGAGCTAATTGATTTTCTGACATTACCGGGCTACCGCCTGCTGGCCTGATCGCCAGATGGTGTGGTTCGCCATTTAGTCCTTCACCAATGCGCCTGGGGAGCCAGGAAATTATATGGAGCATCTGCACATGAAAACCCGTACCCAACAAATCGAAGAATTAAATAAAGAGTGGACGAACCCGCGCTGGGAAGGCATTACCCGCCCGTACAGCGCGGAAGAGGTGGTGAAGTTACGCGGCTCGGTGAATCCGGAATGCACGCTGGCGCAGCTTGGCGCGGCGAAAATGTGGCGTCTGCTGCACGGTGAGGCGAAAAAAGGGTACATCAACAGTCTCGGCGCGCTGACCGGCGGCCAGGCCTTGCAGCAGGCGAAGGCGGGTATCGAAGCCATTTATCTCTCCGGCTGGCAGGTGGCGGCGGATGCTAACCTGGCGTCCAGCATGTATCCGGATCAATCGCTGTATCCGGCCAACTCGGTACCGGCGGTGGTGGATCGGATCAACAACACTTTCCGTCGTGCCGATCAGATCCAGTGGTCGGTCGGGATTGAACCGAACGATCCGCGTTATATCGACTACTTCCTGCCGATCGTGGCGGATGCGGAGGCCGGTTTTGGCGGCGTCCTTAACGCCTTTGAGCTGATGAAATCGATGATTGAAGCCGGTGCAGCGGCGGTTCACTTCGAAGATCAGCTGGCGTCAGTGAAGAAGTGCGGTCATATGGGCGGTAAAGTGTTGGTCCCGACCCAGGAGGCGATTCAGAAGCTGGTGGCGGCGCGTCTGGCAGCCGACGTGATGGGGGTCCCGACGCTGGTGATCGCCCGTACCGATGCCGATGCGGCCGATTTAATTACCTCTGACTGCGATCCGTACGATCGTGAGTTTATTACCGGGGATCGCACCAGCGAAGGGTTCTTCCGCACCCACGCCGGGATCGAGCAGGCGATCAGTCGCGGGCTGGCTTATGCGCCGTATGCGGATCTGGTGTGGTGCGAAACGTCGAAACCGGATCTTGAGCAGGCGCGCCGCTTTGCTGAGGCTATCCATGCGCGTTTCCCGGGCAAATTGCTGGCCTATAACTGCTCGCCGTCGTTTAACTGGAAGAAAAATCTCGACGATAAAACCATCGCCAGCTTCCAGCAGCAGCTGTCGGACATGGGATACAAATACCAGTTTATTACCCTCGCCGGGATCCACAGCATGTGGTTCAACATGTTCGACCTCGCCCATGCCTACGCTCAGGGTGAGGGGATGCGCCACTATGTTGAGAAAGTGCAGCAGCCGGAATTCGCTGCCGCGCCGGAAGGCTATAGCTTCGTCTCGCACCAGCAGGAGGTGGGCACTGGCTACTTCGACAAAGTCACTACCATTATCCAGGGCGGCGCCTCATCGGTGACGGCGCTGACCGGCTCGACCGAAGAAGATCAGTTTTGAGCCATGCCCGGCGGCGCGACGCTGACCGGGCCTGGGAAGGGATGCAGGCCGGATAAGCGAGCGCGCCATCCGGCATGACGTGGTGCCGGATGGGGGAAAGCGATGACGCGTGGCCTGGAACTACTGATTGCCCAAACCATTTTACAGGGATTCGACGCCCAGTACGGGCGTTTCCTGGAGGTGACCTCCGGCGCGCAGCAGCGCTTTGAACAGGCTGACTGGCACGCCGTACAGCAGGCGATGAAGCAGCGTATCCATCTCTACGATCACCACGTTGGCCTGGTGGTAGAGCAGCTGCGCTGCATTACCGAAGGGAAAAGTACCGACGTCGATTTTCTTTTGCGGGTGAAACAGCAGTACACCCAACTGTTGCCGGATTACCCTCGCTTTGAAATTGCCGAGAGCTTTTTCAATTCGGTCTACTGCCGACTGTTTGACCACCGCTCGCTGACCCCCGAGCGGCTCTTTATTTTCAGTTCGCAGCCCGAGCGCCCCTTTCGCACCCTACCGCGACCGCTGGCGAAAGATTTCTTTCCGGAACGCGGCTGGTCCCACCTGCTGGGCAAAGTACTGTCCGATTTGCCGCTGCGGCTGCCGTGGCAGAACAAAGCGCGGGATATCGGCTATATCATTGCCAGTCTGCAGGAGGCGCTGGGGGAGGAACTGCTCGCCACCTGTCATCTGCAGGTCGCCAATGAGCTGTTCTACCGGAATAAAGCTGCCTGGCTGGTGGGCAAACTGGTCATGCCGATGGCGACGCTGCCTTTTTTGCTGTCGATCCACCGCAGCGATGAGGGTGAGCTGTTTGTTGACACCTGCCTGACCACCCATGCCGAAGCGAGCATCGTTTTTGGCTTCGCGCGTTCCTATTTTATGGTTTATGCGCCGTTGCCCGGCGCTCTGGTGGAATGGCTGCGTGAGATCCTGCCGGGCAAAACGACGGCCGAGCTGTACATGGCGATTGGCTGTCAGAAGCACGCCAAAACCGAAAGCTATCGCGAATATTTACACTACATTACTCGCTGCGATGAGCAGTTTATTGAAGCGCCGGGCATTCGCGGGATGGTGATGCTGGTGTTTACCCTGCCGGGGTTTGACCGGGTGTTTAAGGTGATCAAAGACCGCTTCGCGCCGCAGAAAGAGGTGACCGCCGCCCACGTGCGCGCCTGCTACCAGCTGGTAAAGGAACACGACCGCGTCGGGCGGATGGCGGATACCCAGGAATTTGAAAATTTCGTGCTGGATAAACGGCAAATCGCGCCGGCGCTGCTGGCGCTGTTGCAGGCGGAAGCGGGGAACAAACTCACCGATCTCGGCGACCGCATCGTCATCAGTCATCTCTATATTGAACGGCGAATGGTGCCGCTCAACCTGTGGCTGGAGCAGGTTAACGGCCAGGCATTGCGTGATGCGGTAGAAGAGTATGGCAATGCTATCCGCCAGCTGGCCGCCGCCAACATCTTTCCCGGCGATATGCTGTTTAAAAACTTCGGCGTCACCCGCCACGGCCGGGTGGTGTTCTACGACTATGACGAAATTTGCTATATGACAGAGGTAAATTTCCGCCAGATCCCGCCGCCGCGCTATCCGGAAGATGAGCTGGCCAGCGAGCCGTGGTACAGCGTTTCGCCGGGGGATGTGTTTCCGGAGGAGTTCCGCCACTGGCTGTGTGCCGACCCGCGCGTTGGGCCGCTGTTTGAGGAGATGCATGCCGACCTGCTGCGCGCGGACTACTGGCGCGAGCTGCAGACGCGGATTAAAAACGGCCATGTGGAAGATGTTTACGCCTACCGGCGCAAGCAGCGTTTTAGCGTGCGCTATGGCGCTGACAGTAGGCCGGATAAGGTGTTTACGCCGCCATCCGGCAGGGTGCGCCGATCTGCCTGATGGCGCTACGCTTATCAGGCCTACTTAAAATGCCCCAGTGGGGCATTTTTTTATTTAACCCCGCCATACGCCAGCGTCACTTCCTTCGCCGCTTTGATCACCAGCGCGCCCAGCTCGGTCACCCGGTCATCGGTCATGCGTGAAATCGGCCCGGAGATGGAGATTGCCGCGAACGGTTCGCGATGTTCATCATAAATGCAGGCGGCGACGCAGCGCAGGCCGAGCGCGTGCTCCTCGTCATCGAAAGAGTAGCCCCGTTTGCGGGTCTGCGCTAAATCTTCCTTCAGATGCAGCGGCGAGACCAGCGTGGCATGCGTATAGGCATGCAGCCCTTTACGGTGCAGCAGGCTGGTGACCTGCTCTTCGCTTAATTGCGAGAGAAACGCCTTCCCGGCGCCGGAGGCGTGCATCGGCAGTTTACCGCCGATCGGCGCCGACATACGCATCAGCTGGGTGCACTGCACCTGGTCGATAATGATCGCCTGGTGGTCGCTCTGGTCAAGCACCGCCAGATTCACCGTTTCACCGGAATCTTCCATCAGCTGGCGCAGGATCGGGTGGACAATCGCCAGCAGATTGCGGCTTTGCAGAAAGCTGCTGCCCACCACGAAGGCATGCGCCCCGACGGCCCAGTGGCCCAGCTCGCCGACCTGGCGGACGAAACCCAGCTGCTGCATGGTGGTCAGCAGGCGGTGAGTGGTGGAGTTGGGCAGACCCGCCTGCTGCGCCAGCTCGGTCAGCGCGACGCTGCTGTGAGACTCGGCAATCCATTCGAGCAATTTCAGGCCGCGGGTCAGCGACTGAACCTGACCGCCAGCCTGCTGGGCGGTGGCAGCCGCGGGTTTTCTGCCGCGTTTCGCGGGAACGGGGGTAGTGGCCATCGCGGACTCCTTTTTCTGTATCGTGGAAATGATTTTCGTTTTATTTGGCGATAATGCAATCACAACCGGACTCATCGGAGGAGTGAAGCTGAACATGTCTCATATTGCCTGTTGTTGTCTTTTCCGCTCCGGTGGTTTATGCCAGTATGGTTTGTTGGCTATTTGGCCTGAGTTGAGCGTTGTCGGGAGCAAGTGTGAGCAGCAAAGTTGAGCAACTGCATCAGCAGTTAAAAGAACGTATTCTGGTTCTGGATGGGGGCATGGGCACCATGATCCAGGGCTATCGTCTGAGTGAGCAGGACTTTCGCGGTGAGCGCTTTGCTGACTGGCCGTGCGACCTGAAAGGCAACAACGACCTGCTGGTGCTCAGCAAGCCCGAGGTGATCCGCGAGATCCACGACGCCTACTTCGAGGCCGGTGCGGATATCATTGAGACCAACACCTTTAACTCGACGACCATCGCGATGGCGGATTACCAGATGGAATCCCTGTCGGCCGAGATCAACTTTGCCGCGGCGAAGCTGGCCCGCGCCAGCGCCGACGCCTGGACGGCCCGCACGCCGGAAAAACCGCGCTACGTCGCGGGCGTGCTTGGCCCGACCAACCGTACCGCCTCTATCTCGCCTGATGTGAACGATCCGGCGTTCCGTAATATTACCTTTGACCAGCTGGTGGCCGCCTATCGCGAATCCACCCGGGCGCTGGTGGAAGGTGGCGTGGATCTGATCCTGATTGAAACGGTATTTGATACTCTGAACGCCAAGGCGGCCATCTATGCGGTGAAAGAGGAGCTGGAGGCGCTGGGCGTTGACCTGCCGCTGATGATCTCCGGCACCATCACCGATGCGTCCGGCCGCACGCTTTCCGGACAGACCACCGAAGCCTTTTATAACTCGCTGCGTCACGCCGAAGCCTTATCGTTTGGTCTGAACTGCGCCCTCGGGCCGGACGAACTGCGGCAGTATGTCCAGGAGCTGTCGCGCATCGCCGAATGCTACGTCACGGCGCACCCGAACGCCGGTCTGCCCAACGCCTTCGGTGAATACGATCTGGATGCCAACACCATGGCGACGCAAATTCGCGAATGGGCGGAAGCCGGTTTCCTCAATATCGTTGGCGGCTGCTGCGGTACGACTCCGGAGCATATCGCCGCCATGAGCCGGGCGGTGGCCGGTTTACCGCCGCGCCAGTTGCCGGAACTGCCGGTGGCCTGCCGCCTCGCCGGCCTGGAGCCGCTGAACATCGGCGACGACAGCCTGTTCGTTAACGTCGGCGAACGTACCAACGTCACCGGCTCGGCGAAATTTAAGCGCTTGATCAAAGAAGAGAAGTACAGCGAAGCGCTGGACGTTGCCCGTCAGCAGGTCGAAAGCGGCGCGCAGATTATCGATATCAACATGGATGAGGGGATGCTCGACGCGGAAGCGGCGATGGTGCGCTTCCTCAACCTGATTGCCGGCGAGCCGGACATTGCCCGCGTGCCGATCATGATCGACTCCTCCAAGTGGGAAGTCATTGAAAAGGGTTTGAAATGCATTCAGGGCAAAGGCATTGTTAACTCGATTTCGATGAAAGAGGGCGTTGAACCTTTTATCCACCATGCGAAGCTGGTTCGCCGTTATGGCGCCGCGGTAGTGGTGATGGCCTTTGACGAAGTGGGCCAGGCCGACACCCGCGAACGCAAAATTGAGATTTGCCGTCGCGCTTACAAAATTCTCACTGAAGAGGTCGGCTTCCCGCCAGAAGATATCATCTTTGATCCCAATATCTTTGCGGTAGCGACCGGTATCGAAGAGCACAATAACTATGCGCAGGACTTTATCGGCGCCTGCGAAGACATCAAACGCGAGCTGCCGCATGCGCTGATCTCCGGCGGCGTCTCCAACGTGTCGTTCTCGTTCCGCGGTAATGACCCGGTACGTGAGGCGATCCACGCCGTGTTCCTCTACTACGCGATCCGTAACGGCATGGATATGGGGATCGTCAACGCCGGCCAGCTGGCGATTTACGACGATCTGCCGGGCGAGCTGCGCGACGCGGTCGAAGATGTGATCCTTAACCGCCGCGATGACAGTACCGAACGGTTACTTGAGCTGGCGGAAAAATATCGCGGCAGCAAAGCGGACGACGGCGCGAATGCTCAGCAGGCGGAATGGCGCAGTTGGGACGTGAAAAAGCGTCTCGAATATTCGCTGGTGAAGGGCATTACCGAATTTATCGAACAGGACACCGAAGAGGCGCGTCAGCAGGCTGCCCGCCCGATTGAGGTGATTGAAGGGCCGCTGATGGACGGCATGAACGTGGTCGGCGACCTGTTCGGCGAAGGTAAAATGTTCCTGCCGCAGGTGGTGAAATCCGCTCGCGTGATGAAACAGGCGGTGGCCTACCTCGAACCTTATATCGAAGCCAGCAAAGAACAGGGCTCCAGTAACGGCAAAATGGTGATTGCCACCGTAAAAGGCGACGTTCACGACATCGGTAAAAACATCGTCGGCGTGGTGCTGCAGTGCAATAACTACGAAATTATCGATCTTGGCGTGATGGTCCCGGCGGATAAAATTCTCAAAACCGCCAAAGAGGTCAATGCGGATCTGATCGGCCTTTCCGGGCTGATTACTCCGTCACTGGACGAGATGGTTAACGTGGCGAAAGAGATGGAGCGCCAGGGCTTTACCATCCCGCTGCTGATCGGTGGCGCGACTACCTCGAAAGCGCATACGGCGGTGAAAATCGAGCAGAACTACAGTGGCCCGACCGTTTACGTACAGAACGCCTCGCGCACCGTCGGGGTGGTGGCTGCGCTGCTCTCGGATACGCAGCGCGATGATTTTGTCGCCCGCACGCGTAAAGAGTATGAGACCGTGCGTATCCAGCATGGGCGTAAAAAACCGCGCACGCCGCCGGTGACCCTGGCCGCCGCGCGGGAAAACGATCTGGCCTTCGACTGGGAGAGCTACACGCCGCCGGTGGCCCATCGCCTGGGGGTACAGGAGGTGGAAGCGAGCATCGAGACGCTGCGCAACTACATCGACTGGACGCCGTTCTTCATGACCTGGTCGCTGGCGGGTAAATACCCGCGGATTCTGGAAGATGAAGTGGTGGGCGAAGAGGCACAGCGCCTGTTCAAAGACGCCAACGATTTGTTAGATAAACTCAGCGCAGAGAAAACCCTGAACCCGCGCGGCGTGGTCGGGTTGTTCCCGGCCAACCGCGTGGGCGACGATATTGAAATTTATCGCGATGAAACCCGCACCCACGTGCTGATGGTGAGCCATCATCTGCGCCAGCAGACGGAGAAGGTCGGCTTCGCGAACTACTGCCTCGCCGATTTTGTCGCGCCGAAGCTGAGCGGCAAGGCGGACTACATCGGCGCCTTTGCCGTGACCGGCGGCCTGGAAGAGGACGCGCTGGCGGACGCCTATGAAGCGCAGCATGATGACTATAACAAGATCATGATCAAGGCCATCGCCGATCGTCTGGCGGAAGCCTTCGCCGAGTATCTGCACGAGAAAGTGCGCAAGGTCTACTGGGGGTATGCGGCCAATGAGAACCTCAGCAATGAGGAACTTATTCGCGAGAATTACCAGGGGATCCGTCCGGCGCCGGGGTATCCGGCCTGTCCGGAGCACACCGAAAAAGGCACCATCTGGCAGCTGCTGGACGTCGAAGCCCATACCGGCATGAAGCTGACCGAATCGTTCGCCATGTGGCCGGGGGCATCGGTTTCCGGCTGGTACTTCAGCCATCCGGACAGCAAGTACTTCGCCGTGGCGCAGATCCAGCGCGACCAGGTCGAAGACTACGCGCTGCGTAAAGGGATGACCCCGGCGGAAGTCGAGCGCTGGTTAGCGCCTAATCTGGGCTATGATGCCGACTAAATCGTCACCTTTCCTTACAACAAACAAGGCGCTCTGTGAGCGCCTTGTCTCTTTATTGAGGTTAACCCCTTATACTGAGAGAGGTTCCTGATCTTCGGAAAACCTATAACGATAAGGAGAAGCTGATTCCGTGTTAACTCTGCTACACCTGTTGTCCGCGGTTGCTCTGCTGGTGTGGGGCACGCATATTGTGCGTACCGGGGTGATGCGCGTCTATGGCGCTCGCCTGCGTACCGTTCTCAGTAGCAGCGTAGAGAAAAAGCCGCTCGCCTTCTGCGCGGGTCTTGGCGTCACTGCGCTGGTGCAAAGCAGCAATGCCACCACCATGCTGGTGACCTCGTTTGTCGCCCAGGATCTGGTGGGCCTGACGCCAGCGCTGGTAATGGTGCTGGGGGCCGACGTCGGGACGGCGCTGATGGCGAGGGTGCTGACCTTCGACCTGTCGTGGCTATCGCCGCTACTCATTTTTATCGGGGTGATCTTCTTCCTTGGCCGCAAGCAAACCCGCGCCGGGCAGCTGGGGCGAGTGGGGATTGGTCTGGGGCTGATCCTGCTGGCCCTGGAGCTGATTGTGCAGGCCGTGAACCCCATCACCCAGGCCAACGGCGTGCAGGTGATTTTCGCCTCGCTGACCGGCGATATCATGCTGGATGCCTTAATTGGCGCCGTATTCGCGATCATCAGCTACTCCAGCCTGGCGGCGGTGCTGCTGACGGCGACGCTGACCGCGGCGGGAGCAATCTCCTTCCCGGTGGCGCTGTGCCTGGTAATTGGCGCCAACCTGGGCTCCGGGCTGTTGGCGATGCTCAACAACAGCGCGGCAAACGCGGCGGCGCGCCGCGTGGCGCTGGGTAGCCTGCTGTTTAAGCTGGTGGGGAGCCTGATTATTCTGCCATTTGTCCATCCGCTGGCCGCGGCGATGCACAAGCTGCCGTTGGCGGAGTCTGAGCTGGTTATCTACTTCCACGTCTTTTATAACCTGCTGCGCTGCATCGCGATGGTGCCCTTTGCCGGACCGATGGCGAAGCTGTGCCAGCGTATGATCCGCGATGAGCCCGAGCTGGATAACCAGCTGAAACCCAAGCATCTTGACCCGTCGGCGCTGGATACGCCAGCGCTGGCGCTGGCCAATGCCGCGCGCGAGACGCTGCGCATTGGAGATGCGATGGAGCAGATGCTGGGGAGCCTGCATAAAGTGATGCATGGCGAACCGCGTCAGGAGAAAGAGCTACGTCGTATGGCGGACGATATCAACGTGCTCTACACCGCCATTAAGCTCTATCTGGCGCGAATGCCAAAGGATGAGCTGGCGGAGGAGGAGTCCCGGCGCTGGGCGGAAATCATTGAGATGTCGCTAAACCTCGAGCAGGCGTCCGATATCGTCGAGCGGATGGGCAGCGAGATCGCCGATAAATCGCTGGCGGCGCGGCGCGCCTTCTCGGTGGAAGGGTTAAAGGAGCTGGATGCGCTGTACGATCTGCTGCTCAGCAATCTGCAGCTGGCGATGTCGGTCTTCTTCTCCAGCGATGTACCCAGCGCCCGCCGTCTGCGGCGCAGCAAACACCGGTTCCGCATTCTTAACCGCCGTTACTCGCATGCGCACGTTGACCGTCTGCATCAGCAGAACGTGCAGAGTATCGAAACCAGTACGTTGCACCTGGCGCTGCTGGGGGATATGAAGCGTCTGAACAGCCTGTTCTGCTCGGTGGCCTACAGCGTGATGGAGCAGCCGGATGAAGACGACGAACGAGATGACTACTGAGACGGATTATTTTTCCGTTTATGTCGCTTCTTTTCTGGCGAGGTAGCCCTCCCGGGACGTGGCTGACGCCTTCCCGGGAGGGACATCCTAGCTTCTGGCAAACGCCGAGGCCTCTGCCACCAGCGCGCTATCCGGCCGTACGCCGGTATAAAGGGCAAACTGCTCGACGGCTTGCAGGGCAATAACTTCCGCACCGCTGATGGTTTGCTTACCCCGTTGTTGCGCCAGGCGGATCAGCGGAGTTTCCGCCGGCAACGCGACCACGTCAAACACGACGCTGGCCTGGGCCACCATGGCCTCGCTGAACGCCAGCGTGTTGCTTTCCGCTCCCCCTGCCATGCCCAGCGGTGTGACATTGACCAGAATCTCGGCTGCGATCCCTTCGGGCAGGGGCTGCCACTGAAAGCCATACTGTTTTGCCAGCGCCAGGCCGCGCTGGCGATTGCGGGCCGCAATGATCACGTCGCGGAAACCGGCATCACGGAAGGCGGCAATGACGGCTTTCCCCATGCCGCCGCTACCCTGAATCATCACTCTGGCGTTGGTATCGAGCCGATGGCTGGCGATCAGACTTTTGACCGCGATGTAATCGGTGTTTAGCCCGGTTAACTTCCCGTCGTCGTTGACGATGGTGTTGACGGAGTCGATGACTTTTGCTGACGGATCGATCGCGTCAAGAAACGGTATGCAGCTCTCTTTAAACGGCATGGAGACCGCACAGCCGCGGATACCCAATGCGCGAACCCCTTTTACCGCCGCCTCAATATCCGTTGTCGTAAAGGCTTTGTAGAGGTAGTTCAATCCCAGCTTGTCATACAGATAGTTATGAAAGCGGGTGCCGAAGTTGCCGGGGCGACCCGCCAGGGAGATGCACAGCAGCGTATCGCGGTTAATCATGCGTAATATCCTCCGCGTGGGCCAGCAGATACGCTTCAGCCTCCTGGGACCAGATCCCATGGTGACGCGCCACAATCGCTGCCAGTTCGGGATCGGCGATCTCGCCCAGCGGCGTGAGCGGGAAGGCTTTTCCGGTATACACCAGCTTTTTTCCCCCGCCGACGGCAGGCAGATCGAGGGTGGTTTCGCCCGCGGCGTTCAGGCCGAGAATATGGGTGACCACTTTCGCCGTCTGGACCTTTTTCGCCTGCATCAGCGCCACCGCGGCGCGCATATCGTCAGTATTACCGCCGGAGGTGCCGACGTAGTGGGTAAAGGCGTAGTGCACGTCGTAGAAGTTGATCGGGGCGCTGAATTGCTTATCCTGGGGGCCAGCAAAGAAATTCAGGCAGCCGTCCGGAGCCAGCAACGAGGAGGCCAGGGTGATCAGCTGTTCGTTTGGCACAAACACGAAGATATCGTCGAAGCCATGGCCGCCGCTGAGCGCCAGCAGCGTATCGCGACTGGCCTCATGGCCGTCGAGGTAGTGGATCAGCGTCTGCGGCTCAGAGGGGTAATGACGGCGGGCGTAGCTGAGCTTCGGCTTATTGGTATCGGTCACTACCAGTAGTGAAGGATTGATGGGGCCGTGCAGCGCATAGTCGATAGCCAGCAGCCCCATCGGCCCCGTCCCGCCCAGGATCAGAGTGCGTCCCTGAGGACGGATCCCCATCACGTGGTTGTAACTCCCCTCCTGCAGATGATAATTGGCGTTGAAAGCGCCAATGACGCAGGAGAGCGGCTCCACCAGCGATCCTTCAAACCAGGTATCCCCCTCCCAGGTGAGCAGGCAATCCTGCACCATCACCTCATTGGGGATCACCACATGGGTGGCTTCGCCACCGATCCATGGGAATGAGTAGCCGGGGCAGTCGGGTCGGTCGGGCAACTGCAGGTTGGCCTGGATCACGTAGCGCTGCCCTGGCTGAAACTTATGCTGCCACTTTTTACCGACGGCAAGGATTTCGCCGCAGAATTCATGACCGATAATAATGGGCCTGGTGGCCACATCATCTGGCACCTTTTTATGATCGGCACCCTGATTGGCCTCTTTCCATGAGGAAAGACACAGGCTGTCAGTGACCACCCGGGCGAGGATCTCATCGTCCTGCATCGCCGGGAGGGTAAAGGTTTCCAGGCGCAGGTCTCGTTTGCCATACAGGCGCAGGGCCGTTGTTGTTTGCATAAACCACCTCATCCCCTTCATCTTTCGGGGCTATGTTGTTGACGTCACCCCGGCATCGCCGGGGCGGAATAATCAGGACAGAAAGCCGAGGGCGTTGCCGATAATGCCTAAGCCGAAAAGGGCGAAAATCAGCCAGACCGGATTCACTTTCTTGTTCAGCAGACGCACCATCAGTAGCGTCAGGCCCAGCGCCAGCAGGCCGGGGCAGAGCTGATCGAGGATGTTCTGGACGGTCATCGTGACGGTGGCGCCGTCTGCACCGGGCGTTTGGGAAACCACCAGCGGCACATTGATGGTGGTCCATTTGGTCACCAGCACCCCCATGACAAACAGGCCGAGAATGGAGGCGCCTTCGGTCAGCTTCTGCAGCAGGTTACCGCCCATATCGCTGACGATATTGACCCCTTTACGGAAGCCCAGTTGCAGGCCGTACCACTTCATTGCCAGCCGCACTGCATTGAAAATAAAGAAAAATAACAAAGGTCCCAGAATGTTGCCGGAGAGGGCCAGCGAGGCGCCAAGGGCCGCGGTAATCGGCCGCAGCGTGCCCCAGACCAGCGGGTCGCCGACGCCGGCCAGCGGGCCCATCAGACCCACTTTGATGCCGTTGATAGCGCCATCGTCAATGGCCGCGCCGTTAGCCCGGGCCTCCTCCATGGCGGCGGTGACGCCGATCACCGGGCCACACACCGCCGGCGTGGTATTAAAGAACACCAGATGACGCTTCAGCGCCGCGACCTGATCGGCTTTGAGCGGATACAGGCGTTTGATCGCCGGGATCATGTCGTAGCAAAATCCCAGGCCATGAATACGTTCGAAGTTAAAGGAGGCCTGCTGGAGGTTGGAGCGGAGAAACATGCTCACCAGGTCGCCTTGCGTGATTTTTTTCTGTTCCATTTTCGGCTCCATTAGTCGTCAAGCTGGTCAAGGGCGGGGGCAGAGGGGGCAGTGGAGGCGGCGGGTTCAGCCTTACGCCACTGTGGATTGAGCTGGATGTAGATCAGCGCGATGATGACGCCCACGCCGCCGAAGGCCAGCAGGCTGAAGTCGAGATAACCCCCGGCGAGAAAACCGAGGAAAAAGAAGGGCATCAGGTACTTCACGCCCATCATTCGCAGCACCATCGCGTAGCCCACGACGACAATGAAACCACCGGCAATCTGCAGGCCGCGGGTGACGAATTCCGGGATCGCGCTGAGCATACTGCTGACCATGTCCGCGCTAACGAACAGCGAGACCACCAGCGCCGGGATTGCCACGCGCAGTGCCTGCACCCCCAGTGCGGAGACATGCAGCAGGTCGATGGTGCGAAAGCGCGCCTCCTCGGCCGCTTTGTCCGCGGCGTGCTGGAACACCACGGTAATGGTACGGGCGAAAACGGTCAGCACCTGCCCGGCGGCGGCCACCGGCAGAGCAATGGCGATACCGGTGGCAATGCTCTGGTGGCCCACAATCACCAGAATGGCGGAGATAATGCTGGCCAGCGCCGAATCTGGCGACTGCGCTGCCCCCACGTTCATCCAGCCGAGGGCGATCAGCTCCAGCGTACCGCCGAGCATAACCCCGGTTTTTAAATCGCCCAGGATGAGGCCAATCACGGTACAGGCGATAAGGGGCCGATGGGTCTGAAATTCATCCAGCACGCTGCCCATTCCGGCAATACAGGAAAAAATAAATATGGCTATTATCTGTAGGGTACTAATTTCCATAATTTTTGACCTTTAAGGTGTGAGTCATCCTGCCTGCTACGGCATATCACAACAGGCGCTATTTTTTATTCGCAGAAAGCTGTTTCGTTAATTTTGTCGAGAATATTGACTGACGGATCTGATGCGACCACGCGTAAATCGAGTTTTACGCCCAGTTTATCGAGTTCACGGAATGCCTGAATATCCTGCGGATCCAAAGAAACGGCTTTGGTTAGCTGTTTTTTACCGGGTCGCCAGGCCATGCCACCAATATTTAACGTGGCGATCTGCACGCCCTGGCGCACCATCGTTAAAACATCGTGTGGATTGGTAAATAAATAAAAGACGGTCTCGTCCTGATATTGCGGGTTATGATAGACCGCAACCGCTTTTTCCAGACTGACAACGTTTACCTTCATGCCTGGCGGAGCCGCCTGGCGCAACAGGGTCCGGCGAACCTCATCGTTAAATACATCGTCATTGCAGATAATTATCCGCTGGGCGTTGGCGACTTTTGACCACACGGTGGTGACCTGGCCATGAATCAGTCGGTCATCAATACGGGCGAGGGTAATTTGCATCAGAACTCCTCCTCAACGGTTTCTGGCTGCTGCCAGACCACACAGCACTGACTGGCGATGGCCTGCAGATGCTGGCATAAGTCATCGGCGCTCAGGGTATGCTGGTTATCCACCAGCTCGAGCGCCAGCGGCAGCGACAGGCCGCTAATCACCCGGATCTGCGGGTGACGCATTGCCAGCCCAGCTGCGGCATTCCATGGGCTTCCGCACTGCAAATCTACCGCGATTACCCACTCCTCATCGGTGTGGGCGCTTACTAACTTTTCCAGGTTAATGGCGATATCCGCCGCGTTTTCGCCGGGGACAAACGCGACGGCGCTGACGTTAACCTCGCCGTAGACCATGCATACCGAATCAAGCATGGCCCCGGCCAGCTGGCCGTGGGCGCAGAAGATAGCGTGAACCATACTGCCTCCTTAACCGCGCGTTTTTCCGCCGGCAATGTTAGTGGTGACTCCGGTGATGTAGCTGGCGCGCGCTGACAAGAGATAGCAAACAAAATCAGCCACTTCCGAGAGCTTTCCTGCCCGCCCGATGGGAATGGCGTTTTTGGTATATCCCTCGCGAAGTTGCTCGACGGTGATATTGCGCGTCCAGGCCAGCGCCTCTTCATATTCCGGTGTCCGCAGACCGGTTTTTTCGAGGATCCCCGGCGCAACGCCGACCACGCGGATCCCATATTTACCCAATTCTTTGGACCAGGAGCGGGTAAAGCTGTTGAGCGCGGCCTTGGTCGCGGCGTAGCAGCTTTGACCTTCAGAGCCTTCCAGGCCGCTCTCCGAAGAGACATTGACAATCACACCGGCGCGCTGTTTGACCATTTGACGCGCCACCGCCTGCGACATGAAAAACACCCCTTTCTGGTTGATATTGACCATTTTTTCAAAAGCGGCTTCGTTTAATTCATAGCGGCCGGCCGGTGCTTTTTCGTCGACTAATAAACGCGGGAAATTCACGCCAGCGTTATTGACCAAACCATCAATACGCGACCAGCGCTGAATAATGGCATCGATAGTCTGTTGCACCTCTGTCGCGCTGGAAATATCCGTCGGCCAGAAGTGATAATTATCGCCATTGTGATGACGATCGCCGCCATGAATATCAATCATCTGGACATGAGCACCTTGTGATAATAATTCATCGACAATGGCCAGCCCAATTCCCGAGGCGCCGCCGGTCACGATAATGACGTTATCTTTTAAATTTAACCAGGTATTCATTATTCACTCCCATTTCTTTAGATAAAGGGATCCCCCGCAGCGGGTGCTGCGTGAAATCATATCCTGTGTGTTATTTCAGTAATAACTCAGCCGTTTCTCTGTTTGTCACCAGACAATTAATATAGCGTCCGTGCAATGCGCCAAGAATGCCAGAGTATTTCTCTTCCCCCATGGCGATGCCGATGGAATAGCGAGCCTGGCGGAGCTTCGCCATTTCGATCGACAGGGTTTTTTCGCTCATATTGGTATCGACTAACCCGCCGTTAATATCGTAGAAACGCGAACAGATATCCCCGGCGACGTGGCGGGCGTTGAGATCGTCGCTCTCTTCGCTGCCGTAGAAGGCGTGCCAGTTTGCGCCGTCGCGAATGGCCGGTGAACCAATACCCACCAGCGCCACATCCAGGCTGTCCCAGTAGGATGAGATGGTTTTAAAGTGCTGGGACTGCATGATGCCGTTGCGGATCAGCGGGTTATCCAGCAGGGCTGGAAAATCGGCAAGGTGGGATTCCGCTTTCAGTCTGGCTGCCGCGCCGTAGGTTAAGGTGTTCACATGGTAGCGGCTCTCCAGTTTACCGGAAGGTCCACCGATGATGGGGACGCAGATCACCTGGCGTGACTGGCTGGCCTGCGGCAGGTTCTCCACCAGCGAACGCACGGCGCGGCCCCATGAAAAACCGATGATATCGCCTGGCTCCAGCAACCGATCGACAAGCAGGGCGCCATGCTGGCCCATCGCACTCAGCTGTTCTTCTTCCAGCAGCCCATCGCTGCTGGCAACCACCGCCTCTTTCAGGCCAAATTTTTGCTTGAGCTGTTGCTCGAGCCACAGGTTTTCATTGTAGTCATAGTTGATGGCGATGGTAACAATGCCCTGCTCGCGGCCGCGCTTCAGCAGGCGACTGATGGTGGTGCGATAGATCCCCAGCTCGCGAGCGATTTGCGCCTGAGTCATATCCTGCTCGTAATAGAGCTGGGCGATTTTGACAATCAACCGGATATCATCGCTGTTTTCCATGGTCATCTGCAGGCTCCTGCACATTTGTGCAAATCGCGGGTTTGTGCTGTTGATCTGATATAACCCTATTAGAGCCACCGTTTAAAGCGATTTTCTTTTATTTCATCACCCTAATCTGGCGAATAATCTTGCACATTTGCGTTATCAATAGCGGGTTGTTGGCACCTTTGTGCATTGCACGCTAAATCGCTGATTCTGTGATATTTCATCATGCAAAGTTGCCAGGCGTTGAGCGGGACACTTTTGTGAAAAAAGGCGTAGTTGATCACACCTTGCGCCGGAGGGCGCAAAGGCACATCTTTTTTCTCGCCCACAAGGTAGGGTATATTTCGCTTTTACAGGAGAATCTATGCTGCCCGACTCATCAACCCGATTAAATAAATACATCAGCGAAAGCGGCATCTGCTCGCGTCGCGAAGCGGACCGCTTTATTGAACAAGGCAACGTCTTTATCAATGGCAAGCGCGCCACCATTGGCGATCAGGTGAAGCCTGGTGACCTGGTCAAAGTGAACGGACGGTTGATTGAGCCGCGTGAAGCGGATGATCTGGTGCTGATTGCGCTGAATAAGCCGGTCGGTATTGTGAGCACCACCGAAGACGGCGAGCGCGACAACATTGTCGATTTCGTCAACCACAGCAAGCGTATCTTCCCTATTGGCCGTCTGGATAAAGATTCTCAGGGGCTGATCTTCCTCACCAACCACGGTGATCTGGTGAACAAGATCCTGCGCGCCGGCAACGACCATGAAAAAGAGTATCTGGTGACGGTCGATAAGCCGGTGACCGATGAGTTCATTCGCGGGATGGGCGCGGGGGTGCCGATTCTCGGGACGGTGACGAAAAAATGTAAAGTGAAGAAAGAGGCGCCGTTCGTTTTCCGCATCACTCTGGTGCAGGGGCTGAATCGCCAGATCCGTCGTATGTGCGAGCACTTTGGCTATGAAGTGACGAAGCTTGAGCGTACGCGGATCATGAACGTGAGCCTGACGGGGATCCCCTTGGGGGAATGGCGTGATCTAACCGATGACGAGCTGATCGACCTGTTCAAGCTGATTGAAAACTCCTCTTCCGAAGCGAAGCCGAAAGCCAGGCCGAAGGCCAAAGCGGCGACCCCCGGGATCAAGCGCCCGGTGGTGAAGATGGAAAATAGCAACGATAAGGGCCGCCCGGCTGGTAACGGGAAACGTTTCACCCAGCCGGGACGTAAAAAGAAAGGTCGTTAACGCCTGCCGCGGGTCGGCGTATTCGCCGACCAGGAAAAGGTCGCTTCTTTATCCGTTTTATAAGCCTGCTGTTTTTTCACCTGGCGGGCTTTCTTCGCATCCGCTTCACGCTGCGCCATCAGCTTATCGATATATTCCTTTTTCACGCTGTTCGTTTCCGCATTGCTCAGCGGGCGGCCATGCGCAATACGCGCGCGGTCAAGCAGCGTTTTCAATTCGCGCTGTTCGCGCTCGGTCATCTCTTTTTGTGTAATACGGGGGAGTGCCATGGTGGTGCCCTCAGTCAGACCAGAGCACCCAGTGTACGGCAATCAGCGCAAAATAGAACGCATCCGGAAAGCGCCTCGCAGAATATTTCCCTCGTTGGTGACCAGTGCGCGGGTCTGGCTTAGGGTAACGGCACGCCTACTGGCCAACGACGACAAATTTTGGGTGGGAGATGTATAAAATTTTATACAAGGATGTGGTATGCTCAATCAGCAACGGAGATTAAGGCGTATCGTCTGGATGGGCTCTTCCTTTGACGATCTGCGCCAGTTTCCTGAGGACGTCCGCAGAGATGCCGGATTCCAGCTTTATCGTTTACAGTCGGGTTTAGAGGCTGCGGACTGGAATGCGATGCCTCAACTGGGGCGGGGCGTTGAGGAAATCCGCCTGCGCCACTTTTCCGGTGCATATCGGGTAATTTATCTGGCCCGTTTTGCAGAGGCGATATATGTCCTGCACTGTTTTAACAAAAAGACGCGACGTACCGCCGAACACGAAAAACAGATTGTCAGAAACCGTTTGCAGGTTATACAGCAGGAACACAGGAGTCATAAATGAATCGTAAGAGGGTGGATGGTATTCGTCATGTGACCTCTGAAGAGAGCAATATATTCAGTGAACTGGGCTTTGATGATGCTGACGCAGAGCAGCTTCGGGGACAAGCGGAAAAAGAAGTTGAGCAGTTGATGGCGCTTAAACGACAGTTAATGCAGGAAATCGCTGAGTGGATAGATGAACATCAATTGAAGCAGGCCGATGCTGCCGCGAAGTTGAGCATTTCGCGCCCGCGTATTTCAGATGTGGTCAATCAGAAAACCAGTAAGTTTACCCTGGATGCGTTAGTCATGATGTTAATGAAGTTAGGTAAACCAGTACGTTTGCAGATTGGATAACGCACACGCCCGGGCCTGCGCCCGGACGTATCACGCTCAGCGCTTGTCGGCTTTTTTGGCGATAGGCTTTCCTGACCAGTACCCGGCCAGCAGCGAACCGGACAGGTTATGCCAGACGGAGAACAGCGCGCCTGGCAGCGCCGCCAGCGGGCCGAAGTAAATTTTACCCAGCGCGGCCGCCAGGCCAGAGTTCTGCATCCCCACCTCGATCGCCAGCGTACGGCAGGTGGATTCATCAAAACCAAACAGACGTCCGCCCCAGTAGCCGCCAAGCAGGCCAATGGTGTTATGCAGGATCACCGCGATAATCACCACCAGGCCGACGGAGGCAATATGGGCGGCGGAACCCGCCACCACCGCGCTGATGATCGCCAGAATGCACACCATCGAGAAGGCGGGCAGGAACGGCTCTACCGCTTTCACCACCTTCGGCAGCAGATGATGGACAATCAGTCCCAGCGCGATGGGGATGACCACAATCTGCAGAATGCTGAGCAACATGCCCATGACGTCGACCTGAATATGCGCGTCGACGTACAGACGGGTGAGCAGCGGTGTCGCCACGACGCCGACGAGGGTGGAGACCGAGGAGATGGTCACCGACAGCGCCACATCCCCTTTGGCAAGAAAGATCATCACGTTGGAGGCGGTCCCGCTGGCGACGCTGCCGACCAGCACCATCCCGGCGGAAAGCTCCGGCGGCATATGAAACAGCAGCGCCAGCAGCCAGGCGGCGAGCGGCATCACCAGATAATGGAGAAAGATCCCTGCAGCGACCGGCGCCGGGCGCGACAGGACGCGTTTGAAATCCTCCAGCTTCAGATGCACACCCATACCGAACATGATCAGCATCAGCAGGGTGGTGACCCATGGGCCAATTGGGGTGAAGGTGGTGGGAGTGTAATAGGCCAGAACGGAGAGCAGCAGTGCCCATAACGGGAACAGCCGCGTCAGAGTTGCGAGCATGTTGTGTTCCTTGCGATACGCGAACCGGGCCGCGCCATCCCGATGGGGCGGCGAGCAGGTCCGCTGGTTGTGTTGATGTTGTTATAAAAAAGCCGGGTTCGAGCCCGGCTATAGGTATTGTTTATCGTGCTAAGAAATTTTATTCAAACAAATTATGATGCAGCTTCTGCACCACCTTCTCCGCATCGGCCCCAGGCACCAGGAAGCAGAGGTTATGGCTGGAGGCGCCATAGCAAATCATGCGGATATTAAACGGCTCGAGGACGCCAAAGACCTCTTTGCCGACGCCGCAGGCTTTCGACAGCTCATTGCCAATCAGGGCCACCAGCGCCAGGTCTTCCTCCACTTCTACGCGACACAGCGAGGAGAGCTCGGTCAGCAGCGCCTGGGTCAGCAGGGTATCGCCCGCAGAGGTCGAGCCGGTGGTGTCCATGGTCAGGGCCACGCTCACTTCGGAGGTGGTGATCAAATCGACGGAGATATTATGGCGCGCCAGAATGCCGAATACCTCGGCGAGGAAGCCGCGGGAGTGCAGCATATTCAGGCTGTGCAGCGTCAGCAGCGTCTGGCGGCGACGCAGCGCCAGCGCGCGGAACAGCGGTGGGTTCTCGGTGGTTTTACACACCAGCGTACCGCCCGCTTTAGGCTCTTTACTCGAGCCGACAAACACCGGAATATCGCTGCGCACGGCAGGCAGCAGGGTCGCCGGGTGCAGCACTTTGGCGCCAAAGGTGGCCATTTCCGCCGCCTCTTCAAAGGCGATGACGTCGATGCGTTTCGCCGCCGGCGCCACGCGAGGATCGGTAGTATAAATCCCCGGGACATCGGTCCAGATATCGACGCGGGTGGCATTCAGCGCTTCGCCGAGCAGAGCGGCGGTATAATCGCTGCCGCCGCGGCCGAGGGTGGTGGTGCGGCCTTTCGCTTCGCTGCCGATAAAGCCCTGGGTCACCACCAGGCCTTCCGCCAGGCGCGGCGCCAGCTGCTGCTGGGTCAGTTCGGCGACGGCGGCGATGTCCGGTTCGGCGCGGCCAAAGCGATCGTTAGTGCGCAGCACTTTACGGGCGTCAAACCACTGCGCCTGAATGCCGCGTTCACGCAGAATTTCTACAAACAGCAGGGTGGACATCAGTTCGCCATGGCTGACCAGTTCGTCGGTCAGGGCGGTCGAGGAGGCGAGCGCGGCGGCTTCCGCCAGCGTCGTGATATTTTCCAGCAGGCGCTCAATCTCTTCGCGGATCACGTTGGGATAGCGCAAACGCTCCAGAATATTGAACTGGATCTGGCGCAGAGCATCCAGCTGGGAAAAACGTTCGGTGGGTTCCAGCCCTCCCGCTAAGGCCACCAGAATGTTGGTCACGCCGGCAGAGGCGGAGAGCACAACAATACGGGTATTGGCATCGAGCAGCGCCACATCGATGCTGCGGTTCATAGCGTCAAAATCGGCAACGCTGGTGCCGCCAAATTTGGCGACGACTAGATCTGTCATAACAACCTCGTGTCAGGGGGCCTGACTTATTAAAACGATTCCTGAACACCGATCGTGGCAGGGGCTGGACGCCGCCGGATCGCAACAAAATGTCTTAATAAGCCAGGCCAAATTATTCAGCCATGGCACAAGGGAAGAGCGATAAACAGGGTGGCGCAGAGTGATAAACAACTACGATGTCACCCAGAAGTGCTCCACCTTGTAGACCCGACTCACCGCTCTGGGCGCTGAGGTGTTCGGGTATGAAACGCCCGACTGCGAACGTTTCTGGTGACAACCCAGGGGATTCAGCCCCTGTGGCCGGTGAGGAGCGTGACCAGACGCTCTTTCACCTCGGCGTTGCTCCCCCTCACGTATTTTCCCCGGACTGGTTCCTCCAATACGGTTACCTGGGCAACGCACCTCTTCTGGCAATTACCGACGTCTTTCACCTGGCCGGGGGAACAGGGACATTATATCCCCCGCGAATACCCTTTCGCTGTAGCGTGAAATGCGCGAGCAATAGATACCTACCAATACGTAAGCACTGCGGATATATAAAGGCTTAACACCAGCTATGTCAACGCTGCGGTTATGCGGATTTTTCATGCCCCTGCGGCTAACAGAAAAAAGCCTTATGATAGCTATACTAATGGGGCTTTTTACTCCGTTTTGACCCGATTCCTGACCGGCGTCAGGGACAAGTCACAAAAATCATCACAATTTTCCGTCACCGGCGCTACAATCGACCGAAGTCACAATCTCAAATCAGAAGAGTATTGCTAATGAAAAACATCAACCCAACGCAGACCTCTGCCTGGCAGGCATTACAGAAACACTTCGACGAAATGAAAGATGTCACTATCAGCGAGCTGTTCGCCAAAGATAGCGACCGTTTTTCTAAGTTTTCCGCGACGTTCGACGATCTGATGCTGGTGGACTTCTCCAAAAACCGCATCACCGAAGAGACGCTGGCTAAACTGCAGGATCTGGCGAAAGAGACCGATCTGGCAGGCGCCATTAAATCGATGTTCTCCGGCGAAAAGATCAACCGTACCGAAGACCGTGCGGTACTGCACGTCGCGCTGCGCAACCGCAGCAATACGCCGATTGTGGTTGATGGCAAAGATGTGATGCCGGAAGTGAACGCTGTGCTGGAGAAGATGAAAACCTTCTCAGAAGCGATTATCTCCGGTAGCTGGAAAGGCTATACCGGCAAACCGATCACCGACGTGGTCAACATTGGTATCGGCGGTTCCGACCTCGGTCCGTTCATGGTCACCGAAGCGCTGCGTCCGTACAAAAACCACCTCAACATGCACTTTGTCTCCAACGTCGATGGCACCCACATCGCCGAAGTGCTGAAGAACGTGGATCCGGAAACGACCCTGTTCCTGGTGGCGTCCAAGACCTTCACCACCCAGGAGACCATGACCAACGCCCACAGCGCGCGCGACTGGTTCCTGGCGACCGCGGGCGACGACAAGCACGTGGCTAAACACTTCGCGGCGCTTTCTACCAACGCGAAAGCAGTTGGCGAGTTCGGCATCGACACCGCCAACATGTTTGAATTCTGGGACTGGGTTGGCGGCCGCTACTCCCTGTGGTCGGCGATTGGCCTGTCCATCATTCTCTCCGTGGGCTTCGACAACTTCGTTGAGCTGCTGTCCGGCGCGCATGCGATGGATAAACACTTCTCCACCACCCCGGCGGAGAAAAACCTGCCGGTGCTGCTGGCGCTGATCGGTATCTGGTACAACAACTTCTTCGGAGCAGAAACCGAAGCGATTCTGCCGTACGACCAGTACATGCACCGTTTTGCCGCCTACTTCCAGCAGGGCAACATGGAGTCCAACGGTAAGTATGTTGACCGTAACGGCCACGCGGTAGACTACCAGACTGGCCCGATCATCTGGGGTGAGCCGGGCACCAACGGTCAGCACGCGTTCTACCAGCTGATCCACCAGGGCACCAAAATGGTACCGTGCGATTTCATCGCCCCAGCTATCACCCACAACCCGCTGTCCGACCATCATCCGAAGCTGCTGTCCAACTTCTTCGCTCAGACCGAGGCCCTGGCTTTCGGTAAATCCCGTGAAGTGGTCGAGCAGGAATATCGCGATCAGGGTAAAGATCCGGCGACCCTGGAGCACGTGGTGCCGTTCAAAGTGTTTGAAGGCAACCGTCCGACGAACTCCATCCTGCTGCGTGAAATCACCCCGTTCAGCCTGGGGGCGCTGATTGCCCTGTACGAGCACAAAATCTTCACCCAGGGCGCGATCCTCAACATCTTCACCTTCGACCAGTGGGGCGTTGAACTGGGCAAACAGCTGGCTAACCGCATCCTGCCGGAGCTGAAAGACGGCAGCGAAGTTAGCAGCCACGACAGCTCAACTAACGGCCTGATTAACCGTTATAAAGCCTGGCGCGCATAATCTTGCGCAGCTAAGACGCAATGCCGACCCTTAGGTCGGCATTTTTTTTACAGCCGCCGCAGCAGGCGGGCTGGATTTCCCGCCCACACCCCTTTCTCGGTAATGGACTTCGTCACCACGCTGCCCGCGCCAATCACCACGCCGTCGCAGATGCTGACGGCCAGAATCGTGGCGCCGCTGCCGATCGACACGTCATCGCCAATCTCAATTCGCCCCCAGCTGGCGCGGTCGGCGTTTGGTTTACCCTCGCGAAACAGGTCGTTGGCAAACATCACGCCGTGACCGATAAAGCAGCGCTGGCCGATGGTGACGTACTCGCAGATAAAGGTATGGGACTGAATTTTACTGTTCGCGCCAATGCGGGTATTCCCCTGGATCTCAACGAACGGCCCGACGAAGACGTTATCGCCAAGGACACAGTCGTACAGGTTGGCGGGCTGGTAGATCACCACGTTCTCACCGCTGGTGACGTTGCGGATCGCCGTTTCCCGAAGGGTATGCATAGTGCCTCTCAGATCGGTTTGGCCAGAATATGTAAGGTGCTTTGCTGGCTGGTGGAATGAAATGCGACATCTTTCACGTGCTGCATGCCCTGACGTTCGTAAAAGCGGCGCGCAGCGGGGTTATCGGCGAGCACTTCCAGCCACAGCCAGCGTTCACCGGCCGCTTTTGCTCTCGCCTCGACGGCGCGAAATATCTGCTCGCCGTAGCGTCGGCCCGTTGTGTCAGGCAGCAGATAGAGCTTATGCAACAGCGTACCGGACGGACCTTCAGGACTTATCGCCTGACGACAGGCGTATTTCGCAAAGCCGACAGGGTGGGGGGCTTCAGCAATCAACCAACAGCACTGGGAATCGGTCAGGCTGCGTTGCAGCGAGGCCAGGGAATACTCTTGTTGCAGGTAGCACGCCAGCTCGTCGGCGTTATGCCAGAGGTGAGCAAAGTGATGGCGATAGCTGGCATTGCCCATTTCATTGAGTAAAGCCGCATCCTCTGCGCGTGCGGTACGAATCTTCAGCATGGTTGTTTCCTTTTTAACCCGTCCGTCTGGGCTGTGATTGTTACATCTTCGCCGGTGGTGGCAAAAAGTTAGCGAATAATGTCGATCTGGATCACATTTTTGCGTTATACAGGTCTCAAAGAAGCATAATGATGAGGGGTATTTATGTCGTCGGTTTATCGTCCGCTGGTGAATTTTATCGCCACCGCGATGCAAACGGTTTTGAATCTTGGGCTGCTGTGCCTGGGGATTATTTTGATCGTCTTCCTCGGGAAAGAGACGCTGCATCTGGCCGATGTCCTCTTTACCCCGGAGCCGACCAGTAAGTACCGGCTGGTGGAAGGTCTGGTGGTCTACTTCCTCTACTTCGAGTTTATCGCGCTGATCGTCAAGTATTTTCAGTCGGGGTTCCACTTCCCGCTGCGCTATTTCGTCTATATCGGCATCACCGCGATTGTGCGCCTGATTATCATCGACCATGAGTCGCCGATGGCGGTGCTGATTTACTCTGCTGCGATCCTGATCCTGGTGATTACGCTCTGGCTGTGTAACTCCAATCGCCTGAAACGCGAATAAAAAAAAGCGGCCTCCAGGGCCGCTGACCAACAGTCACAAATAAAATTTATGTAGGGTCCAGTTGAGGATAGCAGTGGCATTGGCCTTACTTTTTCAGCTGAGGGCGACGGCGACAATACCCGGTTGGGGTCGTGTATTGCGGCTAGACCGTCGGCCCTCATCTGAAATTTGGGGCCGGTGTTACAAAAAAACTTAACCTTTCACCCCACCCGCCGTCAGGCCGTTAACCAGCCAGCGCTGCGCCAGCAGGAAGACGACCGTGATCGGGATGGCGGAGAGCACCGCCGCAGCGGCGAAGTCGCCCCACAGATAGTTCTGCGGGTTGAGATACTGTTGCATACCTACC
The DNA here is from genome assembly GCF_001620885.1 of Klebsiella sp. D5A. NCBI lineage: Bacteria > Pseudomonadati > Pseudomonadota > Gammaproteobacteria > Enterobacterales > Enterobacteriaceae > Klebsiella > Klebsiella sp. D5A. Next base: position 306,354 of record NZ_LOAR01000007.1, on the reverse strand, counting down.
GCCAGGGTATAGCTGTTCACATCGCGCAGCAGCAGCGAGGCGACGGGCACTTCGGTGATGGCTGCGATGAACGACAGAATAAACACCACCGCCAGAATCGGCACCGACAGCGGCAGCAGCACGAGGCGGAAGGCCTGCCATGGGGTCGCGCCATCCAGCGCCGCCGCTTCTTCCAGCGAACCATCGATGGTTTCGAAGTAGCCTTTAATCGTCCAGACGTGCAGCGCGATACCGCCCATATAAGCGAAGATCACGCCGCCGTGGGTGTTGAGGCCGACGAACGGGATGTACTGGCCCAGGCGGTCAAACAACGCATACAGAGCCACCAGCGACAGCACCGCCGGGAACATCTGGAAAATCAGCATCCCTTTCAGCAGCGTCGCTTTCCCCGGGAAGCGCATACGGGCAAAAGCGTAGGCGCAGGTGGTGGAGAGGGCGACGATACCGATCGCGGTAATGCCGGCGACTTTAATCGAGTTCCACAGCCACAGCAGCACCGGGAACGGCGGCGGCGTGACGCGGCCATCGGCGTGTTCGACGCTGAAGCCTAACGCCAGACGCCAGTGTTCCCAGGAGATGGTATCCGGGATCAGGCTGCCGGTGGCGAAGTTACCCTCGCGCAGCGAGATGGCGATAACCATCAGCAGCGGAAACATAATCGCCGCGATAAAAATCAGTAGCAGGAGATGCGTAGTAAAGAGACGCAGCTTTTGAGATTTGGGTTGGACCATAGCCATTATCGTTATCTCCCTTAATCAAACTTCATGCGTGTGGCTTTCAGATTCACAATCGCTAACGCGCCAACCAGCAGGAAGATAAGCGTTGCGATAGCCGCCGCCAGGCCGAAGTCCTGACCGCCGCCGCCTTCAAAGGCGATGCGATAGGTGTAGCTCACCAGCAGGTCGGTATAACCGGCCGGGGTGGTGGTGCCGAGACGGTCCGGACCACCGTTGGTCAACAGCTGAATCAGCACGAAGTTGTTAAAGTTAAAGGCGAAGCTGGCGATCATCAGCGGTGTCAGCGGTTTGATCAGCAGCGGCAGCGTAATTTTAAAGAAGTTCTGGAACGGACCGGCGCCATCCATCGCCGACGCTTCGTACAGATCGTCCGGAATCGCCTTCAGCAACCCCATGCACAGGATCATCATGTACGGATAGCCCAGCCAGGTATTGACGATGATGATCATGGTGCGCGCGGTGGTCGGGTCGCTAAACCAGGCCGGCTTAATGCCGAACAGCGCGCTGAGCATCATATTGATTTCACCAAAGCTCTGGTTGAACAGCCCTTTGAAAATCAGAATCGAAATAAACGACGGTACGGCATACGGCAGAATCAACAGGACGCGGTAAATTGCTTTGCCTTTCAGTGCTTCCCACTGCACCAGACAAGCCAGCACCATTCCCACGGCTACGGTCAAAATCACCGTCAGCACCGAGAACACCACGGTCCAGACGAAAATAGCGAAGAACGGTTTCTGGATACCTTCGTCCTGGAAGACGCGAGTGAAGTTATCCCAGCCGATCGTCACGGTGTAGCCCGGGCTCAGCTTTTCAGTGCCCCAGCTGCCGTCGGCGTTAATCGCCTGGTAGAAGCCTACGTCATTGTTCGGGCGGTATTTAACGTGGGTCTGATTGTTGGTCAGCACCCCATCTTCGCTAAGCGTATACAGCGGTTGAGTGCCAGAGAACTGACGCAGCGAGCTCATGATCACTTTGCTGTCATCCGGCAGCACCGCGGTCAGTTGGTTCAGCGCGGTGCGGTTCTGGGTAATGACGCGCAGGCTGACGCGCTCGCCTTCCGGCAGGGCATCGGTTTCTTTTAACGCCAGCTTCTGCTCACCGCCGAATTTAAAAGCGTCGGAAAGGTAGTTTTTACCGCTCTCGCCGTCGGTCAGGGCCAGTTTCCACTCGTCCCCCGCCGGGATCAGCGTGAAGTTATAGGCTTTGCCAGCCTGGAAAGAGCGATCCATCAGCACCTGCTGCGCACGTTCAAAGGTCAGCTGGTTGGTGCTGCTGTAGTTAGTGAAGGCGATGGCAATGGTACAGATCAGCGGAAACAGGACGAACAGACCCATGCCGGCGAGGCCGGGATAGACATAGCGCCAGGCATAAGCCTTGCGATTAGCGAAAATATACAGGCCAACTGAGCTTAAAATCAGCGTCATGATGGCGAACAGGTACTCCCCCTGGGCGTACATCAAAACAACAAGGTAACCCACCAGCAGGCACAGTAAGCCAATCACAGACCATGTGAGTTGCGGACTTTGCCACCAGTGTTTCTTTTTAACGGCATCCATGGGGATCATCCTCTACAGCGGTGAAAACTTATTTGTCAGGCGGCGCTTCGCTTACCTGACCTACGGCCCGAGCCGTAGTGGTAGGGCGGGTAAGCGCAAGCGCCACCCGCCGTTTTCTTACTTGGTGATACGGCTCTGTGCATCCTTCAGTGCAGCATCGACCGTCTGGCGACCGCTGGCGGCGTTGATTACCGCGGTACGAACGGCATACCAGAAGGCAGACATCTGCGGGATGTTAGGCATGATTTCGCCATTCTGGGCGTTCGCCATGGTGGCGGCGATGCGCGGATCTTTTTCCAGTTTCTCCTGGAAGGATTTCAGCGCGACAGCACCCAGCGGTTTGTCGTTGTTAACCGCTTCCAGACCCTGATCGGTCATCAGGTAGTTTTCGAGGAACTCTTTCGCCAGCTCTTTGTTCGGGCTGGCGGCGTTGATACCGGCGCTCAGCACGCCAACGAACGGTTTCGATGGTTTGCCTTTAAAGGTCGGCAGCAGGGCGACGCCGTAATTAACCTTGCTCTTATCAATGTTAGACCACGCCCACGGACCGTTGATGGTCATGGCGGTTTCGCCTTTGTTGAAGGCGGCTTCCGCGATGGAGTAATCCGTGTCGGCATTCATGTGCTTGTTCTTGATCAGGTCAACCAGGAAGGTGAGACCCGCTTTCGCGCCTGCGCTGTCTACGCCGACGTTTTTCACGTCATATTTGCCGTTTTCGAACTTGAAGGCGTACCCGCCGTCGGCAGCGATCAGCGGCCAGGTGAAGTACGGTTCTTGCAGGTTGAACATCAGCGCGCTCTTACCTTTCGCTTTCAGCGCTTTATCCAGCGCCGGGATCTCTTCCCAGGTTTTCGGCGGGTTCGGCACCAGGTCCTTGTTATAAATCAGGGACAGGGCTTCAACCGCCACCGGATAGGCGATCAGTTTGCCGTTAAAGCGCACGGCATCCCAGGTGAAGGGATAGAGTTTGTCCTGGAACGCTTTGTCCGGGGTGATTTCAGCCAGCAGGCCGGACTGCGCGTAGCCGCCGAAACGGTCATGCGCCCAGAAGATGATGTCCGGGCCGTCGCCGGTCGCCGCAACCTGCGGGAACTTCTCTTCCAGCTTGTCCGGATGCTCTACGGAAACTTTAATGCCGGTGTCTTTTTCAAACTTTTTACCCACTTCAGCGAGGCCGTTATAGCCTTTGTCGCCGTTAATCCAGATAACCAGCTTACCTTCTTCAATTTTTGCGAGGGCAGAGGCGGAAAACATCATCGTGGTCAGTGCTGACAGCGCGAGGATGCGAGCGCCAGTTTTGATTTTCATATACCCGTCCTATTTGGTGATGTACTCGTGGATACACTTCGGTGGCTTAACGATGATGAGTTTCCTTTTTTAACAACCCCTTTCCATCCTCCCCAGGTCTACGCCCCACCCGCTGGTTGTGTGATCTCCATTGCAAAAACGGCCGTATTGCGTCCTGGAGCACAGAAAAAAGTGCCCAATTTTGTCGTCCCCATCACGAAATCACGCTGCGTCCGCCATCCCCCGCGGCGAGAGGCAATCTCTCATCCTCCCATCTCCTCCCCCATAAAAAAGCCGGGGGGTGGAGGATTTGCCAGCCTAAGGAATGCCGCATAGTCGACCCATCTTGAATGTGTCTTTAAGTGACAGGTTGTAACGAAGGGAGAAGGGCATGGCGAGCGTACAGCTGCGAAATGTAACGAAAGCCTGGGGCGACGTGGTGGTATCTAAAGATATCAATCTCGAGATCCAGGATGGGGAGTTCGTCGTGTTTGTTGGACCGTCGGGCTGCGGCAAATCCACCCTGCTGCGTATGATTGCCGGACTGGAAACCGTCACCAGCGGCGATCTGTTTATTGGCGATACCCGGATGAACGACGTGCCGCCAGCCGAACGCGGCATCGGCATGGTATTCCAGTCATATGCGCTTTATCCCCATCTTTCCGTTGCCGAAAATATGTCTTTCGGCCTCAAGCTGGCCGGCGCGAAAAAAGAGGTTATTAACCAGCGTGTGACTCAGGTGGCTGAGGTCTTACAGCTGGCGCATCTCCTGGAGCGTAAACCGAAAGCGCTTTCCGGTGGTCAGCGCCAGCGTGTGGCGATCGGTCGTACGCTGGTGGCAGAGCCAAGCGTCTTCCTGCTGGATGAACCGCTCTCTAACCTGGATGCCGCCCTGCGCGTCCAGATGCGTATCGAGATCTCCCGTCTGCATAAGCGACTGGCCCGCACCATGATTTATGTCACCCACGATCAGGTGGAAGCGATGACCCTCGCCGACAAGATCGTGGTTCTGGACGCCGGCCGTGTGGCGCAGGTCGGGAAACCGCTGGAGCTCTATCACTATCCGGCTGACCGCTTCGTTGCTGGCTTTATCGGTTCGCCGAAGATGAACTTCCTGCCGGTCAAAGTCACGGCGACGGCTATCGATCAGGTGCAGGTAGAACTGCCGAACCGTCAGCAAGTCTGGCTGCCGGTGGACAGCGCCAACGTTCAGGTGGGTGCCAACATGTCCTTAGGTATCCGCCCGGAGCATTTACTGCCCAGCGATATCGCCGATGTGACCCTCGAAGGCGAGGTTCAGGTCGTCGAACAGCTCGGTCATGAAACGCAAATTCATATCCAGATCCCCGCCATCCGTCAGAACCTGGTTTACCGCCAGAACGACGTGGTGTTGGTAGAAGAGGGAGCCACATTCGCCATCGGTTTGCCGCCAGAACGTTGCCACTTATTCCGTGAGGATGGCACCGCTTGTCGTCGGCTGCATAAAGAGCCGGGCGTGTAAGGCTTCCCATTAAAAAAAGGCGCGAACCCGGCAGGCGGTACACCGGCGAAGCGTTCAAAGAAAAGCAATGATCTCAGGAGATAGAATGATGATTACTCTGCGCAAACTTCCTCTGGCGGTCGCCGTCGCAGCAGGCGTAATGTCTGCTCAGGCGCTGGCTGTCGATTTCCATGGCTACGCGCGTTCCGGCATTGGCTGGACTGGCAGCGGCGGCGAGCAACAGTGCTTCAAAGCGACCGGTGCTCAAAGTAAATACCGTCTTGGTAACGAATGTGAAACCTATGCGGAACTGAAGCTGGGCCAGGAACTGTGGAAAGAAGGGGATAAGAGTTTTTATTTCGATACTAACGTTGCCTATTCCGTGAATCAGGAAGATGACTGGGAAAGCACCTCTCCGGCGTTCCGTGAAGCCAACATCCAGGGTAAAAACCTGATCGACTGGCTGCCGGGCTCCACGCTGTGGGCGGGTAAACGCTTCTATCAGCGTCATGACGTTCACATGATCGACTTCTACTACTGGGATATCTCCGGCCCGGGTGCAGGTCTGGAAAACGTTGACCTTGGCTTCGGTAAGCTCTCTCTGGCCGCTACCCGTAACTCAGAAAGCGGCGGTTCTTATACCTTCTCCAGCGATGACACCAAAAAATATGCAGCGAAAACGGCCAACGACGTCTTTGACATCCGTCTGGCGGGCCTGGAAACCAACCCGGGCGGCGTGCTGGAGTTAGGCGTCGATTACGGCCGCGCGAACCCGCAGGATGACTACCGCCTGGAAGACGGCGCGTCGAAAGACGGCTGGATGTGGACCGGTGAACATACTCAGTCCATCTGGGGCGGCTTCAACAAGTTTGTCGTTCAGTACGCGACCGACGCAATGACCTCCTGGAACAGCGGCCACTCTCAAGGGACCAGCATCGATAACAACGGCAGCATGATCCGCGTTCTGGATCACGGTGCGATGGACTTCAACGATGACTGGGGCCTGATGTACGTGGCAATGTACCAGGACGTGGACCTGGACAGCAAAAACGGTTCGACCTGGTACACCGTGGGTGTCCGTCCGATGTACAAATGGACGCCGATCATGAGCACCCAGCTGGAAATCGGTTACGACAACGTGAAATCCCAGCGTACCAGCGAAAACAACAACCAGTACAAAATTACTCTGGCTCAACAGTGGCAGGCAGGCAACAGCGTCTGGTCTCGTCCGGCTATCCGTATTTTCGCAACCTACGCGAAGTGGGATGAAAACTGGGGTTACAGCAACGCCTCCGGTCTGCAGACCAAAGACAGCAGCGGAAGCGGCATGTACACCTCCAGCCGCGGTGACGACAGCGAAGTTACCTTCGGTGCCCAGATGGAAGTGTGGTGGTAATACCGTCCGCAGGACGGGTGTAACCTGGGAGGGGCGTCAGCCCCTCCTGACTATTCAGGGTTAGCGCGCTATTGCCTGGCTACCGCTAAACCGATGCTATCCAAGGTGAGAAGAATGAAAATGAAGAAAACTCTCGTCGCTCTGTGTTTATCCGCAGGGATGTTGGCATGCGTGCCGGGGATGAGCCTTGCCGATGTTAACTTTGTACCGCAAAACACCAGCGCCGCGCCGTCTATTCCAGCCAGCGCGCTGCAGCAGCTGATCTGGACGCCTGCCGATCAATCAAAGACGCAGAGCGTTGATTTAACCACCGGCGGTCAACGCCTGGATGTCCCGGGGATCGTCGGACCGGTCGCCGCCTGGAGCGTACCGGCCAATATCGGTGAGCTGACCCTGACGCTCGACAGCGAACTGAACAAACATAAGCAGATTTTTGCGCCGAACGTGCTGATTCTGGATCAGAACATGACGCCAGCGGCGTTCTTCCCCAGCAACTACTTTACCTATCAGCAGCCGGGCGTCATGACCGCTGACCGCCTGGGCGGCGTGATGCGCCTGACCCCGGCGCTGGGCCAGCAAAAACTCTATGTGCTGGTGTTTACCACTGAAAAAGATCTCCAGCAGACCACGACCCTGCTGGATCCGGCGAAAGCCTATGCCAAAGGCGCCGGCAATGCGGCCCCGGATATCCCGGATCCGATCGCTAAACATACCACCGATGGCGTGCTGAAGCTGAAAGTGAAAACCAATAGCACCTCCAGCGTGCTGGTGGGCCCGCTGTTCGGCTCCGCCGGCCCGGGTCCGGTCACCGTAGGCAATACCGCCGCGCCGGTGGCCGCGCCAGCCGCCGCTGCTGCTGCTGCACCGGCAGCCAAAAGCGAACCGATGCTCAGCGATACCGAAACCTACTTCAACAACGGTATTAAGCAGGCGGTGAAACAAGGTGACATCGACAAAGCCCTGAAATTGATGAACGAAGCTGAGCGCCTCGGCTCGAAATCCGCTCGTTCCACCTTTATCAGCAGTGTAAAAGGCAAGGGGTAATCGTCTCCCCACAATGCTGATGTTTAGGCACAGCCTTTAGGTGCATCCTTCGGGATGCACCTTTTTTTGCACGCGCGGCAGCCTGTTGCATGGCTGTTGCGTGAATGATCGTATATTGACGTTTGCCCGCCACCAACCGCCTATTCTGCGATACAATGCTTTCACGTTATGTACCGGAGAATCAGGCATGTCCCATCCTGCGCTTACGCGACTGCGTGCGCTGCGCTATTTTGCCGTTATGCCATCCCTGGCGCCGCCCCTGAGTGACTGGCTGCTGCTGGAGGACTCAATGACCCAGCGCTTTGAGCAACAAGGAAAGCAGGTCACCGTGACCCTGATTAACGAAGGGTATATTGAGCGTGAGGCGCTGACTGACGAAGCGGCGCTGCTACCTGACGAGCCGCGCTACTGGCTGCGGGAGATTATACTCAATGCCGATGGCGAACCCTGGCTGGCCGGGCGCACGGTGGTGCCGGAGTCGACACTGTGTGGTCCGGAGCTGGCGCTACAGCAGCTCGGGCAGATCCCGCTGGGCCGATACCTGTTCACGTCGTCGACATTAACCCGCGATTTTATTGAAATTGGTCGCGATGCAGCGCTGTGGGGGCGTCGTTCCCGCCTGCGGCTGAGCGGCAAACCCCTGCTGCTGACCGAGCTGTTTTTACCTGCGTCGCCGTTGTACTAAGAGGAAGAAAAAATGGAGTGGAGTCTGTCGCAGAATAAGCTGTTGGCGTTTCATCGCCTGATGCGCACTGACAAACCGATCGGCGCTTTGCTGCTGCTGTGGCCGACGCTGTGGGCGCTGTGGGTGGCCTCGCCGGGCGTCCCGCCGCTGTGGATCCTGGCGGTATTCGTCGCCGGCGTCTGGCTGATGCGCGCCGCCGGCTGCGTGGTGAATGACTATGCCGATCGAAAATTTGATGGTCACGTAAAGCGTACCGCCCGTCGTCCGCTACCGAGCGGCGACGTTACCGAGAAAGAGGCGCGAACGCTGTTTATCGTTCTGGTGTTGCTCTCCTTCCTGCTGGTGCTCACCCTCAACACCATGACCATTCTGCTGTCGGTCGCGGCGCTGGCCCTGGCGTGGGTCTACCCGTTTATGAAGCGCTACACTCATCTGCCGCAGGTGGTGCTGGGGGCCGCCTTTGGCTGGTCGATCCCGATGGCCTTCTCGGCCGTTAGCGAATCGCTGCCGCTGAGCTGTTGGCTGATGTTCCTCGCCAACATTCTGTGGGCGGTGGCCTACGATACCCAGTATGCGATGGTGGATCGCGATGACGACGTGAAGATCGGCATCAAGTCCACGGCGATCCTGTTCGGCGAAAACGATCGTCTGATTATCGGTATCCTGCAGGTGGCCGTGCTGGCGCTGATGGGCGCGGTGGGCTGGCTGAATGGGCTGGGCTGGGAATACTACTGGTCGTTGTTTGTCGCGGCAGGTCTGTTTGGCTGGCAGCAGAAGCTTATCTTCAATCGCGAGCGCGATAACTGCTTCAAAGCGTTTATGAACAATAACTACGTCGGGCTGGTGCTGTTCCTGGGCCTGGCGATGAGCTACCTGTAACTCCCTGTCTACTTCCCCCCGGCATCGCGGGGGGAAGTGAGGGCAGCAACCGCCGCGTTACGCGTCATCCTGCGTGACGCTTTCAATCGTCAGCCGCACATCCGACGTAATCAAGTCCGCCAGCATCCGATAAACCTTCAGGGTCTCTTCCGGCTCGGCATCGCCGGTGTCGCTAATGTAGCCTTCATCGCGCAGGGTCAGCACCAGGGTGCTGAACACCGCTTTGTCGAAGAACTCCGGCGCGTTAATGCCATGCAGCACCGACAGGCGCTGGGCCACGGTACGACTCTCTTTTTCCAGCGAACTGCGGTTGATCGACGGGTTGGCGCTCAGCAGCCAGAAGGTGATGGCATAGCGCTGCAGCGTCTCGCGCGCGCCCGCGGCCAGCAGTTGCAGGGAGCGAGAGTGCGACGGATTGAGGCTCATCACCTCGCCATCGACGACGATCAGCTCCTGACGCAGCATCTCGGCAATCAATGCATCCACCACCCCGGCCAGCTCTGCTTTCTCCCAGCGCAGGAACAGCTCGGCCTTGAGGAACGGATACAGCGTTTCGACATGGCGCAGCACTTCGGTGCGGCTGAGCTGACGATGCTGAGTCACCAGGGCGGCTAACAGCGACGGTATCACCAGCATATGGGCGATGTTGTTGCGATAGTAGGTCATCAGCACCGCCTGCTCGCGCGGCAGGATGATGATATCGCCGATGGTGTCCTTCTCCACTTCGAACTTGTTCATTTGCAGCGCGTGGTCGATAAGCTCGCTGGCCGAAGCGGAAGGTGTCGTCGCATCTGGCGAATAGGGCACATTGCGCAGCAGCGCGAGGTAGCACTCCAGCTGTTGGGTGAGCTGCTCCCGGGTCAGTGAACGCTGACGCGAGGCCAGCAGCGCCGTGCAGCACAGGTTCATGGCGTTGGCCGCGCCGGCGTTGTTGATGCGCACCATCAGGTCAGCGGCGATGTTGTTCACCGTTGGCGTCAGCCAGGAAGGGCGGATGGCTTCGATCGGGTCGATGGCTTCCCGCCACTCCGGCACATGGTGGTTAAGGTAGGTCATCAGCGGCAGTGGTTCGCCGAAGTTGACATAGCCCTGGCCAAGGTTGCGCAGCTTGCTCAAGCCACGCACCATCTGCGGCAGGCTCTCTTTCTCTTTGGTGGCGCCGCGCAGCTCTTTAGCGTAGGTGCCTACTTCCATCACGTGTTCATAGCCGATGTAGATAGGCACCAGAGTGATCGGCCGGGTGCCGCCGCGCAGCATCGCCTGGATGGTCATCGACAGCGTACCGGTCTTCGGATCGAGCAGACGGCCGGTACGGGAGCGGCCGCCTTCGACGAAATACTCGACGGAATAGCCGCGGCTGAACAGCTCGCCAAGATATTCGCGGAACACCGTGGAGTAGAGCTTGTTGCCCTTAAAGGTGCGGCGGATGAAGAACGCGCCCAGGCGGCGGAAGATCGGCCCGGCTGGCCAGAAGTTGAGGTTGATGCCCGCCGCGATATGCGGTGGCACCAGGCCCTGATGATACAGGACGTAGGAGAGCAGCAGATAGTCCATGTGGCTGCGGTGGCAGGGGACATAGACAATCTCATGGCCGTCGTGAGCCAGCTGGCGCACGCGCTCGGCGTTATGAACGTTGATCCCCTGGTACAGGCGGTTCCAGGTGAAGCCGAGAATGCGGTCGGTCAGGCGGATCATCTCGTACGAGAAGTTCGCGGCAATCTCTTCCATCAGCGCGATAGCGTTCTGCTGAGCCTTCTCATGCGAAATTTTCTTGCTGCGCGCTTCATCTTCCACCGCGCGGGCAATCGCTTTCGAGGCCAGCAGTTTATTAAACAGATCCTGGCGGGCCGGCAGACGCGGGCCGACGGCGGCCAGGCGCTGGCGGGCAAAGTGCATCCGGGCGACGCGAGCCAGCTTCTGGGCGATGATCTTATCGGTACCGTGCTCATCCGCCATGCGGCGCAGCGACACGGAAGGCGAGAAACGCACGAAACTGTCGCGGCCGAGCCAGGAGACGGCGAAAAATTTCTGGATACCGTTCAGCATCCGCAGCGGCGGATTGACTTCCCCTTTCTCACGACCCGGCGAGCGGCCGAACATCACCGAGACCGGCACCATTTGCACATCGAGGTCCGGATGGTTGCGGTGCAGATCGAGGTAGTCGTGGAACAGCTTGATGGACTCTTCTTTTGGCGTGTAATAGGTAAATACGCGCGGCCCACCGTGGATGAATACGTAACGCGGCAGCAGCGCGCCGTCGATCTCCAGCGGTTCAAGCGGATCGGGTAAATCATGCGCCAGGCATTGGGCGCGCAGCGTCAGCAGGTCCGCCTTGGAATTATAGGGCAGGACGTACATGACCGGACGCGAGGTATCGAGTCCTAATTCCTGGGCAGGCTCTGCCGGAATAGACTTGCTTTTTACCAGCACCCGTAATGGTAAATTCAGTAATTTATAGTAAATTCGTTGCCAGCCGGACATAAACGATGTGAAGCCTCTGGTTAATCATGCAAATGCGCGGCAAGAATAACAGAAAGTGGGCAAAATTTCCGTTACCACGCGGCAAACGCGTACACTCATCGACGTCATTTACGTAAAAAGGTTTTGTGATGGCCAATAATACCACCGGGTTAACCCGAATCATTAAGGCGGCAGGTTACTCCTGGAAAGGATTTCGCGCAGCGTGGATCAACGAGGCCGCGTTTCGTCAGGAAGGTATCGCCGCCATCGTGGCCGTCGCGATAGCCTGCTGGCTGGACGTCGACGCCATTACCCGCGTATTGCTGATTGGGTCGGTCCTGCTAGTGATGATAGTCGAAATTCTCAACAGCGCGATTGAGGCGGTCGTGGACCGTATAGGCTCGGAATATCATGAGCTTTCAGGGCGCGCCAAAGACATGGGGTCGGCGGCGGTCCTGCTGGCGATTATCATCGCACTGATCACCTGGGGAACGCTGCTGTGGAGCCATTATCATTAACGTTCTTCGCTAAGCCTCGCAAAATATAAACAATCTGCCGATTTTTGTGTGCCATGTGGTTCCAAAATCACCGGTAGCTGTATATACTCACAGCATAACTGTATATACACCCAGGGGGCGGAATGAAAGCGTTAACGACCAGGCAGCAAGAGGTGTTTGATCTCATTCGGGATCATATCAGCCAGACGGGCATGCCGCCGACGCGTGCGGAAATTGCTCAGCGCTTGGGGTTCCGTTCCCCAAACGCGGCGGAAGAACACCTGAAAGCGCTGGCGCGTAAAGGCGCGATCGAGATCGTCTCCGGTGCTTCTCGCGGTATCCGCCTGCTGACGGAAGAAGAACATGGCCTGCCGCTGATCGGCCGCGTCGCCGCCGGCGAGCCGCTGCTGGCGCAGCAGCACATTGAGGGGCACTATCAGGTCGACCCGTCGATGTTTAAACCCAACGCGGATTTCCTGCTGCGCGTCAGCGGCATGTCGATGAAAGACATCGGTATCCTTGATGGCGATCTGCTGGCGGTCCACAAAACCCAGGACGTGCGTAACGGCCAGGTAGTGGTAGCGCGCATTGACGACGAAGTGACGGTGAAGCGCCTGAAAAAGCAGGGTAACGTCGTCGAACTGTTGCCGGAAAACAGCGAATTTACCCCTATCGTTGTCGATCTGCGTCAGCAGAGTTTTACCATTGAGGGTCTGGCCGTTGGCGTGATCCGTAATGGAGAATGGCTGTAACGCCTGCCCCTGCGCAGCGTCATCTGATGCATGACGCTGCGACGTTTGTCCTCAATCAGGTCTCCGAACATGCTGCTCAACGCTGCCGATAAAGCGCTGTGGCGCCTTGCGATCCCGATGATTTTCTCCAATATCACCGTCCCGCTGCTGGGGCTGGTGGATACCGCGGTGATCGGCCATCTTGACAGCCCGGTATACCTCGGCGGCGTCGCGGTTGGGGCGACGGCTACCAGTTTCCTCTTCATGCTGCTGCTGTTTTTGCGCATGAGCACCACCGGGCTCACCGCTCAGGCCTGGGGTGCCAAAGATCCGCTGCGACTGGCGCGGGCGCTGGTGCAGCCGCTGGCTCTGGCGCTGGGCGCCGGGGTTCTCATCATCCTGTTTCGCCTGCCGCTGATTAACCTCGCTCTGCATATTGTCGGCGGCAGTGAGGCGGTGCTTGAGCAGGCGAGACGGTTTCTCGAAATCCGCTGGCTCAGCGCCCCCGCCTCGCTGGCCAATCTGGTGCTGCTCGGCTGGCTGCTGGGAGTCCAGTACGCCCGGGCGCCGGTGATTCTGCTGGTGGTCGGTAATCTGCTCAATATTGTGCTCGACCTGTGGCTGGTGATGGGCCTGCGGATGAACGTCCAGGGGGCGGCGCTGGCCACGGTCACCGCGGAGTATGCCACTCTCATTATTGGCCTGATGATGGCGAAGCGGGTGCTGACGCTGCGCGGCGTGTCGCTGGCAATGCTGAAAAACGCCTGGCGCGGGGATCTGCGCCGTCTGCTGGCGTTGAATCGGGACATCATGCTGCGTTCCCTGCTGCTACAGCTGTGCTTTGGCGCGCTGACCGTGTACGGCGCGCGTCTGGGCAGCGACATTGTGGCGGTCAATGCGGTACTGATGACCATGCTGACCTTTACCGCCTATGCGCTGGATGGCTTTGCCTATGCCGTGGAAGCCTACTCCGGCCAGGCCTACGGCGCCCGCGACGGTAGCCAGCTGCTGGAAGTCTGGCGGGCGGCCTGCCGGCAGTCTGGCATGGTGGCGCTGGCGTTTGCCCTGATTTATAGCCTGGCGGGGGAGTACATCATCGCGTTGTTAACCTCGCTGCCTTCTCTGCAGCAGCTGGCCGATCGCTATCTGATCTGGCAGGCCATCCTGCCGGTGGTGGGCGTCTGGTGCTATCTGCTGGACGGCATGTTTATCGGCGCCACACGCGGCGCGGAGATGCGGAACAGCATGGCGGTCGCCGCGGCGGGGTTTGCTGTAACGCTGCTTTCGGTCCCGCTGCTCGGTAACCACGGTCTGTGGCTGGCGCTGGCGGTGTTCCTCGCCCTGCGCGGCCTGTCTCTGGCGCTGATCTGGCGTCGCCACTGGCGACACGGCACCTGGTTTAGCTAGTCATTGCCGTTCATCACGGCCATCTATGAATTCCCGCGGTTGCGCGCCGCTTACCGGGGCAACTCAGTAGCCCGGCTCAGCGTAGCGCAAGCCGGGAAAATCGCCTCAGCCTTACCCATCGGTATGATGGTTAAAAATTCCGAATAACGAATCGGTACCAGCATTCTCATCTATAGTTAATACCATGTCCGGTACAAAACGGGCTGTAAACCCACCGAATGATGAGGACGTTATCATGAATAAAGACGAAATCGGCGGTAACTGGAAACAGTTGAAAGGTAAAGCCAAGGAACAGTGGGGCAAACTTACCGATGATGATATGACCGTGATCGAAGGTAAGCGCGATCAGCTGGTCGGTAAAATTCAGGAACGGTACGGCTATGCGAAGGATCAGGCTGAGAAAGAAGTCTCAGACTGGGAGCATAAAAACGACTACCGCTGGTAGCGTTCCGTGGCTCAAAGAATAAAGCATTTGTGTTAGTGCCTGTCTGAATGGCGTAAGGATGCGCCGTTAACCCTGTTTCCCGCTGCGGCTGACGCTCAGCGGGCTTTCTTTTTCAGCTGAATGGAATGGTCGTGCTGGCAGTGTCCCGGCGTGCTGCAGGCTTCGACTTCCACGCAGTCTGCACAAAGGCCGTGGGCTTCAATCACGTTGTGGCGCAGGGCAAAGCCCATTCTGGCCGCTAACGTATGCATGATATCTTCCACCCCTTCCGCCGCCTCTTCCTTCACCACGCCACAGCGGTCACAGATAAACATGGCTGAGCTATGGGTCGGCTGGTCAAAGAGATGGCACAGCACATAGCTGTTGGTCGATTCAACCTTATGAACAAAGCCCTGCTCGAGTAAAAACTCCAGTGCGCGGTAAACCGTCGGTGGTTTAGCCTGCGGCTCTTTGTCACGCAGGAGATCCAGCAGATCGTAGGCGCTGATCGCACCTTGTTGCAGGCTCATCAGGCGCAACACCTCCAGACGCTGTGGGGTCAGGCGTACGCCGCGCTGCGCGCATAGCTTTTCAGCATGCGCTAACATCTCTTGCGAAGGGGTCTTATCCATGAGCATCCTCGGGTTGCGTGAATTTGAATCTGTTACTTTATCACGTTCCTCAGAAAACACCGAGAGCCGGCAGGTGATACGGGTCATACTTCAGATTGTCGGTACCTGCGCCAGTTCCGGGTGCTGGCCGCTGACTTTCGTGCAGACTACGCCTTAGTCGATCGCTAAAACCGTCCTGCCCGATTTAATCGCAACACGCATGACCCTGGGTATGCTATATCTGAAGTGTCTCATTTTCGGGAGAAAACGATGAAACGACCTGATTGCATTCGCCACTGGCGCGAACTGGAAGGGCCCGACGATGCCACTTATCCCGACAGCCCGGAGCGTTTTTCGATTGGCGCGCCGCTGGGGCGCGGTTTACGTCTCAACCGGCTGGGGATCCACCACGAGCGACTGCCGCCCGGGCGGCGCACCTCGTACCCGCACGCGGAGAGCGATGAGGAAGAGTTCATCTACGTGCTGGAGGGCTATCCGGAAGTGTGGATAAACGGCTATCTCTGGAAGCTGGAGCCGGGGGACAGCGTGGGTTTTCCCGCGGGTACCGGTATCTGCCACACTTTTCTCAATAACACCGAGCAGGAGGTTCGTCTGCTGGTGGTGGGCGAGGCCAACAAGAAATACAACCGCATCTATTATCCGCTCAATCCAGGCTATGCCGCGACGCGCCAGGATCGCTGGGTTGACCATCCGCCGCAATTCTTCGGTCCACACGACGGCAAGCCGCGGAAAAAGTAATCGACCCGGGGAAGGGGCGAAGCGCGGCGCACTATGCGCCTGTGGTTTATCTTTGTGCTATAGTAGCGCCCCTTTTTACCCGGATGCTTATTTATTCGCCATGATGCCTGAATCAACGTCACCTGTTTTCCCTGCTCACCGCTTCTCCATCGCGCCGATGCTCGACTGGACTGACCGACACTGCCGCTACTTCCTGCGGCTGCTGTCGCGGCATACGCTGCTGTATACCGAAATGGTGACCACGGGGGCGATTATTCACGGCAAAGGTGACTATCTGGCCTATAGCGAAGAAGAGCACCCGGTTGCTCTGCAGCTCGGCGGCAGCGATCCGCAGGCCCTGGCGCAGTGCGCGAAGCTGGCTGAAGCGCGTGGCTACGATGAGATCAATCTCAACGTCGGCTGCCCCTCCGACCGCGTGCAGAACGGGATGTTTGGCGCCTGTCTGATGGGCAATGCGCCACTGGTGGCCGACTGCATCAAGGCGATGCGCGATGTGGTGTCGATTCCGGTCACGGTGAAAACCCGTATCGGGATTGACGATCAGGATAGCTATGAGTTTCTATGCGAATTCATTGAGACGGTCTCCGGCAAGGGCGAGTGTGAGATGTTTATTATTCACGCCCGCAAAGCCTGGCTCTCCGGCCTGAGCCCAAAAGAGAACCGCGAGATCCCGCCGCTGGATTACCCCCGCGTCTGGCAGCTGAAGCGCGACTTCCCCCACCTGACGATGGCGATTAACGGCGGGATCAAATCGCTGGACGAAGCCAGACTGCAGCTTGAGCATATGGATGGGGTGATGGTCGGGCGTGAGGCCTATCAGAACCCGGGTATTCTGGCCTCGGTCGACCGCGAAATTTTCGGCATCGCCGGCGCGGATGCCGATCCGGTGGCGGTGGTGCGAGCCATGTACCCGTATATTGAGCGCGAGCTCAGCAATGGCACCTATCTGGGCCATATTACCCGCCATATGCTGGGGCTGTTTCAGGGCATCCCCGGCGCTCGCCAGTGGCGTCGCTACCTGAGCGAGAACGCGCATAAAGCCGGCGCCGATGTTGCGGTGCTGGAGCATGCGCTGAAGCTGGTGGCCGATAAACGTTAATTTCTGACGAAAACCTGGTGAAATTGACCACGCCTCGCGCACTGACGCGGGGCGTTTTCTTTTAAAGTCAAATTCTTATGTTTGGCATGCTTTTTGTAATACCTGCAGAGTGAAGTATTCATTCGTTGGGGAGAGAACCATGCTGGAACTGCTATTTGTCATTGGATTTTTTGTCATGCTGTTGGTGACCGGCGTATCGCTGCTGGGGATTATCGCGGCTATCGTGGTCGCTACCGCGCTGATGTTCGTCGGCGGGTTGTTTGCCTTGATGATCAAATTACTGCCGTGGCTGCTGCTGGCCGTGGTGGTGGTGTGGATTATTCGGGCGCTGAAATCCCCGAACGGAAACGCTTTTCGCGACAATAACCGTTGGCGTTACTAAGGTATTGAGGGGTCTGTCACAACCTGAACAATTTTGCAGACAACCGCGTAGGCATTACTGAGCAAATCTGTCACTATTAGCGCGTTAACGAATTCATCGCGCTGTACCCTACATACAGCCGAACTAAAAAAAAGTAAGGGCTTCCCAGGTGGAAGCCCTAAACTTTTGTCCCTTTGTCCGCTTACGGCAGCAGCAGACTAGACCCCTGAGTTACCCGGCTTTCCAGAACTTCATGCGCCCGACGGGCCTCGGTCAGCGGATAGGTCTGACTCTCGGGCACGTCCACTTTGATTACCCCACTGGCGATCAGTGAAAACAGTTCACTGCAGGCTTCCGCCAGCTCTTCCCGGTTGGTGATATAGCCGTGCAGCGATGGGCGGGTGACGTACAGAGAACCTTTCTGATTCAGGATCCCCAGATTGACGCCGGTCACCGGGCCGGAGGAGTTGCCAAAGCTGACCATCAGGCCGCGTCGCTGCAGGCAGTCCAGAGAGGCTTCCCAGGTATCTTTCCCCACCGAGTCGTAGACCACGGCCACTTTCTTACCGTCGGTAAGCGCCTTGAGTCGCTCCACGATTTGCTCTTCGCGATAGTTAATCACCTGCCAGGCGCCAGCCTCTTTGGCACGCTGCGCTTTCTGCGCGCTGCCGACGGTGCCGATAAGTTTCGCGCCCAGCGCTTTCGCCCACTGACAGGCAATCAGCCCGACGCCGCCGGCGGCCGCGTGAAACAGGAACACTTCATTAGGCTTAATTTCATAGGTTTTACGCAGCAGATACCACACCGTCAATCCTTTCAGGAACGATGCCGCGGCCTGTTCGAAAGAGATGGCGTCCGGCAGGACCGCGGCTTTGTCGGCCAGCACATTGTGTACCGTGCTGTAGGCGCCGAGCGCCGACTGCGCGTACACCACCCGATCGCCTACCTTAATGTGCGTTACCCCATGGCCAACTTTACTGACGACGCCGGCTGCCTCGGTGCCCAGACCGCTCGGCAGCGATGGTGGCGGATAGAGGCCGCTACGAACATAGGTGTCGATATAGTTGATACCGATGGCTTTGTTTTCGACCTGAATTTCATGTTCCGCAGGATCGCGGGGCGTGAACTCAACCGCCTGAAGCACCTCCGGCCCGCCGTGTTTTGAAAATTCGATGCGTGTTGCCATGTTCGCTCCTGTGTTGTTCTGAGATTATCCAGTAAGCTTAACAGCCTGCGGCGGCAGCGACGGATTTTCTTATCCGCCTCAGGCCTGCCACGCTTAATGGGTTCTTTAGCGGCAATGGCTTTCTCGCTATACTGTCACGCTCTTTTCCGTATCGGTGAAATGTTAGGCTATGGCAGGAAATAAACCCTTCAACAAACCACAGACAGAAACCCGCGAACGCGATCCGCAGCTCGCCGGGCTGAAAGTCCCGCCGCACTCGATTGAAGCGGAGCAGTCGGTGTTGGGCGGTTTAATGCTGGATAACGAGCGCTGGGACGATGTCGCCGAACGCGTGGTGTCGGAAGATTTCTATACTCGTCCGCATCGTCATATCTTTACCGAGATGGCGCGTCTGCAGGAGTCAGGTAGCCCGATTGACCTGATCACCCTTGCGGAGTCGCTGGAGCGTCAGGGGCAGCTGGACAGCGTCGGCGGCTTCGCCTACCTGGCCGAACTGTCCAAAAACACGCCCAGCGCGGCGAACATCAGCGCCTATGCTGACATCGTGCGCGAACGCGCGGTGGTGCGCGAGATGATTTCGGTGGCCAACGAGATCGCCGAAGCCGGCTTCGACCCGCAGGGGCGAACCAGCGAAGATCTGCTCGATCTCGCCGAATCCCGGGTTTTCAAAATCGCCGAAAGCCGGGCCAATAAAGACGAAGGGCCGAAAAACATCGCCGATGTGCTTGATGCCACCGTCGCCCGTATCGAACAGCTGTTCCAGCAGCCGCATGACGGTGTCACCGGGGTGAATACCGGCTACGACGACCTCAACAAAAAGACCGCTGGCTTGCAGCCGTCGGATCTGATTATCGTCGCCGCCCGTCCGTCGATGGGTAAAACGACCTTCGCGATGAACCTCGTGGAAAACGCGGCAATGCTGCAGGATAAGCCGGTACTCATCTTCAGTCTTGAGATGCCCTCGGAACAGATCATGATGCGTTCTCTGGCCTCGCTGTCGCGCGTCGATCAGACCCGCATTCGTACCGGTCAACTGGACGATGAAGACTGGGCGCGGATCTCCGGCACCATGGGCATCCTGCTGGAAAAACGCAATATCTATATCGATGACTCCTCCGGCTTGACGCCGACGGAAGTGCGCTCCCGCGCGCGGCGTATCGCCCGTGAGCACGGCGGCATCGGACTTATCATGATCGACTACCTGCAGCTGATGCGCGTGCCGTCGCTCTCCGACAACCGTACCCTTGAGATCGCCGAAATCTCCCGCTCGCTGAAGGCGCTGGCGAAAGAGCTGCAGGTGCCGGTGGTGGCGCTGTCGCAGCTGAACCGCTCGCTGGAACAGCGCGCCGATAAACGCCCGGTCAACTCCGACCTGCGTGAGTCCGGATCCATTGAACAGGATGCCGACTTGATCATGTTCATTTACCGTGATGAGGTTTATCACGAGAACAGCGATCTTAAAGGCATCGCGGAAATTATCATTGGTAAACAACGTAACGGCCCGATCGGCACCGTGCGACTGACCTTTAACGGCCAGTGGTCGCGGTTCGATAATTATGCCGGTCCTCAGTATGACGATGAGTAAACCTCTGTCTGTCTTTTTTTAAGGAATTCAAATGCAAGCGGCAACTGTAGTCATCAACCGCCGCGCTCTGCGACACAACCTGCAACGTCTGCGTGACCTGGCGCCTGCCAGCAAACTGGTTGCGGTGGTGAAAGCGAACGCCTACGGACACGGCCTCCTTGAGACCGCGCGAACGCTGACCGACGCCGACGCCTTTGGCGTCGCCCGCCTGGAAGAGGCGCTGCGCCTGCGAGCAGGAGGCATCGCCCAGCCGATCCTCCTGCTGGAAGGCTTTTTTGCTGCGGAAGACCTGGCGGTGATCGCCGCCCAGCGCCTGCATACGGCGGTGCATAGCCCCGAACAGCTGGCGGCGCTGGAGCAAGCCGATCTCCCCGAGCCGGTAACCGTGTGGATGAAGCTGGATACCGGCATGCATCGCTTAGGGGTGCGCCCGGAGGAAGCCGAGGCGTTTTATCAGCGTCTGAGCCAGTGTAAAAACGTCCGCCAGCCGGTGAACGTGGTGAGCCATTTCGCCCGCGCCGATGAGCCGACCTGCGGCGCCACCGAACGCCAGCTGGATATCTTCACCACCTTTACCGAAGGCAAACCGGGGCTGCGCTCTATCGCCGCCTCGGGCGGCATTCTGCTGTGGCCGCAATCGCATTACGACTGGGTACGCCCCGGGATTATCCTGTA
Source organism: Klebsiella sp. D5A (assembly GCF_001620885.1). Classification (NCBI taxonomy): domain Bacteria; kingdom Pseudomonadati; phylum Pseudomonadota; class Gammaproteobacteria; order Enterobacterales; family Enterobacteriaceae; genus Klebsiella; species Klebsiella sp. D5A. The sequence goes on along the minus strand of NZ_LOAR01000007.1, from coordinate 285,492 downwards.
TGGCGTGTCGCCGCTGGACGATCGCTCCACCGGGAAAGATTTCGGCTGCCAGCCGGTGATGACTCTGACGTCCAGCCTGATTGCGGTGCGCGAGCATAAAGCAGGGGAGCCCGTCGGCTACGGCGGCACCTGGATCAGCGAACGCGATACCCGTCTCGGCGTGGTGGCGATGGGCTATGGCGACGGTTATCCGCGCGCCGCACCGTCGGGCACGCCGGTGCTGGTCAATGGCCGGGAAGTGCCGATTGTCGGCCGGGTAGCGATGGATATGATCTGCGTTGACCTCGGACCGCAGGCCCAGGATAAAGCCGGCGACGCGGTAGTGCTATGGGGAGAGGGGCTCCCGGTAGAGCGCATCGCCGAGATAACGAAAGTGAGTGCTTACGAACTTATTACGCGACTGACCTCCCGCGTCGCCATGAAATACCTCGACTAAGCACCAGCCGTACCGGATAACCCTGATGTTATCCGGTACGCCATCGGCACAGCCGCGAGCGAATAAGCGGTTTATGCCACCTCGCGGTCATTTTCCCCTCAACATCCTCTCGACCTGCCGTCATATCCGGTTTATTGTGTAAGAACCTGCCCTATGTAAACCTGGAGATACATCGCGTGTTTCAAAAAGTTGACGCCTACGCCGGCGACCCTATTCTTTCTCTGATGGAACGCTTCAAAGAAGATCCGCGAAGCGACAAAGTCAACCTGAGTATCGGGCTGTACTACAACGATGACGGCATTATCCCGCAGCTGCAGGCGGTGGCGGAAGCGGAAGCACGCCTGAACGCCGGGCCGCATGGCGCCTCGCTGTATCTGCCGATGGAAGGGTTGAGCGGCTACCGTCAGGCGATTGCGCCGCTGCTGTTCGGCGCAGAGCATACCGCGCTTAAGCAAAACCGCATTGCCTCCATTCAGACGGTCGGCGGTTCGGGCGCGCTGAAGGTCGGGGCCGACTTCCTCAAACGCTACTTTCCGGAGTCTCATGTCTGGGTCAGCGATCCGACCTGGGAAAACCACATCGCCATTTTTGAAGGGGCTGGCTTCGAAGTAAGTACTTACCCCTGGTTTGACAAAGCCACCAACGGCGTGCGCTTTGAGGACCTGCTGGCGACGCTGCAAACGCTGCCGGCGCGCGATATTGTGCTGCTGCACCCTTGCTGCCACAACCCGACCGGCGCCGACCTGACGCCAGCCCAGTGGGACCGCGTGGTTGAGGTATTACAAGCGCGTCAGCTGATCCCCTTCCTCGACATCGCCTACCAGGGCTTTGGCGGGGGGCTGGAAGAGGATGCTTACGCCATTCGCGCCATCGCCAGCGCCGGGATGCCGATGCTGGTCAGCAACTCGTTCTCCAAGATTTTCTCCCTGTACGGGGAGCGTGTCGGCGGCCTGTCAGTGGTCTGTGAAGACAGCGAAACTGCAGGCCGCGTGCTGGGTCAGCTGAAGGCCACCGTGCGCCGCAACTACTCCAGCCCGCCAAGCTTTGGCGCGCAGGTGGTGGCGACGGTGCTGAACGATGCAGCTCTGAAAGCCACCTGGCAGGCGGAAGTGGACGCCATGCGCGCGCACATTCTGACCATGCGCCAGGCGCTGGTCGACGCGCTGCAGCAGGTTGCTCCGGGCAGCAAGGTGGATTACCTGCTTAAGCAGCGCGGGATGTTCAGCTACACCGGCTTCAGCGCAGCGCAGGTCGATCGTCTGCGCGACGAGTTTGGCGTCTACCTGATTGCCAGCGGTCGTATGTGCGTGGCAGGGTTAAACTCACGTAATGTTCAGCAGGTGGCGAAAGCCTTTGCTGCGGTGATGTAAGCCGCTCTCCAGTGGGTTGCCGCTGCCGGTCAACGGGCAGCGGCAACCTCCTATCTGATTGTGATCATCCTCTTTTTCTATGACATCTACGCGAAAAAGGCTTTTCATCCACGCGATCGGCGGGTAAGGTCGGGGCGTTGCTAAGCATGCACATTATTAAAAATAATAATGATTGATAGATTTAGGGATAAATATGCGCAAACTTACTCTCGCCTTTGCGGCGGCTTCTCTTTTGTTCTCGCTGAACAGCGCCGTTGTGGCGCGCGCCTCCACGCCACAGCCGCTGTGGGTGGGCACCAATGTGGCCCAGCTGGCCGAGCAGGCGCCGATCCACTGGGTTTCGGTGGCGCAAATCGAGAACAGCCTGCTGGGGCGGCCGCCGATGGCCGTCGGCTTTGATATCGATGACACCGTCCTCTTCTCCAGTCCGGGCTTCTGGCGCGGGCAAAAAACTTTCTCCCCCGGCAGTGAGGATTACCTGAAAAACCCGCAGTTCTGGGAAAAAATGAACAACGGCTGGGATGAATTCAGCATGCCGAAAGAGGTGGCGCGCCAGCTGATTGCGATGCATGTGAAGCGTGGGGACAGCATTTGGTTCGTCACCGGCCGCAGCCAGACCAAAACAGAAACCGTTTCTAAAACCCTGCAGGATGATTTTCTCATTCCGGCCGCCAATATGAATCCGGTGATTTTCGCCGGTGATAAGCCTGGCCAGAACACCAAGACCCAGTGGCTGCAGGCGAAGCAGATAAAGGTTTTCTACGGCGATTCGGATAACGACATCACCGCTGCCCGTGAGGCCGGCGCCCGTGGGATCCGCGTGCTGCGGGCCGCCAACTCCTCCTATAAGCCGCTGCCGATGGCCGGGGCGCTGGGCGAAGAAGTGATCGTCAATTCCGAATACTGACGATCGCCTGAACGCGATAAACGGCAGCGGTAGCGCTGCCGTTTTTTTATGCAAAATCAGGGGTGGAAGGTTTTACCTTTTCACGTATTGCTGCACACTTAGAAGGATTCATTCGCAAAAGGAGTCGATGATGTGGTATCAGCAAACCCTGACGCTTGGGCCAAAATCCCGCGGTTTTCATCTGGTCACCGATGAGGTCCTCGGTCAGATTCGCGGGCTGTCCGGGGTGAAGGTTGGCCTGCTGCACCTCCTGCTCCAGCATACTTCCGCTTCCCTGACGCTCAACGAAAACTGCGATCCCACCGTCCGCTATGACATGGAGCAGTATTTTCTCAACGCCGTGCCGGACAATGCGCCGTACGAACATGATTATGAAGGTCCTGACGATATGCCTTCGCACATCAAATCATCGATGCTTGGCGTGTCGCTGATGCTGCCGGTCGAGGACGGGCGCGTCAGGCTGGGAACCTGGCAGGGCATCTGGCTGGGGGAGCATCGGATACACGGCGGTTCGCGGCACATCGTTGCGACGCTCATGGGGGAATAAAAGATGACAATTTCGGAGTTATTGCAGTACTGCATGGCGAAACCGGGAGCGGAGCAGAGCGTCCATAGCGACTGGAAAGCCACGCAGATCAAAGTCTCGGACGTGCTGTTTGCCATGGTGAAGGAAGTGGAGGACCAGCGGCCGGCGGTCGCGCTGAAAGCGAGCCCGGAACTGGCGGAGCTGCTGCGAGAGCAGCATCGCGATGTCCGGCCCAGCAAGCATCTCAATAAAGCGCACTGGAGCACCGTCTTTCTGGATGGCTCGCTGCCGGATTCGCAAATCTACTACCTGGTCGATGCATCTTACCAGCAGGCGGTGAAAATGCTGCCGGAGTCGGTCCGGCAGCAGCTATCCCGCTAATTATTTCAGCATCGGCTTCAGGAAGCGCGCGGTGTGCGAGGCTTCGCACTCGGCGACGGTCTCAGGTGTACCGGAGACCAGTATTTCGCCGCCGCCGCTACCGCCTTCCGGACCCAGATCGACAATCCAGTCGGCAGTTTTAATCACATCGAGGTTATGCTCAATCACCACGATGGTATTGCCCTGATCGCGCAGCTGATGCAGCACTTCCAGCAACTGCTGAATATCGGCGAAGTGCAGACCCGTGGTCGGCTCATCGAGGATATACAGCGTCTGGCCGGTACCGCGTTTGGAGAGTTCGCGCGCCAGCTTCACGCGCTGCGCCTCGCCGCCGGACAGCGTCGTCGCCGACTGGCCGAGACGGATATAGGTCAGGCCGACGTCCATCAGGGTTTGCAGCTTACGCGCCAGCGCCGGTACGGCATCAAAGAATTCACGCGCCTCTTCAATGGTCATATCCAGCACTTCGTGGATGGTCTTACCCTTGTACTTAATCTCCAGCGTTTCGCGGTTATAGCGTTTGCCTTTGCACTGGTCGCACGGCACATAGATATCCGGCAGGAAGTGCATCTCAACCTTAATGACGCCATCACCCTGGCAGGCTTCACAGCGCCCGCCGCGAACGTTAAAACTAAAGCGCCCTGGCGTATAGCCGCGTGAACGTGATTCCGGCACCCCGGCGAACAGTTCGCGCACCGGCGTAAACACCCCGGTATAGGTCGCCGGGTTGGAGCGCGGCGTACGGCCGATCGGGCTCTGGTCGATATCGATCACTTTATCGAAGTGCTCCAGCCCCTGGATATCGCGATACGGCGCCGGTTCGGCGATGGTCGCGCCGTTAAGCTGGCGCTGAGCAATCGGGAACAGGGTGTCGTTAATCAGCGTCGATTTACCCGAGCCGGAAACGCCGGTAATGCAGGTAAACAGACCGACCGGCAGGGTCAGCGTCACATCCTTCAGGTTGTTGCCGCGCGCGCCGGTCAGTTTCAGCACTTTTTCCGGATTGGCGGGTACGCGCTGTTTCGGCACTTCGATTTTGCGCTTACCGCTCATGAACTGCCCGGTGAGGGATTCTGGTACCGCCATAATGGCGTCCAGTGGCCCTTCGGCCACCACCTGGCCGCCGTGGACCCCAGCGCCAGGGCCGATATCGATCACATGGTCGGCGGCGCGAATCGCGTCTTCGTCATGCTCAACGACGATCACCGTGTTGCCTAAATTACGCAGATGGATCAGGGTACCCAGCAGGCGTTCGTTATCGCGCTGGTGCAGGCCGATAGAAGGCTCATCCAGCACGTACATCACACCAACCAGCCCGGCGCCAATCTGGCTCGCCAGACGGATACGCTGGGCTTCGCCGCCGGAGAGCGTTTCCGCCGAACGGGAAAGCGTCAGATAGTTCAGACCGACGTTGACAAGGAACTTCAGGCGATCGCCGATCTCTTTCAGCACTTTCTCAGCGATTTGCGCCCGCTGGCCGGAGAGCTTCAGGTTGTTGAAGAAGTCCATCGCGTGGCCGATGCTCATATCGGAAATGGTCGGCAGCGGGGTGTTCTCTACAAACACGTGGCGCGCTTCACGACGCAGCCGCGTGCCGTCACAGCTGGCGCATGGGCGGTTGCTGATGAATTTCGCCAGCTCTTCGCGCACGGCGCTGGATTCCGTCTCTTTGTAACGGCGCTCCATATTGTGCAGCACGCCTTCGAACGGGTGACGACGTACCGAGGTGTCGCCGCGATCGTTCATGTATTTGAATTCAATATTCTCTTTACCGGAACCGTACAGGACCACTTTCTGCACGCTGGCGCTGAGGGTGCCCCACGGCGCTTCGACGTCGAATTTATAGTGCTCCGCCAGCGACTTCAGCATCTGGAAGTAGTAGAAGTTGCGGCGATCCCAGCCGCGGATGGCGCCGCCCGCCAGCGACAGCTCCGGATTCTGCACCACGCGGTCGGGATCGAAATATTGCTGAACACCGAGGCCGTCGCAGGTCGGGCAGGCGCCCGCCGGGTTGTTGAAGGAGAACAGGCGCGGCTCCAGCTCGCGCATGCTATAGCCGCAGATCGGGCAGGCGAAGTTAGCGGAAAACAGCAGTTCTTCCGCTTTTTCATCATCCATATTGGCCACAATGGCGGTACCGCCGGAGAGCTCCAGCGCGGTTTCGAACGACTCGGCCAGGCGCTGCGCCAGATCGTCGCGCACCTTAAAGCGGTCGATGACCACCTCGATGGTGTGCTTCTTCTGCAGCTCCAGCTTCGGCGGATCCGAAAGATCGCAGACTTCGCCGTCGATCCGCGCGCGGATGTAGCCCTGGCTGGCGAGGTTTTCCAGGGTTTTGGTGTGCTCGCCTTTACGCTCTTTAATAATGGGCGCCAGCAGCATCAGGCGCAGGCCTTCCGGCTGCGCGAGGACGTTATCGACCATCTGGCTGACGGTTTGCGCCGCCAGCGGCACGTCGTGATCCGGACAGCGCGGTTCACCGACGCGGGCGTACAGCAGACGCAGGTAGTCGTGAATTTCGGTAATGGTACCCACCGTCGAACGGGGGTTGTGAGAGGTTGATTTCTGTTCGATGGAAATCGCCGGCGACAGCCCTTCGATATGGTCGACGTCCGGCTTCTCCATCAGCGACAGGAACTGTCGCGCATAGGCGGAGAGCGATTCGACGTAGCGACGCTGGCCTTCGGCATACAGGGTGTCGAAAGCGAGTGAAGATTTGCCAGACCCGGAAAGCCCGGTGACGACAATGAGTTTGTCGCGCGGGATAACGAGGTTGATGTTTTTGAGATTATGGGTGCGGGCGCCCCGAACTTCGATCTTATCCATTCACCTTTCCCGGTAGGTAGATACACGGATTGCCTGGTTTGCTTGAAGGACAAACGGCAGAAACGGCTAATTATGACACAATTTAACCTGAATGAATATACAGTATCGGAATGCAAATTCAGGGGGAGTGTGCAACAATGTCTTGTACGAGTGCTATCTCTGGAATCAGCCTCGCAGCTATCAAAATGCTACGTGGAAATGGTACACTCGCGCGTTTACACTATTAAGAAACGTATTCAGGAGACACGAACATGGCCAGCAGAGGCGTAAACAAGGTGATTCTCGTCGGTAATCTGGGGCAGGACCCGGAAGTACGCTACATGCCAAGTGGCGGCGCTGTCGCCAACTTCACGCTGGCAACTTCCGAATCCTGGCGTGACAAGCAGACCGGCGAAATGAAAGAGCAGACCGAGTGGCACCGCGTTGTGCTGTTCGGCAAACTGGCGGAAGTCGCTGGCGAGTATCTGCGCAAAGGCTCTCAGGTATATATCGAAGGCCAGCTGCGTACCCGCAAGTGGACCGATCAATCCGGTCAGGAGAAATACACCACCGAAGTCGTGGTTAACGTTGGCGGCACCATGCAGATGCTGGGCGGCCGTCAGGGTGGCGGCGCGCCGGCAGGCGGCGGCCAGCAGCAGGGCGGTTGGGGTCAGCCTCAGCAGCCGCAGGGCGGCAACCAGTTCAGCGGCGGCGCACAGTCCCGTCCGCAGCAGCAGGCCCCGGCAGCGCCTTCTTCTAACGAACCGCCGATGGACTTCGACGACGACATCCCGTTTTAAGGCTTGCCTTAAACGCGTTGCCTGCGCCGTAAAATACAAAAAGCCCCGGTTTCGCCGGGGCTTTTTCTTTATCCTTTCAGCATCATCCTTTCAGCATTTTTTCTGCGCCACCGTGTCAGAACCGGTTTTTAACCTGCGGCGACGAGCGTTTCAGGCAGAGGGCGCCTGAGCGGTCTCCGGCGTCGCCACGCTGGGCTGCGGTTTCACTGGCTCTGCTGCTGGCTCCTGTCGCGGCGCGGCCGTCGCTTTCTGTTTGCGGGCCATATCATCGACGATCAGCCGATAGGCGATGTAATACTTATAGATATTACTGACGTAGGTGACCGTCTCGGCGCCAATTTTTTCTGCCGCCAGATTTTCGACATTACCGAACCAGACGTTCGGGTCAAATCCTCGCTGTTTAGTCATGGTGCGCAGGCGAGCGATACGCGCCGGACCCGCGTTATAGGAGGCAAAGGCAAACAGCGCCTTATCGAGCCGGGTCATGGGCTCATCAGCATAGTAGCGATCTATCATCCAGCGCATGTATTTCACGCCTGCATGGATGTTGGGATCCAGCTGTTTAATATCGCCCACTTTCAGCTCTTTTCCGGTGCTGGGCATCACCTGCATTACCCCGACGGCGCCGACGTGGCTTCGCACCGACTGGTTCAGTCGCGATTCCTGGTACCCCTGGGCCGCCATCAGCAGCCAGTCGACATCGTAGCGATCGCCATATTTGCGGAAGACTTCCACCATGGCGAGGAACTTGCGCCGTTCCTTACTCGCGGCGGCATTTTTGACATATTTGGCATTTTTCAGGTAACGCAGCAGGAGGGTATTACCCAGCGTGGTGCCCTGACGATTCTTTTTGACGAAGTTGTTTAGCACCGCCAGCAGCTGCGGGCTGTCTTTGCGTACCGCCCAGGCAATGTTGCCGCCGTCGCGCAGCACCACGTTGTCATGGACCTGAATTTTCGGAAACACCTGTTTCCAGAAAACGGCTTTGTGTTGATCGACGACGATCAGCGGAATCAGCCCGGCGTTGAGCATTTCCAGCAGATCTTCATCCTCCAGCGCTTCCGGCGCTGCCTCCAGGATAACCGGCGGCCGCGACTCACTGGCAAATCGGGCATTCAGCGCCTGCAGACTCTCGTAATAGCTGGAGGAGCGGCGAACAAAGACGGTTTGGCCGGAGAGCTGCTCCAGGCTGTCGATCTTCGGCGATGCCGGCCCGGAGATCAGTAATTCTTTCACGTTGCTGTAGAGCGGCTGGGCGAAATCGACCTGGGCTTCCCGCGAGGGCGTGATGGTCAGATTGGCAGCCGCAATATCGCCTTTACCTTCATTAAGCGCGATAAAGAGATTATCCCGGCTGACCGGCACAAAAACGATATGCAGCTTCAGGTGGCGCTGTTTGAGCTTTTTATCCTTCGCCAACTGCTTATTCAGATCGTTTTCCAGCGCCATAAAGATATCGTGGGTTGCTCCGCGCTGAGTGCCTTTATCAATAAAAAAGAAGGTCTTGCTGTAGGTGGTTAATACCCGAATGGTGCGCCGCTCGGTCATGCCGGGCAGATCGCCTTTCCATGGCTGCAGCATATCGTCGATGTGGATCGACAGCGTATTGTCTTCGGTTGCGACTGGCGGCGCTTTTTCCGCCTCCGCCGCAAGCAGGATAGGGGCGAATAACAGCGCCGCGAGGCAGGTGAGCCAGGCGATAAACAGGCGTGATAGCAAGTTGGCGTTCATGGAGGAACACTCCGCAGGGGGATGTGGTTATTTTAGCAGAACGGCTGCCGTTAGCCGGGCACGACAAGGGCGTAAAAAACATAACGATGCCGACAAATAGTCTTCTCCCATTTTATCGCTTGCTATTAATGTGCTTTTATCTTTACTTTAACTATGGAGATAATATGGCGGAAATGTGTGTTTTTAATGATAAATAGAAAATGATGATGATATTTTTATTTTATTCTTCTCCATTTGTTTTGTTGTAACTGTTTGATTATTTTTGTTTATTTTATTTTTCCCCGATATTGATTATTATCATCTTGATAATGAATCTCATTTTTATTACCGTAGCACTGCACATTACTCTTATTATTCGCTGTCTGGATTACGCTATCAAAGAATAGCGCGCAGCGCTTTTTCTCTAATGATGAAACAGGGCACTTAATTTTATTATGCCTCATGCTGTTTTCTTATTCCCATGACTATCGGGAAGGGGCTGACCTACGCCAAAATCTGGCGAGGCGCAGAGGCGAGTATTTTATCCCATTGTTTTTTCAATTGGGGAAGGCGTTATGCCCGACAGCAACAGAAAACAGGGCATATTCTATGAAATACACGTCTCACTTCCCGCTGGGGATCGTCATTCCTTTGCTCGCCTGTAGCGTGCCGCTGCAGGCGGCAGAGAATATGACAGAACAATCGACGCGCGATAAGAGCACCCCAACGGCCGAAAACCAGGAGGAAACGATGGTGGTGACCGCTGCCAGGCAGAACCTGCAGGCACCGGGCGTGTCGACCATTACCGCAGAGGAGATTCGCAAACATCCCCCCGCCCGCGATGTATCGGAGTTAATTCGTACGCAACCTGGGGTAAACCTGACCGGCAACTCCACCAGTGGTCAGCGCGGCAACAACCGGCAAATTGATATCCGTGGCATGGGGCCCGAGAATACGCTGGTGCTGGTCGATGGTAAACCGGTGACCAGCCGTAACTCGGTGCGGTATGGCTGGCGCGGCGATCGTGACTCCCGCGGCGATACCAGTTGGGTGCCAGCGGAGATGATCGATCATATCGATGTGATCCGCGGCCCGGCGGCGGCGCGCTATGGTAATGGCGCGATGGGCGGGGTCGTCAACATCGTGACCAAACCGACCACGCCAGAATGGCACGGGTCGTGGAATACCTATATGAATGCTCCGCAGCACCGTAAAGAAGGGGCGACGAAACGTACCAACTTTAGCCTCAATGGTCCACTGTCGGACAGTGTCAGCTTCAATCTCTGGGGTAATCTGAGTAAAACCCAGGCTGATGCTCAGGACATTAACGCCGGGCATGAAGCGGAGCGTACCGGTTCCTACGCCGGTTCTTATCCCGCCGGACGTGAAGGGGTGGTGAACAAAGATATTCACAGTAAGCTGCGCTGGGAGTTCGCCCCGATGCAGGCCCTGGAGTTTGAGGCCGGCTACAGCCGCCAGGGCAACCTCTATGCCGGCGACACGCAAAACACCAATACCAGTACGCTGGTGAAGAGTATGTACGGGAAAGAGACCAACCGTCTCTACCGGCAAACTTACGGCGTCACATGGACCGGCGGCTGGGATAATGGCGTGACCAGCAACAGCTATGCCCAGTACGAACACACCCGTAACTCGCGAATGAATGAAGGGCTGGCGGGCGGTACGGAAGGGATCTTCTCCAGTAGCGAGTTTTCAGATATCGATCTGGCCGATGTCCTGCTACATAGCGAAGTGAATATTCCGTTTACGCTGGGGGTCGATCAGAATCTGACGCTGGGCACCGAATGGAATCAGCAGCGGATGAAAGATGGCGTATCGACAACCCAGGCGCTCTCTTACGGGACTATCGACGGTGTGTCGGCTACCGGTCGTAGCCCGTACTCCAGCGCCGAGATCTTCTCGCTGTTTACCGAAGATAATATGGCGCTAACGGACAGTACCATGCTGACACCCGCCCTGCGCTTCGATCACCACAGCATCGTCGGCAATAACTGGAGCCCCTCACTGAACCTCTCCCAGGAGTTGACGGATGACTGGACGCTGAAGCTGGGCATTGCCCGCGCTTACAAGGCACCTAACCTCTACCAGTTGAACCCGAACTATATTCTCTACAGCAACGGTCAAGGCTGTTATGCCAGTAGTTCCGCCTGCTATCTGATGGGGAATAGCGACCTGAAAGCGGAGACCAGCGTTAATAAAGAGATTGGTCTTGAGTACAAGCATGATGGCTATCAGGCGGGAATCACCTGGTTCCGTAACGACTATCACAACAAGATTGAGTCAGGGTACGCGGCGGTGGGCACCGCCAGCAACGGCACCACCAATATCTATCAGTGGGAAAACGTACCAAAGGCGTTAGTGGAAGGCCTGGAAGGAACGCTGAATCTTCCGGTGGGGGAGACGGTTAACTGGAGCAATAACCTGACATGGATGCTGCAGAGCAAGAATAAGACGACCGGCGACCGGCTGTCAGTGATCCCGCAGTTTACCCTGAACTCGACTTTGAGCTGGCAGGTTCGTGAAGATCTCTCCCTGCAGAGCACCTTTACCTGGTATGGTCGACAGAAACCAAAACGCTTTAATTATAAGGGCGAGGCGGTCAGCGGCAGCGAACTAAACGAAGTCAGCCCATACAGCATTGTCGGCCTCAGTGCGACCTGGGATGTGAACAAAAATCTAAGCTTCACCAGCGGGATAGATAACCTGTTTGATATTCGCCACTACCGGGCAGGGAATGCGCAAACGACCGGCAACGCGACGACGGGGGCTTATCTGTATGGCGCGGGTGCGGAGACCTATAACGAGTCGGGGCGGACCTTCTTTATGAGCGTTAATACTCATTTCTGATGATCCTGATGAGGAGTAAACCGGGTGCAGCGCGACCCGGTTTTTTTATTTCAGATGAGAGCGGAGGAGGCGGTTATAAATCGTGACAAAATCTTCACGCCCTCTACATTATTAGCTCAACATATCCTTTTATACTGATTTCCGTCGCGCAAGGTCGTTGATCCCGACCGGGTTCGATAATAGCATCCTGCTATTTCCCTTCTGTAATATCCCCTGTCCCCCTTCCATTCCCAACCGCAGCGATGCGGAGGAGGGGGACCTCCTTATTTTTGCCGCGTAATCTGATAGCGATACTGAGTGGGTGTGAGCGCATAATATTTTTTGAAGGTACGATTAAACGCGCTGAGATCGTCATAACCGACCATCATACAAATATCGACGATTCGGTAACCAGGCGTCGTCAGCAATAAACGGCAACACAGCGACATGCGCTGCTGGCGGATATATTCCATGGGCGAACGATCAAAATAATGGCGGAAGAGTCGAAATAAATGCCAGGGGGAATAACCAGAGATATCGCTCAGATCGTCGACGGTCAGTTTCTTATCCAGATTATTATCGATCCACAGGAGCAGGTCGTTTAATACCGATTGCTGGAGCGTTTTGCTACGCATGATTGCGGCTAATCCCATAACGAATGGCTCCTCAGCGAGGAGCCTTGGGGTTTATTGAACAGTGAGTTCGCCGTGGCGAACCTGATAATTTTTTTGATTATCAGGGCCAATATAGTCGCTGGCGGGTTTTGCCAGCTGCAGATGACCAAACGCGGTTGATTGCTCTGCATGATAATTTTCGCCGTCATTCACGTCGCCGTGCCCGTTATAACGGGCAATGGCCGGAAAGGGGTACGCCGGGCGAGTCGCGATAACGGCTGAGGCGGCGTCAGCGTAAGGCTGACTGACTTTCTGCACGCCGTGAAACTGCGTTTGGGCATCTGGTTTTTCTGTCATCGGCGGCAGGCTGGTGGCGGCTGGCGCCCGTTTTCCGGCCATGATCTCTTGCGGCGCGATACCTTCCTCGGTCCAGCGCATCAGCGGGGTAAGGAGATCAATTTGATCGTAACCTTCGCCATTACCGCAATGGGCTACCCCAGGCAGCAGGAATAACCGCAGGAAGGTATCCGTTGCAGCATGGCCCATCTCTGCTTCTACGCCGCGGTAATAGGCGATAGAAAAGGCTGGGCTGACGGAGTCATCGGCCAGACCGTGCCACAGGATAAGCTTGCCGCCGCGCTGTTGATAGGCATGAAGATTGGTATTTGCCGCGTTATAGAGCGGTGCCAGTTGAGCGACGGCGTCAAAATTCTGCTGGTTCAGTGGGAAATCCCGCATCGATTGGATCTTCTGTTTTCCTCCCGGCAGGAGCACGGATTGCAGAGCCGGCAGTACCATCATTTCCGACATCGAGTGGCCGGTCGGGGTCTCGGGCACCGGCCAGCGTAGCTCGGAGCCCAGCGGCAGACCGCCAGCGACAAACTGGGCGCCGTGGCGGTCGTAAGCGCCGCGGTAGAGTTTTTTCACCACCTCGATCTCTTCCTGCGTCAGGCAGGTAGAACGGTCCTGAGCATCGGCAGGACAGCGGGGGAGCCATGACTCAGAGAACTGACAGGCATACGGATTTTGCAGGATACCATCCTGCACGCCGGAAAGCGTCGGGCAGTGAGCCAGCACGGCCTGGTGAATCAGAGGAAGGCGATCTTTCAGCAGGATAGCGGTACCGTCCGGACGCTGATTGGCGGCCACATTCCAGCCGTGGAAGAAGGAATTCTGAAACTGGAAAAAGGCCGCAGGCGCGCCAGCGCTGATACCGTCAAAATCTTGCGGAAAGCGCTGTGCTTCCATCAATGCTTCGCGACCGCCGTCTGAGCAGCCCATAAAGTACGCGTACTTTGGTTGCTGGCGGTAAAGCGTCTGAATCACCGCTTTGGTCAGCACGGCGGTCAGGTGGTTGGCGCGCCAGGCAAAATCGATGCGCTTTTGCGGATCCTCGGCCCATGAAGCATCCATCATACTGCCATGGTGCCCCATATCGGTTGCTGCCACCACAAACTCGCCGTTCATTGCCGGCAGGCAGCCGCTGGCATTCGACAGACTCAGGTTAATACTCCCGCACAGTCCGCCGCAGCCGACCTGCAAGAAACGTTGACTCCAGCGTTGGGTCGGCAGGGCAATCTGCACGCCAATCTGGGGGGCGATAGTGGCGCTCACCTTGCACCAGCTTCCCTGCGCGGAGGTCTGCATTTCAGTGTGGTTGATAGTGACCTTTGCGCCAACGGCGGCGCTGAAGTCGGTCGCGCTCAGCGCATCGCATGTTAGCGCGGGGAGAACCATCGGCAGACTGGCGGCAGCCTGCGTGGGTGAAGCGAACGATAACCCAAAGAGGGTGCAGAGGATGACGGGTAAGATCGTCTTGAGTAAGCGTGTCATACGCAGTTCCCTGTTGCTAATGATGGGAGGCGGCAGGATGGCGAAGCCTATGCCTCACCTTCCCTGGCGAGGCGCCACTGCTTGGCTATTGTAGATAACGATAGACTTTCCTTGATGCCTTGATAAGGCGACCCTACTGTATTCTGCTATTTTGAGGAAAATATGGAGATGTTCGTTAACGGCCTTTGGCAGTGTATACGGGGTAGAATGTTGTGATATCAGTTGCATAATTTATTCAATTTCTCTTCATTATATCTGCTGGGTTTCAGGATATTTTTCTCCCTGTTCCTGGTGATCCCAGAGAGCATCATTCCTAACGAGAATTTTCCCCCTTTCCATTAACAAGAAAGGGGGCTTTTTTAATAAAAAACGTTCAGGTAAATCTAAATATAGCTCTGGTGTTGGCCATTAGAACCACGGCGTTCAGCAAAAGTTCCATCATTAAATATATTTTTAAAGATGATTTAACATCCTTTTTTTCTCCATTTTATCGCCATAATTGCATGTAATTCTGCGCCTCGCTCAGGTTATTTTCTGTCGCACATTTTAGAGATGCATCCTGAACAAATAAGCTCAACACCAGCAGAATACTGCTATTGCTCATTATCTCGTAGACGACACATTCATGTTAAAAAAGACTCATATCATCAGCGGATTATTGATCGCCCCTTTAACGTTATATGCCGCAACATCATATCAAGTTGATGATATCCGTTTTGAAGGGCTACAGCGCGTGACCGTCGGGGCAGCGCTATTAAGTATGCCATTGCACGCGGGAGATGCGGTGACGCCAGAAGATGTCAGCGAGGCTGTGCGCGCGCTGTATGCGAGCGGCAATTTCGAGAATGTGCAGATCCTGCGCGATGGGAAAACGCTGGTGGTGCAGGTTAAGGAACGGCCCACTATTGCCAGCGTCAGTTTTTCCGGGAATAAGTCAGTGAAGGATGATGCGCTAAAGGAAAATCTCACCGCGTCCGGTATTTCTGCAGGTAGCGCACTGGACAGAAATTCGCTTAGCGAAATAGAAAAAGGGTTACAGGATTTCTATTACAGTGCGGGGAAATACAGTGCGCAGGTTCACGCGGTGGTGACCCCGTTACCGCGTAATCGCGTTGACTTAACGTTCGTCTTTCAGGAAGGCATCTCGGCGAAAATCGCACAAATAAACATTATCGGTAATCAGGCGTTTCGGGAAGAGACGCTCCTGGACCAGCTTCAGCTACGCGATAATGTGCCGTGGTGGAACGTGGTAGCCGATAAAAAATACCAGAAGCAGAAGCTGGAAGCCGATCTGGAAACGCTGCGCAGTTTTTATCTCGATCGCGGCTATGCGCGCTTTGCTATCGAGTCCACGCTGGTCAGTATGACGCCAGATAAAAAATCCCTGTATATCACTATCGCCCTCAATGAAGGCGAACGTTATCGGGTCGACCGAACTCAGGTGACAGGCGACCTGGCGCAGCATGGCCCGGAGATCGAGGCCCTTGCCCAGCCGCTGGCGGGGGTATGGTACAGCGGGGCGCAAGTCACCACAGTTGAAAATGAGATCAAAAAGCGTTTCGGTAAGTATGGTTATGCCTGGCCGCAGGTGACGACCACGCCGGAAATCGATGATGCGCATCACCGCGTGGCGCTGCATATTCAGGTCAACGCGGGCCGCCGCTACTCGGTACGCCAGATCCGATTTTCCGGTAACGACACCTCCCGGGACGCGGTGCTGCGTCGTGAAATGCGCCAAATGGAAGGGGCGTGGCTCAACAACGAAAAAGTCGAACAAGGGAAAGTACGTCTTGACCGAACGGGTTTTTTTGAGAACGTTGAACAGCAGATCGTTCCGGTCAGTGGGACGGCAGATCAGGTCGATGTGGTCTACAAGGTGAAGGAGCGCAACACCGGCTCATTTAACGTGGGCCTGGGATTTGGTACGGACAGCGGCGTGAGCTATCAGCTTGGCGTGACTCAGGATAACTGGCTGGGAACGGGTAATAGCGTTAGCTTCAACGGGACGCGCAACAGCTACCAGTCTTATCTTGAACTGGGGGCGACGAACCCGTGGTTTACCGTCGATGGCATCAGCCTGGGCGGAAAGATTTTTTATAACAGCTATGATGCTTCCGATGCGGATGCCGGGAGCTATAACCAGCAGAGCTATGGCTTAGGCAGTACGCTGGGGTTTCCCATTAGCGAAAATAACTCCCTGAACCTGGGACTGGATTATGTTCATAATCGCCTGACCAATATGGATCCGGAGCTGACGACCTGGCGCTACCTCAGCTCCCGGGGAATCGAGCCCAGCGTGGTGACGAAAGATGGCGACAGCGGCGCGAAATATAGCGCCAACGACTATTTTGTGAGTCTTGGATGGGGATATAACGATCTCGATCGCGGCTTCTTCCCGCGTGCGGGAAACAAGAGCAGTCTTAGCGGTAAAGTGACCCTCCCCGGTTCGGATAATAGCTACTACAAGCTCTCATTTGACACCGCCCAGTATCTGCCGCTGAGCGAGAATAAGCGCTGGGTCTGGATGGAACGTTTGCGTGCAGGCTATGCCGGTGGGTTAGACGGCAAAAGTGTACCGTTCTACGATAACTTTTACGCCGGCGGCTCGTCGTCAGTGCGCGGCTTCTCTTCTAACACCATTGGGCCTAAAGCGGCCTATTACCGCTGCAATGGTAGCGAAAGCAGCTATAGCGCCTGCCCGCTGGACGCCTCATCTGATGCGGTCGGCGGGAATGCCATGGCGGTGCTGAACAGCGAATTTATCATTCCAACCCCCTTTGTGAATGATAAGTACGCCGATAGCTTGCGAACCTCGCTGTTTGTTGATGCCGGGACGGTCTGGAGCACATCCTGGCAGAACACCGCGCAGACGCTGGCGGCAGGGATCCCTGATTACGGCGATCCGGGTCATATTCGTCTCTCCGCGGGGATTGCCGTGCAGTGGATGTCTCCCCTCGGTCCACTGGTCTTCTCCTGGGCAGAGCCGTTTAAAAAGTATGATGGCGATAAAGCAGAACAGTTTCAGTTTAATATTGGCAAAACCTGGTAAAAACGCAGGCAGGTCCAACGGGCCTGCCTGCCGTGTGGATCAGGGTTGCACCACTTTCCAGATGGTATATTTCTCTTCTCCCGGTTTAACCGCCTGAGCGAAGTGTTGGTTTAAATGGCTGGCGGTGAACATTACCGCGCCATCCGGGCCGATAGTCGGCGTATCGGGCCAGTACACGCGGTCGTCAGCGGCAAGCAGGGTGAACCGCCCGCTCTGCGGGCGATAACGGACAATACCGTTATGGGTCACATCGGTGATATAGAGTGCGCCATGCTTATCGACCACGATCCCATCGCTATTCCCGCCGACCTCACCCGCGGTACGGATGGCCGCGGCGAGCTGGCGTTCGTTCATCGCGGGATCGCGCAGCGCGGCGGTGGCGATGGTCCGCGCCGTGGTACCGGTGGTGACCGTCCAGTAGAGGGTTTCCTGGTCCGGTGACAGCGCAATACCATTGATACCAAGCATAATGGGGTTGCCCGGCCAGACCGTTTCCCCATGTGAAACCACCTGCAGACCGGCAACCGGCATCAACGCCGGGTGTTGGTTCAGTACCCGGCGGACCGTCCCACGGTTAGCATCCGCGACGATCAGTCCGGCCTGATTGTCCGGCGCGCTGCGCAGGCCGCTGTCGGCGATATACGCCACCCGGCGCGCCTCATCGACCACAATATCGTTGAGGAAGCTTCCTTCCCGGTCGGCGACGCTGTCGAGCGGAATACGCTGCACCAGATGACCGTCGCTGAGCGCATAGATCATGATTTTTTGCGCCCCCGGCGGCGCCGTCTTTTCCCCTGCGACAAAGCCCTGATCTAACGCCCATAGCCAGCCGTTGCGGTTATCGACGTAAAAGCCCAGCACATTGCGCAGGTGCGTGCGGGGATCGGCGCTGATGCTGTTGGCCGCGGTGGACGGAAAGGCGGTGAGTCGTGCCGGGCCGCTCAGGGACTTGGTATCGAGCAGGCTGAGCGTGGCGGGCGCCTGGGTCGAAATCAGACGTGGGGTGCTAACAAATGCCCGACCGGCGGCGTCAAAGTGCAATCCTGCGATGGGCGCATTGACGGAATGCGCATCGACGCGCTGCTGCCAGGTGACCCCGGTATAACTGCGCCATAGCGCCAGATGGGCAGGGGCGTCAGGCCCGGCCGCCAGTGCGGTCTGCCCCAGGGACAGCAGGCCGAGAACGAAGAGTGAAAAACGATGCATCATGGTCTCCAGAAAGCAGTAAAAAAGAGGGGCAGATGGCCCGGTTAAGCCTCGGTAAACGATTTTATTAAATCCCTTCGGGAAGATAAGATGCCTGGAATGACAATCATTTGTTCTCTGGAGAACCAAATGGCCCGGCGGTTTGATTATCTTGCGGATGTAGAAGTCTTTCTGGCGGTGGCCGAGCGCGGGTCGTTTACCGCCGGCGCGGTGGCGCTGTCGTCGACGCCGTCGGTGTTAAGCCGGGCCGTCACCCGTCTTGAAACGCGTCTGGGGTGCCAGCTGCTGCGCCGCTCCACCCGTCGGATCAGCCTGACCGAGGCCGGAAGCGCCTATCTGAGTCAGGTCCGCCAGGCGTTTGAGGTGCTGGATAATGCCGAACGGGAGACGCAGGGGCAAAAAGGGGCGTTATCCGGGCGCGTTAAATTGAGCGCCCCCACCACCTGGGGACACTATCGTTTGCCCGCCCGGCTGGCGTTGTACCGTCAGTTGCACCCCGACGTACAGATTGAGCTGAATATTACCAACCGTAATGTCGATATTATCGCTGAGGGCTTCGATCTGGTGGTGCGCCAGGGACATTTACCCGACAGCGGCCTGGTGGCAAAAAAGCTGGAAGATGCGGCGCTATGTCTGGTGGCCTCGCCGGCCTATTTACGCTCGACAGCGAGACCGCTGAGTAAAATAGCCGATTTGCGCCATCATTCATGCCTGACATTTATTATGCCGGCAACGGGAAAAGTCGCCGAATGGGTATTTCGTGAGGATGGCCGGGATATCAGCTGGCTGCCGACGTCATCTCTGCATGTCTCCGATGATGTGCTCGGGGTGGTCTCGCTGGCCCTGCAGGGGGCGGGGATCTGTCAGAGCTATGCGTTTATTGTGCAGGAGGCGATCGCGCGCGGGGAGCTGGTTCCTGTTCTTCCGGCGTTCGCCGGACGTTCACGGCCTTTCTCGGTGCTTTACCCGCCGCATAAAAGTCAGTCAGCCGCTGCCCGGGCATTAATTACTCTGCTGACCATGCCTGCCGAGGCGCTGGCGACGCTGTGCGCGACATTACCTGATGCCTATGGTTGAGGGCTCATCCACAAGGACTAAGACGTTTTGTCAATTATGTTTATATTATCTTATTTTTTATTATATTTTCTTTTCTGTGGTTAATTTATTTCTTTTTTTATAGAGGTTAACCATTAATCTCTTGATGAAAAATTAAGGTTACCGATAATGGATTATGTTGTTAGGAATTGTCTTAAGTCACATAATTGTCAGGTGTGCTTGCAGTTTATAATAATGGATGCTATCACTATATAAGGTAATAATTTGTAGCATCTTTTATAAGGAAGGAATATGAAATGGACTATTCTTAATACTCTCATCTGCCCGCAATCCGGCATCGCCTTTTCGGCAATATCCAGCCTGCGTTTCTTAAAATTTATTATGTGGTACGAGGCCGATGTGATACTGCTGCCCGGCGAGTCGATGAAGCTCTATTCCTCGAGAGTTTTAATTAATGACCAGTATCATTCATTAAAAATCTACAATATTACGGTGTACGACGAGGCGCAGTGGGAGAAATTACGCGAACGGCCATCTTGCCCGTATCAGGCTGGCGGCAAGCAGTCTGACTCCTGTTTTTTCCAGTCCTTTTGCGCGATTAAGCGCTGCCCGAATAATATTCCGCGCGGTGAACCCTGGCGTTAGCCCGAGAAAGCCGCCGGTCGGCTACCGGCGGCGCGATGTTATTTGACCAGCAGGGCGGCCATTCGTGGCTGGACGCTTGCGCAGCCGGCGAGGACGAGGTTGCCTTGCCGCAGCCCTTCATTGGCGAGAAATGCATTGCACGTTCCGCCCGCCTCCTCAATCAACAGCATACCCGCCAGCGCGTCCCAGCTGTTCATATGCGCTTCAAAATAGCCATGGATCTGACCGGCAGCGACATGCGCCAGCATCAGGGCGCCTGCGCCAAAACGGCGATACTCCAGGCCGGCGTCGAGCAGCGTGTCGATGGCCCGGGCATAGTCGCTGGCCGGGGCGCGGCTGGAGCGCCCCATGCCGATCACCACCGCGTCGGGATCCGGTTCACGCAGCGTCAGGCGACGACCGTTGAGAAACGCCCCTTCGCCGCGGCCGGCGAAGAAAAACTCATTGCGATCGGGGGCGTAGATGATGCCGAGCGAGAGTTCGCCCTGGCACACTCTCGCCAGTGAGATGCACCAGTAATCCATGCCAAGGATAAAGTTGGTGGTGCCATCCACGGGGTCAAGCACCCAGACGGTGTGCTCATCGCCTTCGAAACCGCTCTCTTCACCGAGGAAACCCTCCTGCGGAAAGTGCGCCTTCAGCCACCCTTTAATCTCCTGTTCTACCGCGAGATCTGCTTGCGAAACAAAGTCCTGGCGCGATTTTTTATCGACCTGCAATCCCGCATCGCGCAGCGCCTGGGCGTGGGCGCCTGCCTGGCGAATCAAGGCGCATAATGACTCTCGTTGTGCTTCCGTCATGGTCTTGCTCTCAGATAATAAAGGGCGACGTGCGCCGGTGAATTAATGTCACCTCCACCCAGGTGGTGCGTGAAGGTTGTAAAGGGTCGACGGTGCGCTCCTGCAGCCGGGCGAGGGTCTGGCGGGAGATCGCCGCCACATCCTGATGTAGCGTGGTGAGCTGGTAGCTATATTGCGCGGTCGGCGGCGTGTTATCAAAACCAATCAACTGATAATCCTCAGGCGCCTGTTTGCCGCGCTGGCGCATTCCATCGAGAAAGCCGCAGGCAATCTGGGCGTTAGCGCAGAAGATCCCCTCCAGCGCCTCGTCGGCGAGCGCAGCGGCCTGAAACCCGCCCGTATAGCCCTCTTCCGGGCAGGCGAGGATCGCCAGATTGCGTTCGACGTCCACTCCGCGCGCCTGCAGTGCCCGGCTGAATGCTTCCCCACGCATGCGCCCGGCCCAGGTGGAAGGTGAGTGGTTGAGCCAGCCAAACCGCCGGCAGCCGCTGCGCAGCAGCTGGTCGGCCGCCAGTTCGGCGCCGGCGACGTTGTCAGAGCAGACATAATCCACCCCGGGTATCGTCGGCTGGCGGTTTATGCCCACTACCGGGATATGCTGCTGGACGCACTCATTCACCAACGCCTCCGGCGGCTGGCCGGAGGTGACGATAACGCCTGAGACGCGAAACTGCGTGAAACGGCGCAGGGTGTGCGCCAGGTCCTGCTCGCTGTGGATCTCGCTCACCAGCGCCTGAAAGCCCTGGCGCTGGATCTCGTTGAGCAGGGCATCAAGCAGGGCGCTGCGAAAAGGATCGCTGATGCGCGAGACGATCACGCCGATTAAGTGGCTGCGCTGGCGATTGAGCCCCTGGGCAAGAAAGTTAACCTGGTACCCCAGCTCTTCGGCGGCGCGCAGCACCCGCGCCCGGGCGTCGGGAGAGATGCTGCCGTTGCTGCTCAGCGCGCGTGACACCACCGCCCGCGAGACGCCGGCCAGTCTGGCCACATCCTGGGCGGTGACGCTGGGTTTACGTGGGCTCATAGGGCATGCGCCTCATCGGCGAATGCGGGACGCGGCAGCGTAAAGTGGTCCCCATCCTGCGACACGAATAATCCCTGCCACGGCTGACAGGCTTGCTTCAGCGCCGACAGGGCGGCGTCCTCGCAGTGATAGAGCCCCAGCGCCGGGAGCTGCAGCGTTCTGAACAGCATCAGGCAGGAGGGGAAATCGCCATGAGAAGCATCGTCGTCAAGGGCCGCCACTGAGGCACACTCCTGAAACGCCAGCCCGGCGCCGGCCATCAGGGCTATCGAGTCGGCGGTTGGCCGGCCATCGCCGCTGTAAAACAGCGTCTGCCCGGCAATGGTGATGCGGATGGCGCGATTACTCAGCTCATGCTGGGTGGCGGCGGTGCGGATCTGCCAGTCCTGCCACGTCCAGGCTTCGCGGCATTCCTGCCAGTCGATGGTGAAACCAGGGTCCGCCTGAGGCCAGTTCGCCAGCGCGGCCAGCTGCATGAGCACCGGCTGCTGCGCTGGCTGGCAGTAGATAATCAGCGGCTTCTGACGGGAGCCACTTTTCCAGTAATTCAGCAGCGCCGTCAGACCGGTACAGTGATCCGGATGGACGTGGGTGAAGTAGATTGCGTCAATATCATTGACCCCACCGCCGCGCTGCCAGAGTGCGCGGGGAACGGTGGGGCCGCAGTCGATTAACCACTGTTTGTTGTCCGCGTCGATCACCCGCAGCGCGGAGGTATTTTGCGTGCAGGAAAAGGCGCTCCCGCAGCCAAGCACATCTATTTTCATTGACCCTCGCCAAAATTTTTTGCCGCTTAATTAAATTGTCATAAATACCCGACAAAGTAGGCTCACATCATGTCGAGTTAACGTTGCATTTTTTTTACAGCCAAATGAACACGTGTTCACCTTGCTAAAAAAATGCCGCAGCAGCGCTTTCAGGTAGCGAATATGAGTTATTTACAGATCACCGGCCTTAAAATTAGTTATGGCGATAACGTGGTTTTACATAATATCGATCTGGCGGTCGAGCAAGGGGAAATGATTGCCCTGCTGGGTCCGTCGGGATGCGGAAAAACCACGCTGCTGAACGCGCTCTGCGGTTTTATTCCGGTGCAAAGCGGCGAGATGGCGATTGCCAGTCGAACGATCACCCATCTTGCGCCGGAGCAGCGCAATATCACCATGGTGTTTCAAAGCTACGCCCTGTGGCCGCACCTGACGGTAGCGCGCAATATCGGCTATGGCCTGAAGCTGCGCAAATGGCGCGGGGCGGATATCGCGCGGCGGGTGGCGGAGCTGCTGCGAATAGTGAATCTTGAGGGACTTGGCGAGGTGAAAGTGACCGAACTGTCGGGCGGTCAGCGGCAGCGGGTGGCGCTGGCAAGAGCCCTGGCCATAGAGCCCCAGGTGCTGGTGCTGGATGAGCCGTTATCTAATCTGGATGCCAAAGTGCGCCTGAATGTGCGCCATGAAATTAAATCTCTGCAAAAGAGACTGGGTTTCACGTCATTAATTGTCACCCACGATCAGCAGGAAGCCTTAGTGATGGCGGACCGCATTGCGGTATTAAATCAGGGGCGTATTGAACAAACTGGCACCCCGGAACAAATATATCAACGTCCCGCGACGCCCTTCGTCGCTGATTTTATGGGCGCCGATAATAAAATAACCTCCGGTGAATTATCCGCTGCCGCAATATCCGGTTTATCCGCCGCTCAGCAGGGGGAAAAAGTTATTTATTTTCGCAGCGCTGATGCCGCGCTCGCTGAATTAACGCAGCCTGCGCCGCAGGAGGGACTTGCTCTGGAGGGCGTGGTGGAGCAAAGCGCGTTTCTGGGCAATCTGTATCGCCACAGCGTGCGCTGTCATGACCGCCTGCTACTGGCCGATGCCGCGCAGTGCTGGCCGACAAAAAGCCGCGTTCGGCTCCATGTGCCAACGCCGGCCCTGCATATTTTTCCTTTACCACTATCACAGTGATATCAGCGTGTTCATTCTGGGGACAATCCATGTTGACTAAGACGAAAGCAGCGATCGTAACGACCCTCTTCCTGAGCCTTGGCGCACAGGCCGACACCATTCTGAATGTCGCCACCGCGGGCGATCAGAATATGGTGGATTATGTAAAAACCTGGCTGGGGCCAAAATTTGAAGCCGCTCATCCCGGCGTCAAGGTGCGGGTGATCGGTACCGGCCCCGGCGACGCCGGGTCGAATAAAATTAGCGAGAAGCTAACGGCCCAGCAGGAGAGCGGCGCGCAGCAGTGGGATATTGACGTCGCGGTAGTGCACCAGAAGGCGGGCGGTGAGCAGGTGGAAAAGGGATTACTGCAAAAATACCGTCAGGATATTCAGACCGGCGGCATGGTGAGTTCGCCGAGCGCCACTCAGGCGCTGGGCGTTAACGTCGACGGATACGTCATGCCGATGTTCTTAAGCCAGACCGCTATCGCCTGGAACAGCGATCTGCTCAGTACCCCACCGGCGTCGTATGACGAGCTGGTGGCCTGGACGCAGAAACATCCGCAGGCTTTTGGCTATAACGGCATCAAGAACGGCATGTCCGGCGTCAGCTTTGTGGTGGGCTGGATCTACGCCTACGGGACCGACGCCCAGCGTCTCTCCGCCGGGCCCTATGATAAAAGCGTCGAAAAAGGCTGGCAGCAGGCCTATGAGAAGCTGAAGGCGTTCAATAAAAACGTAACTTTTACCCCGGGCAACGCCGGGACGCTCGATATGCTGAGCCGGGGGGAAATCGCCATGGGCCCGGTGTGGGTCGATATGTTCTATAGCTGGAAAGATCAGGGCAAGCTGCCGCCCTCGATCAAGCTTGCTTTACTGGCGCCGGGTATGCCGGGTCAGCCGATGTATTACGTCATCCCGGCGAAGGCGGCGAATCCGCAGCTGGCGCGCGACTTTATCGCGCTGGCCACCAGTCCGGAAGTGCAGGCGCAGGGGATCGTTAAGCAGTTTAACTGGTATCCGGGCATCGACGCCGGGCAGGTGAAGCCGAAGCTGGATACGGCGACCTGGCAAAAGCTGTTTGCCGAAATCTCGCCGGAAGCGCTGGCAAAGTATGGCAAAAGCTTCCCGATCGCTCCCTATTTTGACGACATCAAAGAGGGTTACGAAAGCCAGGTGGCCAACTAACGCCTTCTCTCGCCCGGGTTGTCGGCCCGGGCGCTTTCTTGTGTTGACGCCAGGTGCATTATGTCCAGTTCATTAAAATATCTGCTGCTGGTTGCTCCGGCGGCGCTGATGATCGCGATCCTGTTTTTGTATCCGCTGGGGTTTTCGCTGGTCTCGGCGTTTACCGCGCCGGGACAGCCGTTCACGCTCGATCACTTCCGCAAGGTCTATGCGCTTTACGCCAGTGATGTGCTCTTTTCGCTGATTATCGTACTGGTCTCAGTGGCGCTGTTAGCGCTGATCGCCATTACCCTGTCGGCAGTGATTGCGCTGTCACCGTGCCGACCCGTTGTTCGTCTGCTGGGTTTTTTGTATCGCTTACCGCTGTTTATTCCGTTTATTGTCGTCGCCCAGATGATGCGCACTTTTCTCGCCAAAAATGGCCTGATGAACAATGCGCTGGTGGCGGCCGACCTGGTCACACCGCTGGAGACGCTCTCCTGGCTGGGATGGAAAGGGATAGTGATCACCTTTGTCTGGAAGCAACTGGCCTTTGCCACGCTGCTGATCTGCGGGGCGATGGCGGCGCTGGAGTCGTCGCAGATCCTTGCTGCGCGTAACCTTGGCGCCTCCCGGCCGCGGATCCTGTTCGATATCATGCTGCCGCAGGTCCTGCCGACCATCGGCGTGGCGCTGGTGCTGTCGACGGTGACCATGATGTCGGTGCTGTCGGTACCGTTGATGATCGGCGTCGGAACGCCGACGATGCTGACGGTGGATATGGCGTTTCGCGTGAATTCCTATGGCGATTACGCGGTGGCGAATGCGCTGGGTGTGGTGTCGCTGGCGATCTGCGGCGCGCTGTCGTGGTTTTACCTGCGCCACAGCCTGCAGCAAAAAGGAGGGGAATCATGAAAGCGCTGACCCTCGCCTCATCCCCGTCATGGTGGATAAAAGGGCGCCGTAAAGTGCGCGCCAGCCTGGCGCTGCAGACCCTGCTGCTGCTGTTTATGCTGCTGGCGATGTTTGGCCCGTTGCTGAACCTGTTGATCTGGACCGTAGCGGAAAGCTGGTATTTTCCCCATTCGTTGCCCAGTCAGTGGGGTTTGAAGTACTGGTATCAGGTTTTCAATCCATACAGCGATGTGTCCGGTTCGCTGTTAACCAGCGTGTTGATCGCCCTGTTATCGGTGGGGGTCTGTTTGCTGATTTCCGTCCCCGCCGGCTATGCGCTTTCCCGGCGGAAAATGCCGCTGCGGGTGCTGTTTATGCTGCTGTTTCTCATCCCGCAGGCCTTTCCCAACCTGACGGTATACATGAATGTTGCCCGATTGTTTTATCAGTGGGGATTGAACGGCAGTATCGCAGGGGTGGTACTGGTGCATAGCGTTCACGGCCTGATGTATTCGGTGTGGATCTGTATGGCAGCCTTCTCATCCATCGACCCGCTGCTGGCGCGGGCGTCGCGTAACCTTGGCGCCGGACCGGTATATACCTTCTGGCACATTGTGCTGCCGCAGGCGGCGCCGGGGATCGTTGCCGCCAGCATCTTCGTTTTTCTGGAGTCGCTGGATGAGTTTACCGGCACCTTCTTTGTCGGCGTGCCGGATATCACCACGCTGCCGCTACTGCTCTATAACGCCAGCATGTCGGGTAACTATCAGGTCTCGTCGATTACGGCGCTGATTTTGCTGGTGCCATCGCTGCTCTTTATGGTGGTGATCCATAAATTTATGCGCCCGGAGATGATGGCGAAACTGGGGAAGTAAGGACCGTAGAAAACGAAAAAGCTTCCCGGTGGGAAGCTTTTTAACCTCAGGTCATCATCATTGGCCATTCTGGCGGCGTCTGACTCATGACCTCAATCATCACATCTTTGATATTACCCCAGATTTTTGCGATATCGATCAGGGTGATGCCCAGCAAACCGGTGGCGAACCAGCAGGCGGCGGCAAGGCCGAGGCAGCTGCAGATCACTGCCAGACCGGCATAATCGCTTTTCCGTAACTGGATATTCAACGAGCTGGCGAGAAACATCAGTACCGCGCTCACCAGGGGCCAGCGCAACAAAACGACACTGGTAGTAATGGAAGCCATTAACCTATCCTCAAAGAAAGTCGGGGAGCCATGGATGACCTGGCGCGACTGACGATGGCATAGCGCTCTGGTCTCGACTGGCAAACTAGAGAGTGATGAAACGTCATTTCTGTTTCATCAACTTGTGTGAACTATATCACACTTGGTGCTTTATTCGCCAGCCAAAAAATGAGCTTTCGCTGCGCTGAATAAGCTTTGATTTTGTGTGGATATAGGTAAGCAAAACCCGATTATCTTATTTTCATTCTCTTGCTAATGATTATTATTCTGCGGGTTTTATTACCAGTTCCTGTTTATTACACGGAGAAACCGAGTCAGATGCGCGTCTATTCTTAATCTGACGAGAATATCTTTCGAATACCTGATAAATAAGTATTATTCAACACCACCAGCTGAAAAGCTGACGCCCTGAAGGGCTGGCAGATATCTGCTGATGTCTATCGCAGTCGCGATTGCTAACGTGTTCGGGCTACCTTAATTAAGGCATATCGCATGGATGAAAGCGTAAATGGCTGACAGTGCGCCGCATAAGGCGCTCAGACTTGTCGGAATGGGGCTGGTTATTTTATTGCCGGTGATGTTGGCATTGTGGTTTGCCCAGCTGCGGGCCAAAGCCGAAACCATTGATCAATTGCACTCATTTTCGCAGCTGGCGCTGCAAAAAACAGAAATGGTCATCCGGGAAGCGGATCAGGCGCGGTTTAAAGCCAGCCAGTATCGTGGTGAGCTATGCTCAGCGGAGCACCAGCGTTATTTACTGCATATTGTTCGCGGTCTGCTGTATGTAGAAGATCTGATCTACGCCAACGGTCAGCGCTTTATCTGTTCAACGTCCGCTCATCCCGAGACCGGCTGGCGGATGCCCGCGGCGAATTACACCAAAAAGCCGGATGTGGCGATTTACTACTATCGGGATACGCCGTTTTACCCGGGCTTTGCCATGAATTATATGCAGAAGGGGCCCTATGTGGTGGTGGTCAACCCCTACTCGTTCAGCTCGGTGATTGCCAGCGACCGCGATTTAGCCTATGGCGTTTTCGATACTAAAACCAACCTCTTTTTCTCGCTGAGTAATAATGTTGAGCCCGCCGAACTCCAGGCGTTAATTCGCGAAGGCGATGCTTTTTTTAATCAGAATGGTCGGGTGTATACGATAGCTCGCTCCGCTATCCGGCCGATCGCGGTCATCATGTCCACCTCCCGGGCCAGCTACTACCACAACTTCTGTGACCAGGCGAGCCTGACGCTGCCGCTGGGGATCATTTGCAGTATTTTACTGGTGCTGGTGTGGACACGAACCCGCCGCCAGTATCACTCGCCGCGCAATATGCTACAGCGGGCTCTGAGCTGCCGCCAGCTGCGGCTGCACTACCAGCCGATTATCGATATTAAAAATAACCGCTGCGTCGGGGCGGAGGCGCTACTGCGATGGCCGGGGTTTGATGGCCCGGTGATGAACCCGGCGGAGTTTATCCCGCTGGCGGAAAATGAAGGCATGATTGCCCAGATCACGGACTACGTGGTGGACGAGCTGTTTTATGAAATGGGTGAGTTTCTTGCCAGCCATCCGCAGCTGTATGTGGCGATCAATCTCTCTGCGTCCGATTTCCACTCGGCGCGGCTGATTTCCCAGATCAGTGAGAAAGCGCACAGCTATGCGGTCTGCATCGGACAGATCAAAATCGAAGTGACCGAGCGCGGGTTTATCGACGTGGCGAAAACGACGCCGGTGATCCAGGCGTTCCGCGAAGCAGGCTATGAGATTGCGATCGATGATTTTGGTACCGGCTACTCGAATCTGCATAATCTGCACGCGCTGAATGTCGATATCCTCAAAATCGATAAAACCTTCGTTGATACGCTGACCACCAACAACACCAGCCATCTGATCGCTGAGCACATCATCGAGATGGCGCGCGGGCTGCGTTTAAAAACTATCGCGGAAGGGGTGGAGACCCCGGAGCAGGTAAGCTGGCTCTACAAGCGCGGCGTGCAATTTTGTCAGGGCTGGCTGTTTGCGAAAGCCATGCCGGCGCGGGAGTTTATGCAGTGGTTAGCGAATGCTCCCACGCCCATAAGCAGGCCTCAGTCGCCGCGTCACGCGGAGATCTGATGGCGGTAGTCGCTGGGAGTGCGGTCGAACTCGCGGCGGAACACCCGGGAGAAGGTTTGCTGCGAGACGTAGCCCAGATCCATCGCGATATCAAAGATAGGTCGCTGAGTGGTTCGCAACGCTTCCGCCGCCAGCAGCAGGCGGCGCTGACGAATATAATCACCCAGCGTCTGATGCATTACGGTACGGAACATCCGCTGCAGATACCATTTCGAGTATCCTGACTTTCTGGCGACTATATCAATGTTAAGTGGTTGATCAATATGTTCATCAATCCATTCAATCAGTGTTTGAATAATATCCTGATGGGACATAAAGCGGCCTCTCTCAATTCTCGATTCGTCGTTTTGTCTGCGGGCGAGTATAATTCCTCAAGTTAACTTGAGGTAAAGCGCTTTATGGAAAAGAAATCACCCCGCATCAAAATGCTGCTGACGCCCGGGGAAGTGGCAAAACGAACCGGCGTGGCGGTCTCGGCTCTCCATTTTTATGAGAGTAAAGGCCTGATCCATAGCCAGCGGAATGCCGGCAACCAGCGGCGCTACCGGCGCGATGTCCTGCGCGCGGTGGCGATTATCAAAATTGCGCAACGCATCGGCATCCCGCTGGCGACCATCGGCGACGCGTTTGGCGTACTGCCGGAAGGGCACAACCTCAGCGCAAAAGAGTGGAAGATGCTGTCATCGCAGTGGCGTGAGGAGCTGGACCGGCGTATTCATACCCTGACGGCGTTGCGCGACCAGCTCGACGGCTGTATCGGCTGCGGCTGTTTATCACGGCGCGACTGCCCGCTGCGCAACCCGGGCGATAAGCTGGGGGAAGAGGGGACCGGCGCCCGGCTGCTGGAAGAGGAATAATAAAACTAAAGCGCCACAACTGGGCGCTTTAGTTGTTTTCCGGTCTTTGTCTTTCGCATTATCTCGCTGGTTCACGAGAGGGTTTCCCCCGACATCGACGTCCCTCAGTATTGCGCAATCTGTTGATGGAGGTTCCGGTTTGCGTCGACACTTTAACTATGGCAGCTGCTGCCATTTTTTCCTTACTATTTTGCCGAAATTTTCCCGGCAATGAGCGCCTGTTCCTATAGTTAATTTGAACAAACCACGGGAGAGGCCCATGCTGACGGTACACCATCTTAATCAATCACGATCGCAACGCGTACTGTGGGCACTGGAAGAGCTGCAGCTGCCTTATCAGATAGTCCGCTATCAGCGGGAAAAGTCGATGCTGGCGCCGGCGGCGCTGAAGAAAGTCCATCCGTTGGGGAAATCGCCGGTGCTGGAAGACAACGGCTATGTGCTGGCGGAGTCCGGGGCCATTCTCGAGTATTTGCAGGAGACCTGGGACAGCGGCGGGCTGCTGAAGCCGCAGGCGATAGAGGACAAACTGCAGTACCGCTTCTGGCTGCACTATGCCGAAGGCTCGCTGATGCCGCTGCTGTTAATGAAGCTGGTGTTCGCCAGCCTGGGTAAACCCCCTGTGCCCTTTGGCGTCCGCTCTCTGGGCGCCCTGCTGGGCAAGGGCATTCAGAAAGCGTGGCTGGATCCCCAGCTGGCCACCCATGCGCGGTTTATTGACGACCATCTTGCCACGCGGCCATGGTTTGCCGGCGAGCGTCTAAGTATGGCCGATATCCAGATGAGCTTCCCGGTGATGGCGCTGTTGGCGCGCGGTGGCGTGCATGACCTTGTCCATATTGAGGCCTGGCGACAGCGGGTGGAGCAGCGTCCGGCCTGGCAGCGGGCCATCGAGCGCGGCGGTCCCTTCACCTTACCCGGCGCCTGAGGTATCAGCGGATCCGATGACGCCGACAAATGAAAGCAACTCACTAAAAATTTGTTAGCGGATTGCGCATAGACGATAACGTTTGCGCATCGTCTGGTTATTTTCTGCTCGTCATAAGCGAAATTTAGCGAAATACGATAAACATCGGTTGAAAAGGGTTATCTAAAGGCCGGATAATCGTTTGCCTTTCTGTTTTGCTCCCTCTTTTTTCTGCTATCCAGGGGGAGGAGATAAGGTTGACACACCGTAGTGTATGCGCGGAGTTAAACGTTTGCTTTTTTGCAGCCCCCCTGGCGCTGCGATTCGGTACAAGGAGATCGCGTTTAACTGGCAGTGGAGGGTCCACCACGCATATCAACGAACAATAAAAATTTTCAGGGGAAGTTTTCTATGTCTACGCCTTCAGCGCGTACCGGCGGTTCATTAGACGCCTGGTTTAAAATTTCGGCGCGCGGTAGCACCGTGCGTCAGGAGATTGTTGCAGGTCTTACTACCTTTCTGGCGATGGTTTACTCCGTCATCGTGGTGCCGGGCATGCTCGGTAAAGCGGGCTTCCCGCCGGCCGCGGTGTTTGTCTCGACCTGTCTGGTGGCGGGCGTTGGCTCACTGGTGATGGGGTTATGGGCAAATCTGCCGATGGCTATCGGCTGCGCCATTTCGTTGACCGCCTTCACCGCCTTCAGCCTGGTGCTGGGGCAGCAGATCAGTATTCCGGTGGCCCTCGGCGCGGTATTTCTGATGGGTGTCCTGTTTACGGTGATTTCCGCGACCGGCATCCGCAGCTGGATCTTGCGCAACCTGCCGCAGGGCGTGGCGCATGGTACCGGGATCGGGATTGGCCTGTTCCTGCTGCTGATCGCCGCCAACGGCGTTGGTCTGGTGATCAAAAATCCGCTGGACGGTCTGCCGGTGGCGCTGGGCAAATTTGCCAGCTTCCCGGTGGTGATGTCGCTGATTGGCCTCGCGGTGATCATTGGTCTGGAAAAAATGAAGGTGCCGGGCGGTATTCTGCTGACCATTATTGGCGTGTCGATTGTGGGCCTGATTTTCGATCCGAACGTCCATTTCTCCGGTATTTTCGCCATGCCATCCCTGAGCGATGATAAAGGCAACTCGCTGATCGGCAGCCTCGACATCATCGGCGCGCTGAACCCGGTCGTGCTGCCCAGCGTGCTGGCGCTGGTGATGACGGCGGTCTTTGACGCCACCGGTACTATCCGCGCGGTGGCCGGCCAGGCAAACCTGCTGGACAAAGACGGACAGATCATCAACGGCGGTAAAGCGTTGACCACCGACTCCCTGAGCAGCGTCTTCTCCGGTTTAGTTGGCGCGGCGCCAGCGGCGGTGTATATCGAATCGGCGGCGGGTACCGCGGCCGGCGGTAAAACCGGTCTGACCGCGGTGACGGTCGGTGTCCTGTTCCTGCTGATCCTGTTCCTCTCCCCGCTCTCTTATCTGGTACCGGCCTACGCGACCGCGCCGGCGCTGATGTACGTCGGCCTGCTGATGCTGAGCAACGTGGCAAAAATCGATTTCAACGACTTCGTTGACGCGATGGCTGGCCTGATCACCGCGGTGTTTATCGTGCTGACCTGTAACATCGTGACCGGCATCATGATCGGTTTCGCTACCCTGGTGATTGGCCGTCTGGTCTCCGGCGAGTGGCGCAAGCTGAACCTCGGTACGGTAATTATCGCCGTGGCGCTGGTGGCGTTTTACGCCGGCGGTTGGGCGATTTAAACCCTTCGTGCTCCTCACGGGCGGCTCAGGCCGCCCGTTTTATTTTTAAGCCACATCCTGTTTCCATTTGCGTTAATCTGGGTAGCGTATGATTCACAGGCACGACGCCTCACAGGTATAAAAGAAAACGCAGCAAACAGGGAACACATGGAAATATTCTTTACCATCCTCATCATGACCCTTGTGGTCTCACTGTCCGGGGTAGTGACGCGTGTACTGCCCTTTCAGGTTCCACTCCCACTGATGCAAATCGCCATTGGCGCGCTTCTGGCATGGCCGACCTTCGGTTTGCACGTTGAATTTGATCCAGAGCTGTTTCTGGTCCTGTTTATCCCGCCGCTGCTGTTCGCCGACGGCTGGAAAACGCCGACCCGTGAGTTTATTGAACACGGGCGGGAGATCCTTGGTCTGGCGCTGGCGCTGGTCGTCGTGACGGTGGTCGGCATCGGCTTTCTGATCTACTGGATTGTGCCTGGCATTCCGCTGATCCCGGCGTTCGCGCTGGCGGCCGTACTCTCGCCGACCGATGCCGTGGCGCTCTCCGGCATCGTCGGGGAAGGGCGGATACCGAAAAAAATCATGGGCATTCTGCAGGGGGAGGCGTTAATGAACGACGCCTCTGGTCTGGTTTCGCTCAAGTTTGCCGTCGCGGTGGCGATGGGCACTATGGTCTTTACCGTTGGCGGCGCGACCGTAGAATTTCTGAAGGTGGCGATCGGCGGCGTGCTGGCCGGGTTTGTGGTGAGCTGGTCGTATGGCCGCTCGATGCGTTTCCTCAGCCGCTGGGGTGGGGATGAACCCGCCACGCAGATTGTCCTGCTGTTCCTGCTGCCGTTTGCCTCCTATCTGATTGCCGAACATATCGGTGTCTCCGGTATCCTGGCGGCGGTGGCGGCGGGGATGACCATCACCCGTTCCGGCGTGATGCGTACCGCGCCGCTGGCCATGCGTCTGCGCGCTAACAGCACCTGGGCGATGCTGGAATTTGTCTTCAACGGCATGGTCTTCCTGCTGTTGGGCCTGCAGCTGCCGGATATCCTCTCCAGCTCGCTGGTGGCGGCGGAAGCTGACCCCAACGTCGAGACCTGGATGCTGTTTGCCGACATCATCCTGATCTATGCCGCGCTGATGCTGGTGCGTTTTGGCTGGCTGTGGTCGATGCGTAAGCTTAGTCAGCGCTTCCTGAAGAAGAAACCGATGGAGTTTGGCTCCTGGACCACCCGCGAGCTGCTGATCTCCTCTGTGGCCGGGGTGCGCGGGGCGATTACCCTCGCCGGTGTGCTCTCGATTCCGCTGTTGCTGCCGGACGGGAATGTTTTCCCGGCGCGCTATGAGCTGATTTTCCTCGCCGCCGGGGTGATCCTGTTCTCGCTGTTCGTCGGGGTGATAGCGCTGCCGATCCTGCTGCGCCACATCGAGTCGAGTGACAACGTGCAGCAGCGGAAAGAGGAACGGCTGGCGCGCGCAGCGACGGCAGACGTGGCGATTGTGGCGATCCAGAAGATGGAAGAGCGGCTGGCGGCGGATACCAAAGAGAATATCGATAACCAGCTGCTGACCGAAGTCAGTTCGCGGGTGATCGGTAACCTGCGCCGCCGCGTCGATGGTCGTAACGACGTGGAAACCTCTATGCTGGAGGAGAGTCTGGAGCGCCGCTTCCGCCTGGCGGCGCTGCGCTCTGAACGCGGAGAGCTGTATCACCTGCGCGCCACCCGGCAGATCAGTAACGAGACGCTGCAGAAGCTGCTGCACGATCTCGACCTGCTGGAAGCGCTGTTAATCGAAGATCAATAACCTTTAGTCCGGATAGCGCGACGCTTATTCGGGCTACTGGCGAGACTGCAGCCAATGTGTCGCCCCGGTAAGCGTTAGCGCGACCGGGGGAAACCCGGGCAGCGGCGCAAGCGCCTGACCCGGGCTACCCATTCCTCTGCGAAACGCGTTGTCACCAGGGAATTATTCCAGCCAGAACGCTTTACTGCACGCCAGCCAGGCCTCAGCGCTGCGCGACATATACACGCCCTCCCGCCAAATCATCCCCAGCTCCCAGCGCAGCTCGCTTTGCAATGGGATCCAGCAAAAGTTCTGCGGGTCGAGACGCTGGCAAATCGGCTCGGGCAGGATCGCCACGCCAATGCCGGCCTGCACCATCGCGGCGAGAAAATCCCACTGGCCGCTGCGCACCGCGATACGCGGCTTTACGTCATGCTCGGCAAACAGGCGCATCAGCTGCTGGCTGAGGGCAAATTCTTCGTTGTAGATGACCAGCGGATATGCCGCCAGCTCTGCCGGCGAGAGCGAGGTCACGCCCTCCCACGGCGCGGTTCTTGGCGTCAGGACGCACAGCGGGTGGTTGAACAACGGCAGGGTGGTGAGGTGGCTACCCTCTTCGATGGGCAGGGCGGTCATCGCCATATCGAGCTCGCCGTTGCTGACCGCCTGCTGGACCGTCAGGCCGCCAAACTCGGCGATTTTCAGCTCGACGCCCGGGTAGCGCTCGCGGAAGCGGCTGATCGGCTCCGCCATCAGCATTCCGACCATCGGTGGAATGCCAAGCCGCAACACCCCTTTATGCAGGTGGTTGATATCGCTCAGTTCTGACTCCAGCTGGCTGAACTCGCCAAGGATCGCCTGGCCGCGTTCAAAAACAACGCGCCCGGTATCGGTGAGCAGCAGTTTACGGCCATCGCGGATCAACAGCGTGCAGTTCAGTTCATCTTCGAGATTTTTGAGCATCTTGCTGATGGTAGGCTGTGTGACGAACAGCTTTTCCGCCGCGCGAGTAAAACTCTGCTGACGAACCACTTCAACGAAATAGCGCAGCGTTCGGATATCCATAATTATTCCCTGAGACTATACCTGCGATGATTTTAATTCATTTCTGTCCGCTTCGGCGGCTCTCTATACTGCACCCCTGACTTCTTTTTTTCAGGAATATCGCTCATGGCCTTCGCGCCAGCTCGCGTTGCCCCCGTCGTGGCGCAGCGTCTTCAAATCCCGCTGCAGGTGCTCCTTTATGTCGGGTTATTTATTTTTGCGCAATATCTGGTGAACAGGTGGCAGGTACCCCTGCCGGCTAACCTGGTCGGCATGGTGATGCTCCTGCTGCTGATCGTCTGCCGGGTGATCCCCCTGAGCTGGGTTCGCGCCGGCGCCCGCTGGCTGCTGGCGGAGATGCTGCTGTTTTTCGTCCCGGCGGTGGTCGCGGTGGTCAATTATACCCAGCTGCTGATGGTTGATGGCTGGCGGATTTTCCTGGTGATTGCCTTAAGCACGCTGATGGTGCTCGGCGCGACGGCCTGGGTCGTCGACAGGGTCTACCGTTACGAAGTGAGCCGGCTAAAAAATGAGTGATGTCATGCTGAGCGTCCTGTGTCTGGTGGCGACGCTGGGTCTCTATTACGCCAATAAAAAACTGTATCGCCGTTTTCATAAACTGCCGCTGATGCCGCTGGTGTTCACGCCGATCCTGCTGGTGCTGATCCTGGTGCTGGGCCATATTTCTTATCAGAGCTATATGGGAGAGACCCACTGGCTGCTGTGGCTGCTGGGCCCCGCCACCATCGCCTTTGCCGTTCCGGTGTATGAAAATGTTGCGGTGATCAAGCGCCACTGGATGTCGCTCAGCGCCGGGGTGGTAACGGCGGTGGTGGTGGCGGTGACCAGCTCCGTATGGCTGGCGCGCGGATTGATGTTGTCTGATGAAATCCAGCGCAGCCTGGCGGTGCGCTCGGTGACCACGCCCTTTGCGCTGGCGGCGGCGAAACCGCTCGGTGGTCAACCCGATCTGGTGGCACTGTTTGTGGTGATCACCGGCGTCTTTGGCATGGCGGTAGGGGATATGCTGTTTTTACGCCTGGCTATCCGGGAAGGGATGGCGAAAGGAGCCGGCTTCGGCGCGGCTTCCCATGGTGCCGGGACGGCGCGCTCCTATGAGCTGGGCCAGCAGGAGGGCGTGGTGGCCAGCCTGGTGATGATGCTGTCTGGCGTAGTGGTGGTGCTGGCGGCGCCGTTAGTGCGCTGGCTGCTGTTTTAGCGTTCTCGTGTAACCGGTTGTTATGAAATATTGAGGGGCGGAATAGTTGTGAACTATTTTCGCCCCTTTTTGTTTATGCCGGTTATTGGTCATCAGAAAAGATTAAGGCAATTCTTATTACCATCCTCTCTTTGTAACTAAATATTTCATAATCAATACTGATCTAATTATATTGCGAATGATGTATAGGCTTTTTATTATCTCTAAGAATTTTATAAGTTTGTATCGCTATGATTTCAAAGGAACTTCATCTTATTTTCTCATTTTTTAAGGCGATTTGTTTAAAAATCAATTTTTACATTAATAATTGAGCTTTTACCCTCTGTTCGTTATTCTTTTTACGCGGGCTTGTATTATTGAATGGATTCAAATGCTGGTCGTTTATTTATGTATAATATTAATTATCATAAATCATATGTCACGTAAATGTGTATGTGACGCCGCGCGGATGCAAATTCATTCTCTAATATATCTGCATAAAACAATTGACGGACTGATTGTCGTTTATAATGGATATGGGAATAAATATGAAGATGAGTAAAAAAATTCTGGCGGGTGCCCTGATTTTCTCTGCCTGCAGCGTGCTGTCTACCGTTGCTCAGGCCGATAACACCATTACTTTTAATGGTGTTGTTTCCGATACGACCTGTACGGCGACTATTGACGGCGGCGTAACGGCTATTGATATGGGCACCACCTCAGTGGCGGATCTGAAAGCGTATACCTTCGGCGCTGCCAAGAACTTCTCCTTTAGCTTAGCCGATTGCCCGACCGCGGAAGACGGTGGCAACAGTATCGCTCGCGTCACTTTTGGCGGTGTTTCCGATACCGCGAACAGCGATTATTTTAAAAACCAGGCGACTGATGAGCCGGCAACCGGTGTTGCTGTGGCCCTTTTCGACGAAGCGGGTAAGGTGATGAAGAATAATGAAGAGGGTTCGGATGTCGATATTTCTTCCGGTGCCGCAACCATTCCATTCACCGTTAAAATGGTGAAGTCGGGTGATACCGATCCGACGAAAGGTACCGTTCAGACAACTGTGACTTATAACGTGACTTATTATTAATTCGGCGTTTTGTTGAATGGAGAAAGGGGAATCGTCTGCTATTCCCCTTTAATTAAACGTATGAGATATCCTTTTTTTGTGGTCGGTTTTTTGCTGTCTTCCTCTATTGCGCAAGCCAGCGTGGTCGTGGGCGGCACGCGTCTGGTGTTTGATGGTGCGAAAAACAACGCCGTCATCACGGTTGAGAATAAAGATCAGAGCAGCAATATCGTCCAGTCCTGGCTCTCGGTGGTGGATGCCGCGTCGCCAGCCAAAGACGCGTTTATTATTACGCCGCCGCTGTTCCGTCTCAAAGCCGGAGAGAAAGGATTCGTGCGCGTTGTCCGCTCAGGAAAAAAACTACCCGACGATCGCGAGTCGATGTTTTGGCTCAATATCAAAGGGATCCCGGCAACGAAATATGTCCCGGATAAAAATGTGGTGCAGTTTGCCATCAACTCGAAAATAAAATTGATTTATCGACCTGCCGCGTTAAAAGGCAATACACCGGAATCGTATGCCGAAAAATTACAGTGGGGAAAAGCGGGGGACTCGGTGACGGTAAAAAATAACTCACCGCTGTATATGAATTTTTCCCAGGTTAGTCTTAACGGGAAAAATATTTCTGGCGCATGGTTTGCTGCCCCATTTTCTACTTTAAAAATACCCGTGCAGAGTACCCTGTCCGCGACAGGGAAAAAAGAGATCACATGGAGCGTGATTAATGATTATGGTATGTCAGGGAAGAAATATACCGCTATCATTCAGTAGCGTTGAGCTACTGTTTTCAACCAAAAGTATCTGCGTCGCTATTGTTTTGTGCCTGAGTGCCTTGTCTTCTCGCGCTGAGGCCGGTGAATATTTCAACCCGAATTTACTCGAAGTCGCCGAGGATCCTGCGGCTTCGGTTGATCTGTCCTATTTTTCGCAAGATGGCGTACCGCCGGGCACCTATCATCTGGATGTTTACATCAATGATAAATACGTCAGTTCAGAATCGCTGACCTTTCAGGAAATTGGCCATGACGCAGGCGCGACCGCTTCTCCCTGTCTTTCCGCGGAGTATCTGAATTCGTGGTTGATTAATACCACCGCCTATCCCCAGCTGTTCGCGGCAGGGGAAACCTGCGCCCGGCTGTCGGCGATCCCCGGGATGACATTTTCGGTGTCTCTTGCCCAACAGCGAATCGATTTTACCGTGCCGCAGGCCGCGATGCTGAATCGCCCAAGAGACTATATACCGGAGAGCCAGTGGCAGCAGGGGATCAACGCCGGTCTTCTCAACTATAGTGTCACCGGGCAGCGCAATGCGCCGCGGCATAATGGCGCGACCGTAGACAGCCAGTTTGTTAGCTTGCAGCCTGGGGTGAATCTGGGGCCATGGCGTCTGCGCAACTACAGCACCTATAGCCACAGCGACAACAGCAGCCGCTGGGAGTCGGTTTACTCGTACCTTGCCCGCGATATTCACACCCTGCGCAGTCAACTGGTGGTCGGTAATACCTATACCTCTTCCGGCATCTTCGACAGTGTGAGCTTTACCGGCCTGCAGCTCAGTTCGGACAAAGAGATGCTGCCGGATAGCCTGCATGGCTTTGCGCCGACGATTCGAGGGATCGCGCGCACCACCGCGGAGGTCTCGGTTTATCAGAATGGTTACAGCATTTATAAAACCACCGTCGCTCCCGGCGCCTTTGAGATTAACGATCTGTATGCCACCGGCAGCGCCGGCGATCTGTACGTCACCGTTAAAGAGTCTGACGGCAGCGAGCAAAACTTTGTGGTGCCTTTTGCCTCGCTGGCGGTCCTG
This sequence comes from Klebsiella sp. D5A, assembly GCF_001620885.1. Lineage (NCBI taxonomy): Bacteria > Pseudomonadati > Pseudomonadota > Gammaproteobacteria > Enterobacterales > Enterobacteriaceae > Klebsiella > Klebsiella sp. D5A. The sequence continues at coordinate 245,747 of NZ_LOAR01000007.1, read as the reverse complement.
CAGCGCGAGGGCCAGCTGGACTATGCGCTGAGCAGCGGCAGGACGCGCTCAGGCAGCTCCGACGATAAAGAATACAACTTTATTCAGTCTTCCCTGGCCTATGGCGCCACCAGTAACTTTACTCTCTATACCGGCTTTCAGCAGGCGGAAGATAAATACACCAACCTGCTGTTAGGCGCTGGCTTTAACCTTGGCACCATCGGCGCGCTGTCGTTTGACGGCTCTCAGTCGTGGGCCGACGTGAAAACCAGCGATACGGCCTCGTCAACCCGCAAAGAACAGGGGCAATCGTATCGCGTCCGCTTCAGCAAAAGCTTTCTGCAGACGGGCACCAGCTTTTCCGTGGCCGGCTATCGCTACTCCACCGCGGGATACTATTCGTTTCAGGATTTTGTCGATAACGCCTCCACGCAGCGCGACTGCTGTACGCAGAGCGGCAGAACGAAAGGCCGGTTTGACGCTTCGCTGTCGCAGACGCTGTTCGGCTATGGTTCGCTCTCGCTTTCTCTGGTCAATGAAACCTATTGGGACAGCTCGCGCATGGAGTCGGTAGGCGTGGGCTATAGCGGGTCGATTGGCAGGGCCTCCTACTTTATTAACTATTCCTATAACCGCAATGTGCAAAGCACCGATGACAGCGGCAATAACCGGCCGGCCAGCGATACCATCGTCTCCCTGACGCTAAGCATCCCGCTTGGCGAGACGCTCTCGGCGAATTACACCTTGAACCATGGTCGGCATAACGACACCACGCACAGCGTGGGGCTCAATGGCTCGGCGTTCGAGGATCGTTCTCTCAACTGGAGCCTCCAGGAGGGTTACAACACCCAGGATAAGAGCACCTCCGGCAACCTCAGCGTCAATTATCAGGGCTCAAAAGGCGATGTCGCCGGCGGCTATGGCTACGACCACTACAGCAATCACTACAATTATTCGCTGCGCGGCGGCATGGTTGCCCACGCGGGCGGGCTCACGCTGTCGCGCTTTCTGGGTGAGAGTGCTGCGCTGGTCGAAACGCCCGGCGTCAGCGATGTGCGGGTGCAGGGCCAGACCAACGTGACGACGGATGCCGCCGGGTATGCCGTCGTACCGTATGTTCGCCCTTACCATCGCAACAGCCTGGCGCTGGATGAACAGCAGATGGCTGGCGCCGAGGTGGATAACGTCGCCAGAACGGTGGTCCCAACGCGCAATGCAATCGTCAAAGTGCAGTATGACACCCGAATTGGCTATAAGGCGATGCTCACCCTGCGTACTCGCAACGGTGTGGTGCCTTTCGGCGCGCTGGTGACACTTGATAATGATCGCGCCAGCGCGGCGCGCAGCAATATTGTCGGCGATGAGGGGCAGGTGTATCTCACGGGGCTGCAGAAAAAAGGCCAGCTGTTAGCGCGCTGGGGGGAGAAAAGCAGTGAGCAGTGCACCGTTCATTACGACTTCTCCAGCATGGCTCTTGGCGACGATATTCTGTTCTATCAGGCCGAATGCCGGTAATGGATGCAGGTTTTCAACATGGAAGAAGGGGCTGATATGAATATGCGAGACGGCAGCACAAGGGGCATCCTGGTGGCCAGCCTTTTGCTGCTCTCCCTTCCGGCGCTGGCTTATGAAGGCAGCAGCACGGTCAATTTTAACGTCACGGGCACCATCGAAGCGCCTTCCTGCGAGGTGGCCGTGGAACCGTCGAACAGTATCGATTTAGGCACCGTCTCCTCGCAGACGTTCTCCGGAAATGCCGGGTCGAGCGGCGCCAGCGTGCCGGTTAAGCTGGTCTTTTCCAGTTGTTCCGCCGATGCGTCGGCGGTAACCATCGCATTTAGCGGAGCAAAATTCGATAACACTTACACCTCGGTTTATAAAAACTTCCGCACAGGCAGCGACGGGGCCAGCGGCGTCGGTATGCAACTTCTCACTCTTGCCGATCAGAAGCCCCTCGGGCCTGGCGACCAGTATCTTTATACCTTTGGTGACCGTGCCGACGTCCATATCTTCAATATGGTAGCACGCATGTTTTCGCCCTATGGCCAGGTAAAGCCGGGGATTGTCGGCTTTACCGCCACGTTCGATGTGGCTTACAAATAACGTTTCGACAGGGATGGGTATGAAAAAACTGATCTTCTTGTTCATGCTGGTACTGTGTCCCCTCTATAGCTGGGCGGCATGCACGGGAACCAACTATGGCGATGTCTCGATGACTAACTTGCCGGAAAAGATTCTGGTCAACGCCGGGAGCTACACCGCGGGCACCGTGCTGTATGACTCGGGGAAAATTACCCGCGCGCAAACGGAGCTGATTAACTGCGAGGGAAGCACCTACGCGGTGTTTGCCTGGTCCTCGAACAATGCCGGGGCGCTGATAGGGGATAATATCTATGCCACCTCGGTGCAGGGGATTGGCCTCCGCGTCAAGGTGTGGCTCAATATCAGCGGTGAATATGACGGTGATACCGATGATTTCAGCCCCGACTCGCAGGTGCATTATATCGGCGATGTGAATTACTATCTCGGTAAGCCCACCGGCCTGTTTGATTATTATGCCTCGACCCATTACACCCCGGCATATCAGCTGCAGCTGGTGGCCACCGGCGGCGCTATCGCCAGCAACAGTCAATTATCGTTCAGCGATCCGGTGGCTACGGTTTCGGCGAAGGATAGTAAGGCGACGCTCTCCATTTCCCGGCTGCACATCAGCGGCACCACCAGCATCCAGATGATCCCGATGGGGTGTATTGTCGGTAGCAATAATCTCAGTTTTGCCATGGGCAGCATCAATGCCAGCGAGTTCAACACCGCGACGAAGGTGGGGAACGCGCGGCAGTCCCTGACCCTTGCCTGCGAGCCGGGAACCAACGTTTCGATGCGTGTGGCGGCGGCGCAAGCGAGTGGGGATAACCCTGGCAACACGGTGATAGCCTTAACGGCAGAGGAGAATGTTGCCACCGGGGTGGGAGTTCAGTTGAATATGGATGGCGAAGCGCTGCCGTTAAATACCGATATCAGCCTCTATACTTCGAGCCGCACGACGGTGACCAACAGCGGCGCGGACGCCAGCTATAGCTATTTCACCAACCCCGACAGCCCAGGCGGGGCCGCGGCCATGCAGACGCTTGCCTTATCCACTAACTATTACAAGACGGGGAGCGCGGTGACCGCGGGTTCGGCAAACGCCACCGGGGTGATCACCTTAACCTATAACTAAGAGGTCGGGGATGAGCCCCTTCTCCGGACGGCGCCGGGGAAGGGGAGAGAACGATTAATGCGCCTGGCCGCGTTCGATACCGATCCCGGTTTGTGAACGGATAAACTGGGCGCGGAACTGCTCGCGCTCGCGCATCCCTTCCGGTGAGTTATCGGTGGCGGAGAAGACCCAGATACCGATGAACGCGATGGCGATGGAGAACAGCGCCGGATATTCATACGGGAACAGCGCTTTCTCATGGCCGAGGATCTGCACCCAAATGGTCGGGCCGAGGATCATCAGAATGACCGCAGTCAGCAGGCCCAGCCAGCCGCCGACCATCGCGCCGCGGGTGGTCAGCTTCGACCAGTACATCGACAGCAGAATAATCGGGAAGTTACAGCTGGCGGCAATGGAGAAGGCCAGGCCGACCATGAAAGCGATGTTCTGATTTTCAAACAGAATACCCAGCAGAATGGCCACCACCCCGAGGATCAGCACGGTGATCTTGGAGACCTTCAGCTCCTGACGCTCGGTCGCGCCCTTGCGGAAGACGTTGGCGTACAGGTCGTGCGACACCGCTGAGGCGCCGGCGAGGGTCAGGCCAGCCACCACCGCCAGGATAGTGGCGAAAGCGACCGCGGAGATAAAGCCGAGGAACAAATTGCCCCCCACCGCATCCGCCAGATGTACCGCCGCCATGTTATTGCCGCCGATAAGCTGTCCGGCCGCGTCTTTAAACGCCGGGTTCGCGCCGACCAGCATGATGGCGCCGAAGCCGATAATAAAGGTCAGGATATAGAAATAGCCCATAAAACCGGTGGCGTAGAAGACGCTTTTACGCGCTTCTTTGGCATCGCTCACGGTAAAGAAGCGCATCAGAATATGCGGCAGGCCGGCGGTACCGAACATCAGACCCAGACCCAGAGAGAGCGCTGATATCGGATCTTTCACCAGTCCGCCGGGACTCATAATCGCCGCCCCTTTCGGATGGACGGCCATCGCCTCGGTAAACAGGTTATTGAAGCTGAAGCCGACGTGCTTCATGACCATAAAGGCCATAAAGCTGGCGCCGCACAGCAGCAGAACCGCTTTAATAATCTGCACCCAGGTGGTTGCCAGCATGCCGCCGAACAGGACATAGAGCACCATCAGTACGCCAACCAGCACCACGGCGACATGGTAATTGAGGCCGAACAGCAGCTGGATCAGCTTGCCGGCGCCCACCATCTGCGCGATCAGATACAGCGCCACCACCACCAGCGATCCGCAGGCGGAGAGGGTGCGGATCGGCCCCTGCTTCAGGCGGTATGAAGCGACGTCAGCAAAGGTATAGCGGCCAAGGTTGCGCAGTCGTTCGGCAATCAGAAACAGGATAATCGGCCAGCCGACGAGAAAGCCCAGCGAGTAGATCAGGCCGTCGTAGCCTGAGGTATACACCAGCGCGGAAATACCGAGGAACGACGCTGCCGACATAAAGTCGCCGGCAATCGCCAGCCCGTTCTGGAAGCCAGTAATATTGCCGCCGGCGGTATAATAATCGCTGCGCGAACGTACCCGTTTTGAGGCCCAGTAGGTGATGTAAAGGGTCAGGGCGACGAAAATCAGGAACATGACAATCGCCTGCCAGTTGGTCGGCTGGCGCTGTACCGCGCCGGTAATGGCGTCTGCCGCGTGAGCGCCGAGGGGCAGCAGCGTGGCGGCGAGCGCCGTCAGGACTCTCTTGATCATGCTTTTACCTCGTTGAGAACGCTCTTGGTCAAACGGTCGAATTCACCATTGGCCCGCCAGACATAAATACCGGTCAGGATAAACGAAATGACGATCACGCCAATGCCGAGCGGGATCCCGCGGGTGACGCTGGTACCGGCGTGCAGCGGAGTGCCGAGCCAGCCGGGCGCGAAGGCGATAAGCAAAATAAAGCCCACGTAGATCACTAACATAATCACTGACAGAATGGCGGCAAACCGTTGCCGTGATGCAACTAACTCCCTGAAATGCGCACTATTTTCTATCCGCTGACAAAGTTGTTCATTCATCTTAGCGTCTCCAGAGGTCTCCCTTTCGTCATCCACTCAGCGGACGCTGGCGACAGCAACCCCTCCGGCGATGGCGCCGGGATACGGTTTGCTGACGGCGTTCCTGCGAGTGGAATCCTGGGGGAGGGACTTATTTTTATCCTCTCCCCGGCGGGGGAGAGGGTGTAGGGAATCGGTCCTTGCTTACGATGGCATCGTTATGGCCTGCTTCTCTTCGAGCAGTTTTTCCACGACGCCAGGATCGGCGAGCGTCGAGGTATCGCCGAGGTTGCTGGTGTCGCCCGCGGCAATCTTACGCAGAATGCGACGCATGATTTTGCCCGAGCGGGTTTTCGGTAGCGAATCGGTCCAGTGCAGCACATCCGGCGTCGCCAGCGGGCCGATCTCTTTGCGCACCCAGTTACGCACTTCGGCATACAGCTCCGGCGTTGGTTCTTCGCCGTGATTGAGCGTCACGTAGGCGTAGATGGCCTGGCCTTTGATGTTGTGCGGGATCCCCACCACCGCCGCTTCAGCGATTTTCGGGTGCGACACCAGCGCGGATTCAATTTCCGCGGTACCCAGACGGTGGCCGGAGACGTTCAGCACGTCATCCACGCGGCCAGTGATCCAGTAGTAACCATCTTCATCGCGACGCGCGCCATCGCCGCTAAAGTACATATTTTTGAAGGTGGAGAAGTAGGTTTGCTCAAAGCGCTCATGGTCACCGAACAGGGTACGCGCCTGGCCGGGCCAGGAGTCGGCGATGGCGAGGTTGCCCTCGGTGGCGCCATCCAGCGGCAGGCCTTCGTTATCCACCAGCACCGGCTGGACGCCGAAGAACGGACGCGTCGCGGAGCCGGCCTTCAGCTCAATCGCGCCCGGCAGCGGGGTGATCATAAAGCCGCCGGTTTCGGTCTGCCACCAGGTGTCCATCACCGGGCACTTCTCGTTACCGATCTTCTTCCAGTACCACTCCCAGGCTTCCGGGTTAATCGGTTCGCCGACCGAGCCGAGAATGCGCAGCGAGGAACGGTCTGTGCCTTCGATAGCTTTGTCGCCTTCCGCCATCAGGGCGCGGATAGCCGTCGGGGCGGTATAGAGAATGCTGACCTTATGCTTATCGACGACCTGGCACATACGCGCCGGGGTTGGCCAGTTCGGTACCCCTTCGAACATCAGGGTGGTGGCGCCGCAGGCCAGCGGACCATACAGCAGATAGCTGTGGCCGGTGACCCAGCCCACATCGGCGGTGCACCAGTAAATATCGCCCGGATGGTAGTCGAAAACGTATTTAAAGGTGGTGGCCGCGTAGACCAGATAGCCGCCGGTGGTGTGCAGCACCCCTTTCGGTTTGCCGGTGGAGCCGGAGGTATAGAGGATGAACAGCGGATCTTCGGCGTTCATCTCGACGGGCCGGTGCTCGGCGCTGGCATTGGCCATCAGGTCGCTCCACCACAGGTCGCGGCCTTCCTGCCAGTCGATTTTGCCGCCGGTACGTTTCAGGACCACGACATGCTCAATACTGTTGACGTTCGGGTTTTTCAGCGCGTCATCAACGTTTTTCTTCAGCGGGATGGCGCGACCAGCGCGCAGCCCTTCGTCAGCGGTGATCACCAGGCGCGAGCTGGAGTCGATAATGCGTCCGGCCACCGCCTCCGGCGAGAAGCCGCCGAAAATCACTGAGTGGATAGCGCCGATGCGGGCGCAGGCCAGCATCGCCACCGCGGCTTCCGGCACCATCGGCATATAAATGGCGACCACATCGCCTTTTTTAATCCCAAGGTCGAGCAGCACATTGGCGAAGCGGCACACGTCCGCATGCAGTTCACGGTAGGTGATGTGCTTGCTCTGGCTGGCGTCGTCGCCTTCCCAGATGATGGCGGTTTGATCGCCGCGCTCGGCGAGATGGCGGTCGAGGCAGTTGGCGGCGAGGTTCAGGGTGCCATCTTCATACCATTTGATGGAAATATTACCCGGCGCGAAAGAGGTGTTCTTCACGCGGGTATAGGGGCGTATCCAGTCAAGGATCTTGCCCTGCTCGCCCCAAAATGTATCAGGGTCGGTTATGGATTGTTGGTACTGCGCCTTGTACTGTTCCGGGTTAATCAGGCAACGTTCCGCGATATTAGCGGGAATAGGGTGTTTGTGTATTTGGCTCATGGCTTTTTTTCTCCTTTGAACTTGTTAAATATATGTCAAACAAACGTTAAGAGTAGGGGTTTTGACAGCTTTGTTTGTTAATTGGGGGGCAGATCACGCAATGATTCAACTGAGTGAAATTTCATCAAATGAAACTTTGAAGTGAAATAATTACGTAAATGAATTTATAGAAACGGAAGGTGTGAAATATTTTTTATTACAAATACTTATGCATTGTAACTGGGGAAAATTCGTGACTTTATGCAGAAAACCAGAAGAAAGCCCTATTCTTAAAGGCTTGCGCAGCATGCCGTGCAAATGATACTGATATTGCGCGTTAAATAACCCCACAAAGCAACGCAACACAATTCATACCCCCTGCAGTGGGTACCATGACGAAAAGGAATGGTGCCTTTCATTGAGGAAGTCAGTAGTGAAGAAAACGAAAAAAGTCAGTCTGGCCTGGCAAATCTTGCTAGCCCTGGTGCTGGGTATCCTTCTGGGCAGTTATCTGCATTACCACGCCGAAAGTCGCGATTGGTTGATTAGCAATTTGCTGACGCCGGCGGGCGATATCTTTATCCATCTGATTAAAATGATCGTGGTCCCGATTGTCATTTCGACCCTGGTGGTCGGGATTGCCGGCGTGGGCGATGCCAAGCAGTTAGGCCGGATCGGCGCCAAAACCATTATCTATTTCGAAGTGATCACCACGGTGGCGATCGTGCTGGGTATCACCCTGGCCAACGTCTTTCAGCCGGGGACCGGCATTGATATGTCACAGCTGGCGGCGGTTGATATTTCGAAATATCAGAGCACGACTGCCGAGGTGCAAAGCCATGCGCATGGCCTGATGGGCACTATCCTGTCGCTGGTCCCGACCAACATCGTGGCGTCGATGGCGAAAGGCGATATGCTGCCGATTATCTTCTTCTCGGTGCTGTTTGGTTTGGGGCTCTCCTCGCTGCCGGCGACCCACCGTGAGCCGCTGGTGACGGTCTTCCGCTCCATCTCCGAAACCATGTTTAAAGTCACCCACATGGTGATGCGCTATGCGCCGATCGGGGTGTTCGCCCTGATTTCGGTGACCGTCGCCACCTTTGGTTTCGCCTCGCTGTGGCCGCTGGCCAAGCTGGTACTGCTGGTTTACTTCGCGATCCTGTTCTTCGCGCTGGTGGTGCTGGGGATTGTCGCGCGTCTGTGTGGCCTGAGCATCTGGATCCTGATCCGTATCCTGAAAGATGAGCTGATTCTGGCCTACTCCACCGCCAGCTCGGAGAGCGTGCTGCCGCGCATTATCGAGAAGATGGAAGCCTATGGCGCGCCGGCGTCGATCACCAGCTTTGTGGTGCCGACCGGTTATTCCTTTAACCTCGATGGTTCAACGCTGTATCAGAGCATCGCGGCGATCTTTATCGCCCAGCTGTACGGTATCGACCTCTCTATCTGGCAGGAGATCACCCTGGTGCTGACCTTAATGGTGACCTCGAAAGGGATCGCTGGCGTGCCGGGCGTCTCCTTCGTGGTGCTGCTGGCAACCCTGGGTAGCGTGGGGATCCCGCTGGAAGGCCTCGCCTTTATCGCCGGCGTCGACCGTATCCTCGACATGGCGCGTACCGCGCTGAACGTGGTGGGGAATGCGCTGGCGGTGCTGGTTATCGCCAAGTGGGAGCATAAGTTCGACCGCAAAAAAGCGCTGGCGTATGAACGCGAAGTGCTGGGCAAGTTTGATAAAACCGCCCAATAAAACACAAAGCCCGGCACGAGCGCCGGGCTTTTTCTTATCCTTTACTGATCCGGTCAAACTCTTCGCAGCCGGTATCAAACCCCTCCAGGCAACTGACGTTAAGCCAGTGCAGCGCCTTCTGCTTATTCGGTTCGATAAAGCCTTTCTCTCCCTGCTGGAACATCATCCCGGCCCAGTATTCAGCATAGCCGGTCCGTGAGAGCGCCGAGCTGCCTTTGAAGTATTCGCTCGCTTTCACATCATCTTCCGGGCCGTGCACGCCGCTGGCGTAGATCAGCCCCAGCAGCATCTGGGCGTCCACCGCTGCATCGCTTTCGCTATCCCGGGCGGCATCCTGCAGCAGCGTGATGGCGTGCGCCACATCGGTGGGGCCAGCCTGACGGTTCACCAGCACCCGCGCCAGAACGATCTCCCCGGATTTACTGCCGACCTTGACGGCTTTTTCCGCCAGCTGGCGGGCCTGCGGATAGTCCGCCTGCTGAGGGTTGCGAATTTTGAGCTGCGCCAGCAGCGCCAGTGCATCGCCATCGCCCTGGGCGGCGGCCTTCTGCGCCCAGTATTCGGCTTTCTCATAATCGCCGGAGCTGACCCAGGTATCGGCAAGGTAATATTGCGCGCGTCGATCGCCGGCTTCCGCCTGCTGTTGATACTGGCTGCCCGGTTCGGTGGCGACCGCTGCGCCGCTGGTGAAAACCAGTAAAAATAAAAAGAGGTATTTCATTTGTATTTATTATCAGCAAGGAACATAGCGCGCAGTATAAAGGGAGGCGAAAAAGAAGAAAATGGCGGGAATTAGCGGGGTAAATACCCGGAGAAGGCGCAATGCGCCGCCTCCGGGGAAAATCCCCGGTGGCGCTAACGCTTACCGGGGCTACAGCGTTGTGCGATTTGGTAGCCCGGAGAAGGCGCAATGCGCCGCCTCCGGGGAAAATCCCCGGTAGCGCTACCGCTTACCGGGGCTACTCAATGGTACAAAGGTTCGAACCTTAACCCATTGCGCTTTCGCGCAGGCGGGCTTTCAGCTTGTTGTACTCGTCGATCACGTACTGTTCCGCCGCGCGCTGATCGGCAATCCGCTCAACGTTGACCGCGCAGTACTTGTACTCCGGCGTTTTGGTTATCGGACTCAGGTTCTCTGAGACCAGCTCGTTACAGGCACCGATCCACCACTGGTAGGTCATATACACCGCGCCTTTGTTCGGCCGGTCGCTGACCTGCGCGCGGGTGATGATCCGACCCTTACGCGAATTCACCCACACCAGCGCTTCATCTTCGATGCCTAACCGTTCGGCGTCGGCGGTGTTGATTTGCGCATAGCCAGGTTCATCCGCCAGTGCCGCCAGCGCCGCGCAGTTGCCGGTCATCGAACGGCACGAGTAGTGGCCGACTTCGCGCACTGTCGACAGCACCATTGGGTACTCGTCGGTGAGCTTATCGATCGGCGCGACCCAGTCGCAGGTGAAGAACTGCGCCAGCCCGTTCGGGGTATCGAACTTCTCTTTAAACAGATACGACGTCCCCTGGTCGGCGTCGGACTCATCGCGGCATGGCCACATGACGTAGCCGAGTTCGCCCATTTTTTCATAGGTGGCGCCGTAGAAGTCCGGGCACAGATGCCGCAACTCATCCCAGATCTCCTGGGTATTGTTGTAGTGCATCGGATAGCCCATCCGGGTGGCGATTTCGCTGATGATCTGCCAGTCGGTTTTCAGGTCCCACTTCGGCTCCACGGCTTTAAAGAAGCGCTGGAAGCCGCGGTCCGCTGCGGTATACACGCCTTCGTGCTCGCCCCACGATGTGGACGGCAGGATGACGTCGGCCGCGGAGGCGGTTTTGGTCATGAAAATGTCCTGGACGATAACCAGTTCCAGATCGTCGAACGCTTTGCGGACCGCCGAGAGTTCGGCATCGGTCTGCAGCGGATCCTCACCCATGATGTACGCTGCCCGCACTTCACCGTGCGCCGCGCGATGCGGCAGCTCGCTGATGCGATAGCCGGTATGTTCCGGCAGTCTGTCGACGCCCCAGGCTTTGGCGAACTTCTCGCGGTTCTCCGGGAATTTGACGTACTGGTAGCCCGGATAGGTATCCGGCAGCGCGCCCATATCGCAGGCCCCCTGGACGTTGTTCTGGCCGCGTACCGGGTTGACGCCGACGCTCGGCTTGCCGAGGTTGCCGGTGAGGATCGCCAGGCTGGTCAGCGACCGCACGGTCTCCACGCCCTGGTAGAACTGGGTGACACCCATGCCCCACAGGATGGCGGCGGATTTGGCGCTGGCGTACATCCGGGCGCAGGCGCGGATCTCCTGGGCGCTGACCCCGGTGATCGCTTCCACCGACTCCGGCGTATAGCCTTCAACGATTTTGCGATACTCCTCGAAGCCCTCGGAACGGCTGGCGACGAAGGATTTATCGTACAGATCCTCTTCAATAATCACGTGGCCAATGGCGTTGAGCAGCGCGATATTCGAGCCGTTCTTCAGCGCAATGTGCATGTCGGCGATGCGCGCGGTTTCAATTTTGCGCGGGTCGCAGACGATGATTTTCGCCCCGTTGCGTTTGGCGTTAATGACGTGATTCGCCACGATAGGGTGGGAATCCGCCGGGTTGTAACCGAAGATAAACACCAGATCGGTGTTATCAATCTCCGTGATGGCATTACTCATGGCGCCGTTACCGACCGACTGGTGCAGACCTGCAACCGAAGGGCCGTGTCAGACGCGAGCGCAGCAGTCGACGTTATTGGTACCAATAACGGCGCGCGCGAATTTTTGCATCACATAGTTGGTTTCATTACCGGTGCCGCGGGAGGAGCCGGTGGTTTGGATCGCATCCGGGCCATATTTGGCTTTAATGGCGCTGAGGCGAGTGGCGACGTAATCCAGCGCCTCATCCCAGGAGACAGCTTCCAGCTTGCCGCCGCGTTGACGACGGATCATGGGGGTTTTCAGGCGCGGCGTCAGGATCTGGGTATCGTTAATAAAGTCCCAGCCATAATAGCCCTTCAGGCACAGGGTTCCCTGGTTGGTTTTCCCCTGCGCCGCTTCAGCCCGAACGATTTTGCCGTTATCGACCACCAGGTTGATTTTGCAACCTGATGCGCAATACGGGCAAACCGTGACGACTTTTTTCATCGGTCTTGCTCCAGTTATTCAATGGGCGCGTTTGCGCTATCGCGCCGTCACTATGCATCTTCTATGCCATATTTTCATTGTGGATATTCCTTGATGATACGCGGCTTTTTTGGGCGAAATGCTGACGAAAAACAGCCTGTCGACAGATTTGACGTGTCGATACGCTGGAGATGTGACGGCGCTTGAAAAAATGTCACCGGGAGAGGAATTTGTCGGCGCAGGCTTGCAGAATCGATCAGACTGACACTAATTCCCCGCGGGCAGAGGCAAAGATGAAACCAGTCATTTTGGTGGTGGATGACGACATAGCGATGGGCGAACTGCTCAGCGATGTGCTTGGCGCGCACGCGTTTGAAGTATTGGTCTGCCAGACCGGCGGCGACGCGCTGGCGAGGGTGGCGCAGCGGGCAGACATCGCGCTGGTTTTGCTGGATATGATCCTGCCGGATACCCATGGTCTGCAGGTGCTTCAGCAGCTGCAGCGCACGCGGCCTGAGCTGCCGGTGGTGATGCTGTCTGGTCTGGGCAGTGAGTCTGATGTAGTGGTGGGCCTGGAGATGGGCGCCGATGATTACATCGCCAAACCTTTCAGCTCGCGGGTGGTGGTCGCCCGGGTGAAAGCGGTACTGCGACGCAGCGGGGCGCTGGCCGGCGAGACGTCGGGCGTCGGCAGCGGCCTGACGTTTAACGGCTGGCGGCTGGATACCACGCGCTGCGAACTGTATAACCCGCAGCAGCAGGCGATCCCGCTGACCCAGGGAGAATATGGCCTGCTGCTGGCGCTGGCGCAGAACGCGCGCCGGGTATTGAATCGCGAACAGCTGCTGGCGCTGACTCATAATGAAAGCACTGAGGTGTTCGACCGGACCATCGACGTGCTGATCATGCGCCTGCGCCGCAAAATCGAGTTAAACCCGCATCAGCCGACGTTGATTAAAACCCTGCGCGGTCTGGGCTATGTCTTTTCCGCCGATGTGACCCACAGCGATAAGGCGGCGTAGGGCGAGGTGCTGCCAACCTGCTCTTGACTTTATTTAGCGCGGCGAGTTTACTTTTTTTATTAAAGTGACACCTTGGGTTAATCTATGCCATCAAAATTAAACTGGCTGCTGCAAAACAGTGCTCCCGGAGATGTGATCCTTCAGTCCTGGTTAAGCCGGCATGCCATCTCTCCCTCTCTGGCCTTTAAATACACGCAAAGTGGCTGGTTAAAAAAACGAGGCAACGGCGTATACGCGCGTGCGGGACGTGAGCCGGAGTGGAACGATGCATTAGCATGTTTGCAAAATCAGCTAGCCGCTCCGGTGTATGTCGCGGGGCTCAGTAGCTTAGTCTGGCAGGGTCGTTCACACTATCTACAGCTCAAACAAAACCAGTGCTGGTTGAGTATGGAAAATAAAGCGCTGCTGCCAAAATGGTTCAGGGAATTCCCGGGTGTGGAGTGGATAGTCATATCGGGGCAAAAACTGCCGGTGCTGGATGATAAATACCGCGTAACGCTTGATGTAAAAGGGAAAAGACTCACCGGCAGTGCGCCGGAACTGGCTGCTTACGAGTTGTTGAGCGCGGTACCGGGGACCCTCTCATTTAACCACGCGGCAGAGCTTTTCCAGGGACTGGTTAATCTTAATCCTCGTAAAGTAGAGTATCTGCTTTCTGTCAGCCAGTCCGTGCAGACCAAGCGTTTGTATCTCTTTTTCGCCAGTTTTTACGAGCATGGTTGGCTCAGACGAATCGATAGCCAAAAAATCGATCTGGGAGCGGGTAAGCGGCAAATCGTGGTAAATGGCAAGTTCAATGCTCAATACCAAATCACTGTGCCTGAACGCTTTCAAAAGGAATAAAAAATATGGATATACAGGCGCCCTATTATCGGCAGGTTGCTCTGTTAATGCAGGTTTTACCCTATGTTGCCGTCGAACGGGAATTTGCGCTGAAAGGTGGCACGGCAATCAATCTCTTTATCCGTGATTTCCCACGATTATCGGTGGATATCGACCTCGCCTGGGTGCCCCTGGAAAGCAGAACGATCGCTTTACCTCATATACGGGATGCGCTTGCACGTATTGCCGCTAATCTGCAACAACAGGCAGGTATGAACGCTGTATTACAAGCTAATCGTTCCGATGAGATGCGTGTCGTTGTTACTACCGATAGCGCACAAATAAAGATAGAGGTCTCACCGGTCGCACGGGGAACATTATATCCACCACAGGAGCGAGAGGTGGTGGGGGCGGTAGAGGACGTTTTTGGCTATGCCAGCCTTCCGGTGGTTTCGTTGCCCGATCTCTACGGTGGAAAATTATGCGCGGCGCTGGATCGCCAGCATCCCAGAGATTTTTATGATGTGAAATTACTTCTTGATGCGCAGGAGCTTAACCGTCCCATTTTCAATGGGTTTATCGCGTATTTACTTAGCCATAATCGGCCTCTGGCTGAAGTGCTTAGTCCTCGCTGGAAAGATATTGCTGAACCCTTTTACCGTGAATTCAGCGGGATGACATTTGAGACGATAGCCCTGGAGGAACTGACAGCAGTCCCCTACAGGATGATTGATGCGTTAAAATCCTGTTTCACGCAACAGGATATCGATTTTTTGCTGTCATTTAAACGAGGCGAACCAGACTGGCGTTTAGCGCCGGAAACACGTATTCAGGATTTGCCTGCCGTGCAGTGGAAATTGCGCAATATTCATCAGATGCCAGCGATAAAACGCGCTGAGTCGTTAGATAAACTGGAAAAGGTGTTGGCCGAGTGGCGCAGTTAGTCATCTGGCCCGCCCTTGTTGAACTCAGCGTAAAACAGGCGTGATTTGAATAAACCGTATCCCTTTTCTCGCCATGATACGTCGTTCTCCTGTGGCATCGCCCTGATAGCGGGATCTACCCAGTCTAACCATTCTGCAACTGAATAAACGCCTGCAGCTCAGGGAGCGTTTTGGCGCCGTCGATCGCATTCGCGGCCTGCAGGCTGGCGCGGGCGCAGGCGTGGGCCAGCTGCAGACTGTCGGTTAACGGCCAGCGTTCGTGGCTGCCGTACAGCAGGCCGGCGCAGAAGGCGTCCCCGGCTCCGACGCTGCCGATAATCTCCTCCGGCGGCAGCCGCCATGACGGTACCCAGCGCCCGGCTTCCGTGCGGGATACGCCCCATGCGCCCTCCGGACAATGGATCACTACCCGCTGGCGCACGCCGGCGTCAAGTAATGCGCTGGCGGCGCGGGCGATATTAGCGACGTGCGGCTCACCGTTGGGCAGGCGGATTTCCAGCCCGCTAAACTCGCAGGCCTCCAGCTCATTGATGGTCAGGTAGTCGAGATGCGCCAGCGCCGGCAGGACCCGCGGGCGGTAGTGCGGATCGCCTTTGCGCGACACCAGGTCGAGGGACACTTCATAGCCTCGATCGCGCATCTGCGCCAGCAGTCGTGCGCTGCGGGTGCCGAACGCCTCGTCGGGCCGATCAAGGCTTTCGAGCAGCAGCAGATAGCCGAGATGAAAAATCTTCAGCGGCGTATCCAGCGGCTCAAAGGCCGGGAGGTCAAGCAGTCGGTTGGCGCCGGGAGAGTGAAAGAAGGTGCGCTGGCCGTCGGCGTCGGTCATCACCTGGGTCATCGAGGTGGGGGCGGAGCTGGTGCGCTGCACGAGCTGGCGATTGATATGGTACTGATCGAGCATGGCGGTAATGTAGTCGCCGTCGTTATCCTCGCCAATCAGGCCAACCGCCTGCAGCGGCAGTCCGGCATGCATTTTAGCCAGGGTCAGCAGGACATTCAGCGGCGCGCCGCCGGTGGCGCGTTCGCTATGGACAATTTCCACCAGCCAGCCGCGCTCCGGCCACTGCCTGATCTGATGGACATGATCGACCAGCATGTTGCCTGCGGCAATAATCCCTTTACGTTCCATGATCGCTACTCCGCGCCGTCATACTCGTTAAGCGTAGCGCACAATCGGCGGAACGATTGTGCGCCGGGTTGCGCTTATTTCACGGTCCAGCCTTTGTAAGAGCTGACGTTGTTTTTGTCGATCATCGTCACCGGGATTAGCACTGGCGCGGTCGGCGCCGGCTTGCCCTGCAGGATGTCGTAGCCAATCTCCACCGCCTTGGCCGCCATGACCTGCGGATCCTGCGCCGGCGTGGCGACGAACAGGGAGTTCTTACGCTTCAGCGCCTCTTCGCCGTCCGGGCTGCCGTCGACGCCCACAATGAAGAACTCGCTACGCTGCGCCTGTTTCGCCGCCAGATCGGCGCCAATCGCCGTCGGATCGTTGATCGCGAACACACCGTCAATCTTCGGATTGGCCGCCAGCAGGGAGGTCATCACTTCCAGGCCGCCTTCCCGGCTGCCTTTAGCGTTCTGGTTGGAGGAGAGGATTTTTATATCCGGGTGTTTTTTGAACTCCGTTTCGCAGCCTTCGACGCGGTTTTGTACCGCAGATACCGGCGGCCCGTTGATGATCACCACGCTGCCTTTGTTGTTCAGGCGGTCGCTAATGTATTTACAGGCCAGCTCGCCCGCCTGGGTGTTATCGGAGGTAATGGTGGCGTCGGCGCCTTCGGCGGCGACGTCAACCGCCACCACCACGATCCCGGCCTCTTTGGCCCGCTTCACCGCCGGGCCAATGCCCTTCGAATCGGCGGCGTTGAGGATGATCATATCGACTTTGGCGGCGATAAAGTTATCGATCTGCGCCACCTGCTGGCCCAAATCGTAGCCGCTGGAGACCAGCGTCACTTTGACATTATCTCCCGCCAGCTTGCGGGCCTCCAGCTCCGCCCCTTTGGTGATCTGCACAAAGAACGGGTTGGCAAGGTCGCCCACCGTCACGCCAATCGCTTTCAGCTCTTTGGCCGACGCAAAGGGGGAGGCGGCCAGCAGCGCGCCAGCACACAGCGCGGTCACTATCGGTTTTAAACGCATTCGCTTTTCCTCGCAGGTAAGATGGTGTTGTTATGCACTTTGATGGTGTCGGGTACGGTATTTGTCGATCAGCACCGCAATGATGATCACCGCCCCTTTGATCACCAGTTGCCAGAAGTAGGAGACCCCCATCAGGGTCATGCCGTTATTGAGGGTGGCGATAATCAGCGCCCCCACCAGCGTACCGGTGATGGTGCCGATACCGCCGACGAAGCTGGTGCCGCCGAGAATGACCGCGGCGATGGCATCCAGTTCGTAGCCGACGCCGAGGTTGCCGTTGGCGCTGTACAGCCGCGAGGCGCTCATCACCCCGCCAAGACCGGAGAGCAGGCCGCTCATGCCGTAGACAAACAGCAGCACCAGCCAGACTTTGATACCGGTCAGCCGCGCCGCCTGCATGTTGCCGCCCACCGCGTAGATATGCACCCCAAGGGTGGTTCGGCGCAGGATAAACCAGCACACCGCGATCACCGCCAGGGCGATGACCACCAGCCACGGCACCGGGCCGAGATAGTCATTGCCGATCCACTCAAAGCTGATATCGGAGTTGATCACCGTGGTGCCGTCAGCCAGCAGATAGGCGGCGCCGCGCAGCGCCGTGTAGGTGCCGAGGGTGACGATAAACGGCGGTAACCCGGCGAAGGCGACCAGCGCGCCGTTGAACAGCCCAAGCAGCAGGCCGAGCATCAGCGCCGCCGGAATCGACAGCAACGTAAACGCCGGGATCAGCGACACCACCATTGCCGCCACCGCGGTGGTGCCGAGAATGGAGCCGACGGAGAGGTCAATGCCGCCGGTAAGAATGATGAAGGTCATTCCCGCCGCCAGCACAATGTTGATCGAGGCCTGGCGGGTGATATTCAGCAGATTGCTTTCCGTGAAAAAGTTGGGGGCGATAAAGCCGAAAACGGCGACGATCAGGATGAGGATCGGCAGAATGCCGACGGTCTGCATCAGGTCGCCCATCAACATTTTTTTCGCCGAAGCGGATTTCGCGACCGGCGCGGAGGTCTCTTTCGGTATGCTCATAGTTGCCCTGCCTTAAGGTGAGAATCGTTCACGCCGGTGGCCAGCGTCATGATACTTTCCTGGCTGATATCGCCGGCCTGTAACTCGCCGGCGATAGCGCCCTCGCGCATCACATAGACCCGGTCGCTCATGCCCACCACTTCGGGCAGTTCGCTGGAGATCATCAGAATGGCGACGCCCTGGCGCGCCATGTCGTTCATGATGCGGTAAATCTCGCTTTTCGCGCCGACGTCGACGCCGCGGGTGGGTTCATCGAGGATCAGAATGCGCGGGCCAATCGCCACCCAGCGTGAAATCAATAATTTCTGCTGGTTGCCGCCGGACAGTCCGCCGGCGCGCACCTGGGCGTGCGGCACGCGGATGTTAAGCAACTGGATGGCGTCATCGGAGATGGTTTGCGCCTTCCGGCGGTTGAGCATCCCCCAGTTCGCGTCGCGTTCCAGCGTCGCCATGGTGATGTTTTCCTGGGCTGCCAGTTCGAGAAACAACCCCTGTTCTTTGCGGTTTTCGGTCAGAAAGCCGATCCCGAGGTCGATGGCTTCGCGCGGCGAGTGGATCACCACCGGCTCGCCGTCGATCTCAATCACCCCGCCAGTGGCTTTGCGCACGCCGAAGATCAGCTGCGCCAGTTCGGACCGTCCGGCGCCGACCAGCCCGGCGAGGCCGACGATTTCGCCAGCATGCACCACGAGGCTGCTGGGCTTCACCTTGCCGCCATCGGTCAGATCCTCGACCCGCAGGCGCGGCTGGCCGCGGGGGATGTCACGTTCTTTATTGAACAGATCGCTGAGCGGGCGGCCGACCATCATGCGCACCAGCTCCGGCGCGTTGAGCTTGTCACGCACCAGGCTGCCGACATACTGCCCGTCGCGCAGGACGCTGACGCGGTCGGAGAGCTCATACACTTCCGCCATGCGGTGGCTGATATAGATAATCGCCATCCCCTCATCGCGCAGGCGCAGGATGAGCTCGAACAGGCGCTGGGTTTCCCGCGAGGAGAGGGCGGCGGTGGGTTCATCCATTACCAGAATGCGGCTTTGACGGTGGAGCGCCCGGGCGATCTCCACCTGCTGCTGTTCGGCGATGGTCAGGGTCATCACCCGGTCGCTGGCTTTGAACTGGGCGCCGAGACGGTCGATCACCGCCTGCGCCTGGCTGAGCATGGCTTTGCGCTGCACCAGGCCACCGCGCGCCAGCTCGCTGCCGAGGAAAATGTTTTCCGCGACGGTCAGGTTCGGCGCCAGCTGCATCTCCTGATAGATCAACGTGATCCCGGCGGCCAGCGCGTCCTTGGGGCCGCGGATGGTTTGCGGTTTTCCGTCGATCAGGATCTCGCCGCTGGTGGCGGTATAGGCGCCGGCAAGGATCTTCATCAGCGTGCTTTTTCCGGCGCCGTTTTCTCCCATCAGGGCATGGATCTCCCCTGGCCAGACCGTCAGGTCGACGCCCTTCAGCGCGTAGAATTTGCCAAAGGCTTTGGCAATATGGCGCATTTCCAGTACCGGGGTGGCGGTCATCGCGG
The DNA here is from genome assembly GCF_001620885.1 of Klebsiella sp. D5A. Classification (NCBI taxonomy): domain Bacteria; kingdom Pseudomonadati; phylum Pseudomonadota; class Gammaproteobacteria; order Enterobacterales; family Enterobacteriaceae; genus Klebsiella; species Klebsiella sp. D5A. The sequence goes on along the minus strand of NZ_LOAR01000007.1, from coordinate 226,062 downwards.
CGCTCCTGTCTATGAGAACAATAGCTGCAGTCCACCACCGGAAAATAAATGCAGAATGTCAGAATCCATTCATATTTGTCATAGTGATAAATAGTTAACCGCGATCACAGTTACGCGGCGTCATTTTCTGCACCGTCACGCCTATATGCCGACCTATCCTTCACTGGAGTTGCTATGACCGCTCGCCGACACCCGTTTTTCACCAGCGCCCGTGGCCGCCTGCTCTCCTTTAATCTATTGATGGGCGTGGTCACCCTGTTGGTGAGCGGCGTGGCGGTGTTCGGCTTTCACCACGCCAGCCAGCTGCAGGAGCAGGTGCAGCGCCAGACTCTCAACGACATGCGCGGCAGTATGGATCTGGCGCGGGACACGGCGAATGTCGCCACGGCGGCGGTGCGCCTGTCGCAGGTGGTGGGGGCGCTGGAGTACAAAAGCGAAGCGGAACGGCTGCTGGCGACGCAGCAGGCGCTGAAGCACTCGCTGGCCCAGCTGGCGGCGGCCCCGCTGGCGCAGCAGGAGCAGGCGCGGGTGGCCAATATTATTCGACGCAGCAACGCGCTGCAGCAGAGCGTGGCGGAGATGCTGGAGCGCGGCCAGCGCCGCCATCTGCAGCGCAATGCGCTGCTGAGTTCGCTTTACCAGAATCAGAGCAACCTGCGCCATCTCGCCGATCTTAACGATCGCGGCGGGGATAAGGCGATCGATCCGCGCCGGCTGGCCGAGATGGACCGGCTGATCGTGGCCGCGATCCATACCGTTACGCCGCGGTCGATCGTTCTGCAGCTCGACCAGCTGCGCGGCGACCTGCCGGCAGGCAGCGCCGATCCCGCGCTGGCGTTTTTCCTGCCCGACGTCACCCGGGAACTGGCGACGCTGGCCCCGTTGTCGGCCCAGCTGGAGGAGAGCGATCTGACGATCAGCTGGTACATGTACCACATCAAAGCGCTGGTCGCGTTGCTTAACGAGGACATCAATCAGTACGTGACCCGGGTGGCGGAAGCCTCAGAGCAGCGGGCGGCGCAAAGCCATCGGGAGCTGCGCTCCATCAGTATGTTTATTCTGCTTTCCGCGCTGCTGGCGCTGGCGATCACCGGCTGCGCCGGGTGGTATATCTACCGTAACCTTGGCTCGAACCTGACCGCCATCTCCCTGGCGATGTCGCGGCTGGCTCAGGGGGAGCCGAACGTCTCGGTGCCGGCCCTGCAGCGGCGCGATGAGCTGGGCGAGCTGGCGCGAGCCTTTAACGTTTTCGCCCGCAATACGGCGTCGCTGGAGCACACCACCCGGCTGCTGAAAGAGAAGACCACCCAGATGGAGATCGATCGGATTAAGCGCCAGGAGCTGGAAGAGGCGCTGCTGCACAGCCAGAAGATGAAGGCCGTCGGCCAGTTGACCGGGGGGCTGGCGCATGACTTTAACAACCTGCTGGCGGTGATCATCGGCAGCCTCGAGCTGGTGGAACCGGACGCACGCGATGCGCCGCGCCTCTCCAGGGCGCTGAAGGCGGCGGAACGTGGGGCGCTTCTGACTCAGCGGCTGCTGGCCTTTTCGCGCAAACAGGCGCTGCATCCCCAGGCGGTGGCGATGGCGCCGCTGCTGGAGAACCTCAGCGAGCTGATGCGTCACTCCCTGCCGGCAACCTTAAGTCTGGAGATTGAGGCGCAGTCGCCGGCGTGGCCGGCATGGATAGACGTTGGCCAGCTGGAAAACGCCCTGATCAATCTGGTGATGAACGCCCGTGACGCCATGGCCGGGCGCGACGGGGTTATCAAAATACGCACCTGGAATCAGCGGGTCACCCGCAGCAGCGGTCAGCGGCAGGATATGGTGGCCCTGGAGGTGATCGATCATGGCAGCGGGATGTCGCAGGCGGTGAAAGCCCGGGTGTTTGAACCGTTCTTCACCACCAAAGCCACCGGCAGCGGCAGCGGTCTGGGACTGTCGATGGTGTATGGCTTTGTGCGCCAGTCGGGCGGCCGGGTGGCGCTGGAGAGCGCGCCGGGGCAGGGGACGACGGTGCGGCTGCAGCTGCCGCGGGCGATGACCGAGGTTGAGACGACGGTGGCGCCAGCGGAGGACGAGCCGCTGCCGGCGGGAGAACGGCTGGCGCTGGTGCTGGAAGATGAAGAAGATGTACGCCAGACGCTGTGTGAACAGCTGCATCAGTTGGGCTGGCTGACGCTGGAGACGCCGAGTGGCGAAGAGGCGCTGCAGCTGCTGGAGGCGTCGCCGGATATCGCGCTGTTGATTAGCGATCTGATGCTGCCCGGCGCGCTGAGCGGCGCCGACGTGATCCATACCGCCCGACGCCGCTTTCCGGCGCTGCCGGTGCTGCTGATCAGCGGCCAGGATTTGCGTCCGGCGCAGAATCCGGCCCTGCCGGAAGTGGAGTGGCTGCGTAAGCCGTTTACCCGCGCCCAGCTGGCGCAGGCGCTGAGCGCGGCGTACGCGAGGATTTGAGATTCCTCCGCTACTCGGGGGGTGTACGCTTGATTAAGGTAGCGGCAGGACTCTGACGAGATTGGCCCCGATGAAACGTTACGCAACCGCACTGCTCTTTTGCACCCTGTCGCTGACCAGCCTGGCCGCTCGCGCCGATATTATCGATGACGCGATCGGCAATATTCAGCAAGCCATTAACGACGCCTATAACCCGGGTAGCAACCGCTCCGATGACGACGACAGATACGATGATGATGGCCGGTATGATGACGGGCGCTATCAGGGGAGCCGTCAGCAGAGCCGCGACAGCCAGCGTCAGTATGACGATCGACAACGGCAACTGGACGATCGCCGCCGCCAGCTTGACGAACGCCAGCGCCAGCTCGATCAGGATCGTCGCCAGTTAGAAAGCGACCAGCGTCGTCTGGATGATAGCTACTGATCGCTCCGCAACGGACCTGCACTTAATCCAGCACGATTTCCATCCCGTCATATCCCGCTTCGAAACCTGTCGGCAGCGGGTTATCCATCATCCAGACATCTAACTGGTGGCTGACATGGGTGAGGATCACCCGCGGACAGCCAATCACCTGGTTAAGGTGGCGGACAGTGTTTAGATCGTTGTGGTTACGCGGGGTCTGCGCGCGCGGCTCATGACTGCAATCAATGATCATCGCCTGCGGGCGGTTGTTGAGTAAAAACTTCAGCGTCTTGTCCGGCAGCCCGGCGGTATCCGAGAGCCAGGCCACCCGGCTGTGGGCCGACTCCAGCAGATAACCGAAGGTGAGCTTCGAGTGGTTGAGCGGCAGGGGCGTTACCCGCAACCCCTGCAGGTCAAACACCACAAACGGCGTGACGGTATGGCTAAAATCGAGCAGGCCGGGGTGCTTGAGCAGATCGTCGCAGCCGGCGTCGTCCGGCGGGCCATAGACCGGGATCGACGCGCCGACTCCCCAGCGCAGCGGAAACAGCCCCTGCACATGATCCAGATGGTAGTGGGTCAGCAGCACCTGCTGAAAACTACCGGCGGGATGATGTTCCATCAGATCCGGTCGTCCGGCATCAAGCAGCGTCACGGCGCTGTTGAACGTGACCACGCCGCTACAGGGGCGGCGTCGGTGGCTCTCCTCGCGGCGGGCGCGGCGGCAGGCCGCGCAGTCGCAACCGAAGACGGGCACCAGCTGGGCGCCGCCGGTGCCGGTTAAACGGATTGTCAGGCTCATCGTGTCACCTTTCACTCATACCGGCTGATCCTCTACGCGTGCCACGTGGCTGCGCAGCAGGCGGAAGAAATCGTCAACCGATTGTCGAAGACTCCCGTCATTATTCAACGTCAGGCAATTGTCGGGCTTATAGCGCGCGGCGCGATCCAGACGCTGGGCGATTTCCAGTGCGTTTTCCCGGCCGCGCTGCTCCAGCCGCTGGCGGAGCACCGGCGGCGAGACGGCGAGACAGATCGGCACCAGCACCTCGCCGTAGCGTTCCCGGGCCAGCGCCAGGTGGGCGCGGGAGCCGTTGGCCACCACGTCAAAGCCAGCGTGCAGCCACAGGTCGATCTCCACGCCAATGCCATAGTAAGTATTGTTGGCGTGCCAGCTGAGAGCAAAAAGATGCTGCTCGGCGCGGGTAAAAAATTCATGTTCGCTGAGGGCGATATGATTCTCGCTGCCCGCGTTAAACGGGCGGGTAATGTAACGATGGGCCACCAGCAGCTGCGGGTGCTCGCGCTCGCGCAGCGCCGCCAGCAGGCTGTCTTTACCGGAGCCAGAGGGGCCCACCAGCCAAATCAGTTTTCCCGGCATTAAAAGACCCTCGTTCCCTGGCGCCAGACATGGTCGATGTGCACATGCTCGCCGCGACGGTGCGCCAGCACCAGGTCGGCGCGTTTCCCCTCGGCGATGACGCCGCGATCGTCAAGGCCCAGCGCCTGCGCCGGATGCTTGCTGACCAGACGGATCGCCTGCGCCAGGGTGAAGGCGTTATCCTCGGCGTCGGCGATGCGGAAAGCGGCATCCAGCAGGCTGGCGGGGTAATAGTCAGACGAGAGAATGTCCAGCAAACCACTGCTCGCCAGCTGGTGCGCCGCGATGTTGCCAGAGTGGGAACCGCCGCGCACGATATTGGGGGCGCCCATCAGGACGTGCATCCCATGCTGACGTGAAGCCTGCGCTGCGGCCAGCGTGGTGGGAAACTCGGCGATGACGCTACCTAACTGACTGGATTCGGCCACATGCGCCTCGGTGGCGTCGTCGTGGCTGGCAAGGGCGATACGACGGGCGCGGCACATGGCGGCGATGGTCTGACGATTCGGCTGCGACCAGGTGGCGGCCAGGGCCATCTGCTCGGCTTCAAAACGGTCCATTTCGTCGTGAGTGAGATGGTATTTGCCCTGATAGTAATCGCGGTACTTGCTGCGATCGGCGTACTGACGCTGGCCTGGCGAGTGGTCCATCAGAGAGACCATGCTCACCGACTCGCGGTCAATCAGCTTTTCAAACAGCGGCAGCGTGGTGTGATGCGGCAGCTCGCAGCGCAGGTGCAGGCGATGCTCGGCGCGGTTAAGGCCGCGCTTTTGCGTCTCTTCCACCGCATTGACCATCTTCTCCAGATTCTCAAGACGATCGCCGCCATCGCGCACGTCGCCAATCGCCACGGCGTCCAGCACGGTGGTGATGCCGCTGGCGACCATCATGGCGTCATGGCTGCTCATCGCCGAGTGGGCTGGCCAGTCCACTTTTGGTCGCGGCGTAAAGAATTTGTCGAGGTTATCGGTATGCAGCTCGATAAGGCCCGGCAGCAGCCAGCCGCCTTCTCCATCCAGCGCCTGTGGCAGCCGGCTCTGGCTTTCGGCGAAAGCGAGGATGCGACCGTGCTGGACTTCCAGTGAACCGTGGACCACGTCGTCGTCGAGAACCAGTTTTACGTTATTGATAATCATGCTGTCATTCCCATGGGGTGCAGTCGGTCGGCGACCTGACGGCGTACCCCTTCGTCATGGAAAATCCCCACGATGGCCGCGCCGCGCGCTTTGGCATCATGGATCAGGTTGACCACGGCAGCACTGTTTTTGGCATCCAGTGAGGCGGTGGGCTCATCAAGGAGCAGAATCGGATAGTCGACCGCAAAGCCGCGGGCGATGTTGACCCGCTGCTGCTCGCCGCCTGAAAAGGTCGACGGCGCAAGGTGCCACAGGCGTTCCGGAACGTTGAGGCGGGTCAGGAGCTGGGCGGCTTTCGCGGCGCTCGCTTCACGCGGCGTCCCAAGGTCGAGCAGCGGCTGCATCACCACCTCCAGCGCTGAAATGCGCGGGATCACCCGCAGAAACTGGCTGACCCAGCCGATGGTGGTTTTGCGCACTTCCAGTACCTTGCGTGGGGTGGCGGTGACCAGATCCACCCATTCCTCGCCGTGGCGGATGTGGATATGGCCGCTGTCCGGCAGATAATTGGCATACAGCGAACGCAGCAACGTCGATTTGCCGCTGCCGGAGTGACCGTGGAGTACCACGCACTCCCCGGCGTTAACGGTCAGCGAGGCGTCGGCCAGCACCGGCAGGCGCACGCCGTGCTGCTGGTGCAGAACAAAGGTTTTATGGATGTTTTCAACGCGGATCATGTTAGCCCTCGCGGGGTTGGGTTGCCGGGTGGCGCTTCGCTTACCCGGCCTACGAATAACGCACCTGTAGGCCGGGTAAGGCGTAGCCGCCACCCGGCAAAACAGCATCAATTCTGCAACACCGACGACACCAGCAGCTGGGTATAAGGGTGATGCGGATCGTCGAGCACCCGGTCGGTTAAGCCACTCTCGACTACCTGGCCCTGCTTCATCACCAGCAGACGGTTCGCCAGCAGACGGGCGACGCCGAGATCGTGGGTAACAATCACCACCGCGAGATTCAGCTCCACCGCCAGGCCGCGCAGCAGATCAAGCAGCCGCGCCTGCACGGACACATCCAGCCCGCCGGTGGGTTCATCCATAAACACCAGCTTCGGCTGGGTAACCAGATTGCGGGCGATCTGCAGACGCTGCTGCATGCCGCCGGAAAAGGTAGTGGGCAGGTCGTCGATGCGTGAGGGCGGGATCTCCACCTCCTGCAGCCACTTTTCGGCGGTGGCGCGAATGTTGCCGTAGTGGCGGGCGCCGGTGGCCATCAGCCGTTCGCCGATGTTGCCCCCGGCGGAGACCTGGCGACGCAGGCCGTCCATCGGGTGCTGATGCACCACGCCCCATTCGGTACGTAGCAGGCGGCGGCGTTCGGCTTCGCTCATGGCATACAGCGAGCGCTGCTGGTACAGCACCTCGCCCTGCTGCGGCGTCAGGCGGGCAGAGATCGCCTTCAGCAGGGTGGTTTTACCGGAGCCGGATTCCCCGACGATGCCGAGAACTTCTCCCGGCCACAGTTCGAAGGAGACATCGCGAAAACCTTTGTCCGGGGCGTAGAGATGGGTCAGGTTATTCACAGCAAGTAATGGCTGGCTCATTTTTTCTGCCCCTCGCTCTGCTGGCGGCAATAGTCGGTATCGGAGCAGACAAACATCCGCTGGCCGCTGTCATCCAGTACCACTTCGTCGAGGTAGCTGTGGCGCGAGCCGCAGATGGCGCAGGGCTCATCCCACTCCTGCACGGTAAATGGATGGTCATCGAAATCGAGACTTTCCACCGGGGTATAGGGCGGCACCGCGTAGATCCGCTTTTCGCGCCCGGCGCCGAACAGCTGCAGCGCCGGCATCATGTGCATTTTCGGGTTATCGAATTTCGGGATCGGCGAAGGGTCCATCACGTAGCGGCCATTGACCTTCACCGGGTAGGCGTAGGTGGTGGCGATATGGCCGAAGCGGGCGATATCTTCATACAGTTTCACCTGCATGACGCCGTACTCTTCCAGCGCGTGCATGGTGCGGGTTTCGGTTTCGCGCGGCTCGATAAAGCGCAGCGGCTCCGGGATCGGCACTTGATAGATCAGGATCTGATCCTCCACCAGCGGCGTCTCCGGGATCCGGTGGCGGGTCTGGATCAGGGTGGCGTCTTCGGTACGCTCGGTGGTGGCGACACCGGTGACGCGCTTAAAGAACTGACGAATCGACACCGCGTTGGTGGTGTCATCCGCGCCCTGGTCAATCACCTTCAGCACGTCGTTCTCGCCGATGACGCTGGCGGTCAGCTGGATGCCGCCGGTGCCCCAGCCGTAGGGCATTGGCATTTCGCGACCGCCGAACGGCACCTGGTAGCCGGGAATGGCCACCGCTTTGAGGATCGCCCGGCGGATCATGCGCTTGGTTTGCTCGTCGAGATAAGCAAAGTTATAGCCAGTCAGTGGGTTAGCCACGTTCGTTCTCCCGTTGCAGGCGTTTCAACAGCGCCAGTTCGGCCTGGAAATCGACATAGTGCGGTAGTTTCAGATGCGAGACGAAGCCGGCCGCTTCGACGTTATCGGCATGGGCCAGCACAAACTCTTCATCCTGAGCCGGGCCAGCAATCTCTTCGTCATAGTCTGGCGCCTGCAGGGCGCGGTCGACGAGGGCCATGGCCATTGCTTTGCGCTCGCTCATGCCGAAGGTCAGACCGTAGCCGCGGGTGAAGTGCGGCGGCTCATCCTGCGGGGCGACGAAGCCGTTGACCATTTCGCATTCGGTGAGCAGCAGCTCGCCAATATTGACGCTAAAGCCCAGCTCTTCTGGCACGATTTCCACCTGCACGTAGCCGCTGCGGATCTCGCCGGCAAACGGATGGTTGCGGCCATAGCCGCGCTGGGTCGAATAGGCCAGCGCCAGCAGGTAACCTTCATCGCCGCGCATCAGCTGCTGCAGGCGCGAGGAACGCGAGCAGGGGTAGACCGGCGGGGTGCGGGTGATATCGTCGGGCGGCGTGCCGCGATCTTCCTCGGCCTTCGCCAGCCCCTGCTGCGTGAGCAGGCTAAAGACGTGCGGCGTCGGCTCTGCTTCGCCATCGGCTTGCTGCACAGACGGCGCTTCGCCGTTGGCCAGCAGGGTAAAATCGAGCAGGCGATGGGTGTAGTCGTAGGTGGGGCCTAGCAGCTGGCCGCCGGGAATGTCTTTGTACACTGCGGAGATGCGGCGTTCGAGGCGCATCTCCGCAGTGTTAATCGGTTCGCTGACCGCCAGCCGCGGCAGGGTGGTGCGGTAGGCGCGCAGCAGGAAGATCGCTTCGACGTTATCACCGCTGGCCTGCTTGAGCGCCAGCGCCGCCAGTTCGCGGTCGGCGATGCCGCCCTCGGTCATCACCCGGTCCACCGCCAGGTTGAGCTGGTCGCCTATCTGATCAACGCTCAGTTCGGGAAGCCGTCCATCGCCCCGCCGTTTCTGTTCCTGTAAGGCGTGAGCGGCGAGGATCGCCTTCTCGCCGCCCTTGACGGCTACATACATTTAGCAAACCTCCACGTGGGTGGTGCGCGGGATCGCCAGCAGGCGCTCGCCGCAGGTGAGGATCAGGTCGATGCCCAGCGGGAACGGATGCGGGCGTTCAGTTAATTCGTCGATGATGCAGTCCGGCAGCTGCGGCGCAATCATTCGCTCTTCGGCAATGCCTGCCCCGGTCAGGCGCAGCATGCGTCCGCCGCTGAGGCTGGCGAGCTGAACAATCAGCGTGACGCCGGTTTCCGGAGCAGTGACGGTGCCAGCGGAAAGGACGTTGAGCTGCTCGGCGCTGATGCCGTCATTGGCGACGGCAAAAACCGCCTGCTGCGGCTGATCCACCAGCGGCGCGCCGGTATGAAAGCGCAGATTCTGTCCCACCAGATCGTTATGCAGAGCGCTGGCGAGCCAGACCGGCGTTTCATGATCGGCAAGGGTCAACAGCAGGCTGGTGGAGGCCACGTTCAATGGCTGCCAGCCGTGCTGAAGCTGCTGCAGGGAGACAATCACCCCCGGCTCGCTCATCGCTTTCAGCAGGCGACGAAAACTGTGTTGGGCATCCTGCACAGCCAGGGTAAAAGCGGGTTGTAAGGTCATGCGTTATCTCCGCGAACCAGGGTAAAGAAGTCGACCCGGCTGGCGTTGACTTCGGCGCGTCGGGCTTCAATGCGCGCGCTGCGTAGCGCTTCCAGCGGGGTTATCAGGGTTTCCATTAACGTATGAAAATGGCGAGGCGACTGCAGCAGGGCGTCGATGGCCGCGCAGCGTTCGGCATGCGGGCGGTCGCGGCCTAAGATCCAGCTGTAGCCGAGCGTCCCGTCGGCCAGACGTACCGCCGCGCGGGTGAGCGTGGCGTCGCCGGCAAAGAAACGGTCGCCGATGCCACCCATGCGGGCCTGGAGCTGTACCAGCCCGGTTTCCGGGGTGCGAATCAATTCATACGCCGGCGCCAGCTGCAGGGACTGCATGCGCGCCAGAAGATCTTGCGGTTCACTGTGGGCCAGCACGGACATCCAGCGCTGGCGGGTGGCGGTATCGAAGTGCATTCAGTGCTCCATGGTAAATTCAATCATGTCGGCGCGGGTCAGGCTGACGGAGTATTCGATGGGGGTCTGCTCGCCCTGGCGGCTGTTGAGGGTGCGTACGCAGAGCAGCGGCGCCATGTTGGGGATCTCCAGCAGCTTGCTCTCTTTCGCCTGCGCGCGGCGGGCGCTGATTTTGGTGCGTGCCCGGGTCAGTTTGACGTCGAGCTCATCGCGCAGCAGGTCGTGCAGCGATCCGTGGCTAAAGGTTTGCAATACCGGCCAGAAACGCAGGTCGGCGAAGTAGTGGTCGATCAGGCACAGGGCGACGCCATTGACCCGGCGCAGGGTGCGCAGGTGGATGACGTTCTCGCCCTCATTGATGCCAAAGGCCTCGGCAACATGCGCGCTGGCGGGGCGCAGCACCGACAGCAGCTTTTCGCTGGTGGGATCGCTGCCCTGTTCCAGCAGGTTCTGGCTGAACCGCGCCTGAGCATTAAGCGGGTAATCGATCGGCCGCATCAGCACCAGCACGCCGACGCCCTGACGGCGCTGGACCCAGCCGCGTTCAACCAGCTGGTCGATAGCCCGGCGCAGGGTATGGCGGTTAACGTCGAAGCGCGTCGCAAGCTGCTGTTCGGCGGGCAGATAGTCGCCGCAGCGATAGTGGTGGCGCAGCTCCTGCTCAAGTCGGGCGGCGATTTCCTGATAGCGCGTGGGATAACTGGTCGGATGTCTGGACAGGTGCATAGTCATCAAGCCTCACACAGCATAGGCGAGGAGGTCCCTCGCGTTGTGGGCCGATCCTGACCGGTTTATGTTGCATTTCGGTTAAGTGATGATGACCAAAGGATGAAGAGTTGGTGCCAGACGGATGACAGGGCGGCCGGGCCGCCCTGGCGGGGTCAGCCTTGTTTGACCACGTTGATCATCCAGGGGACGCCAAAGCGGTCGACGACTTTGCCGAAGCCGTGGGCCCAGAACGTTTCCTGCCAGGCCATCTCAATGCGCCCGCCGACGGCCAGCGCGTCGAACCAGCGCTGGCCTTCAGCGACATCGCTGGGATCGAGGACGAGGGTGAAGCCGGCGTAATGCACATCGGGCCCGAAGGCGCTGTCGCTCAGCATCAGCTCGCCATTATTGATGCGCAGGCTGGCGTGGGCGATGGCATCATCTGCCATCTTCTGGCCAGACGGGCAGCCGTCTGACGCTTCTTGCGCCGGGGGCGGCATTTCGCCAAAGGTCATTTTAAACATCAGCTCCGCGCCCAGCGTCTGCTGATAGAAGGCGATTGCCTCGGCGCAGTTGCCTGCAAAGGCAAGGTAGGGACTTAAGGACATGGTGAATACCTCAGTGACCGTAACCCGTAAAGCGTAGTCGCCGGGGACGCTGTTGAGCCAGACGGCAGCGCGAAAATGTGTAGCGGCATAGCGGCGAAATGGTCAGTGAAAATAGCGGGGACTGAGGCGGAAAATAACAGGTTGCACAGGGAGCGGGTGGGGCACGATGATATCGGGAGCGGCGACGGTGGTGCAGGAAAATAATGACGCCGCCCTCCCGGAAATAAATCAGTTCTTTTTGACGAATTCCGACTTGAGCTTCATCGGACCAAAACCGTCAATTTTGCAGTCAATATTGTGATCGCCTTCGACCAGACGGATATTCTTCACTTTGGTGCCGATTTTCAGCATCGAAGAGCTGCCTTTTACCTTCAGATCTTTCACGACGGTAACGCTATCGCCATCGGCCAGTAAATTGCCATTGGCATCTTTAACGATCAGAACGTCGCTCTCTTCTGTCGCCTCGGCAGGGTTCCACTCATGGGCACATTCCGGGCAGATGTACATGCCGTTATCTTCATAAGTGTAAGTCGAATCGCATTTTGGGCAGTGTGGCAGTTGCATGACGTTCCTCGTGATGTCGTCGGAAAACAGGACGTTGGTCCTCTAAACAGCGGCTGATAGCCGAAAGTGTGGCTGATTATAGCGCAATCACCCACTTTTGTCGGGTGTTTTTTTAGTAAAAATTACCCATCACACTATTCGGGTGAAAGCAGAATAACCGCCAAAATTATCCGCCAGAGGATAAGGGGGAATGAGGAAATAATTTTTGCGAGCAGCCAGTAAAATGAACTTATTTATTTTCGGACACTCTGTAATAGGGCGGTAAATTTATGTGAAGTTGATCGCAGATATAAACGCTGTTAGGGTAAAAAAGGGGAGCAGGTCAATTTCATCAGGTATCACGATCGGCCGCTCTATTTATTCACCAGTAGCCAGAGCAGGCGTCAACAGGTTCGGTTGTACATTCTGTCAGCAGACAGTGCAGGCAAACCTGCTACGCTTGAAATGAGGAGCACAGCAATTCACCGCTCCTGACGCACGATACGAATGGCCTTGTCATTCGGCGATGATGCGTGTACTCAAGGCGGAGTAGCAGAGGAAAAATATGCTTAAAAGGAAAAAAATAAAGCCCATCACCCTTAAGGATGTGACCATCATCGATGATGGTAAACTGAAAAAGGCGATCACCGCGGCCTCCCTGGGTAACGCGATGGAGTGGTTCGATTTCGGCGTCTATGGCTTTGTGGCCTACGCCTTAGGTAAAGTCTTCTTCCCCGATGCCAACCCAAGCGTGCAGATGATTGCCGCACTGGGTACCTTCTCCGTTCCATTTTTAATTCGTCCGTTAGGCGGCCTGTTTTTCGGGATGCTGGGCGATAAATATGGTCGGCAGAAAATCCTCGCAATAACCATCGTGATCATGTCGATAAGTACTTTCTGTATCGGCCTGATTCCGTCGTATGCCACGATAGGCATCTGGGCGCCGATCCTGCTGCTGCTGTGTAAAATGGCGCAAGGCTTCTCGGTCGGCGGTGAATATACCGGGGCATCGATCTTCGTCGCGGAATATTCTCCTGACCGTAAACGCGGCTTTATGGGCAGCTGGCTGGACTTTGGCTCCATCGCCGGGTTTGTGATGGGGGCCGGCGTGGTGGTTCTCATCTCCAGCGTGGTGGGGGAACAGAACTTTCTCGACTGGGGTTGGCGTATCCCGTTCTTCCTGGCGCTGCCGTTAGGCATCATCGGTCTCTATCTGCGCCATGCGCTGGAAGAGACCCCGGCGTTCCAGCAGCATGTGGACACCATGGAGCAGGGCGACCGTGAAGGACTGCAGGACGGGCCGAAGGTCTCTTTTAAAGAGATTGCCACCAAGCACTGGCGTAGCCTGCTGACCTGTATTGGTCTGGTGATTTCCACCAACGTGACCTATTACATGCTGCTGACCTATATGCCGAGCTACCTGTCGCATAACCTGCACTACTCGGAAGATCATGGGGTGCTGATCATCATCGCCATCATGGTCGGGATGCTGTTTGTGCAGCCGGTTATCGGTATGCTCAGCGACCGCTTTGGCCGTCGTCCGTTCATCCTGATTGGTAGCGTGGCGCTGTTTGCCCTGGCGATCCCGGCCTTCATTATGATTAACAGCAACGTGATTGGCCTGATTTTCGCTGGTCTGCTGCTGCTGGCGGTCGTGCTGAACTGCTTTATCGGGGTGATGGCCTCCTCGTTGCCGGCGATGTTCCCGACGCACATCCGCTTCAGCGCCCTGGCCAGCGCCTTTAACATCTCGGTGCTGGTTGCTGGTCTGACGCCAACCCTGGCAGCGTGGCTGGTGGAAACCACTCAGAACCTGATGATGCCGGCGTACTACCTGATGGTCATCGCGGTGGTGGGGATGGCGACGGGTCTGTCGATGAAAGAGACGGCTAACCGCCCGCTGAAAGGGGCGACCCCGGCGGCGTCGGATATCCAGGAAGCGAAAGAAATTCTTGGCGAGCACTACGATAACATCGAACAAAAAATCGAAGATATCGATCAGGAGATCGCCGATCTGCAGGCAAAACGGTCGCGTCTGGTGCAGCAGCATCCGCGTATCAACGACTAACCGTTTTCACTGTTAATCATGCCGCCTGGGGAGACCCCGGCGGCATTTTTTATGCCTCCGGCAAGGCCAGACCGTGACGTCGCTGCTGGCTAAGTTTACGGTACTGCTGCGGCGGCATGCCCACGTAGCGGGTAAAGGTGCTGTAGAAGCGGCTGCTGGAGCGGAACCCGGCGGTAAGGGCAATATCCAGGATGGTCTTGTCGGTATCGCTCAGCAGCGCCCGCACATGATTGATACGCATGGCGGTAATATACTGCTTCATGGTCTGCTGCATCACCCGCTGAAAGACCCCCATCGCGTAGTTCGGGTTGAGCTTCACGTGCTCGGCAACGGCATTGACGGTCAGCGCCTGGTCGTAGTGGGCGGCGATAAACTCCAGCATCTGGCTGACATAAAACTGCGCGTGGCGCGAGACGCTGTTCTTGTGGGTGCGCGAGGTTTTGTTGACCAGAATCGGCTGCCAGCCGGAGAGGCTCAGCCGCTTGAGCATCAGGGCGATTTCATCGATCGCCAGCTGGCGAATCTGTTCATTGTCGTGGTTCAGCTCCTGCTGCCAGCGGCGCACTTCAAAGGCGCTTAACTGCTGCGCGGCGAGGGACTTAATTACCATTCCATGGGTGACGTGGTTGATAAGCTCCCGGTCCAGCGGCCATGAGAGAAACAGATGCATCGGCAGGTTGAATATCGCCATCTGCTGGCAATCGCCGGGGCGGGTCAGCTGATGCGGCGTACAGGCCCAGAACAGGGTGATATAGCCTTTCTCAATGCGCACCACTTCGTTATTAATCAAATACTCTACATCGCCGTCGAACGGCACGTTGACCTCCACCTGGCCGTGCCAGTGGCTGGTGGGCATGGCGTGCGGCGGGCGCAGTTCGATATCCATACGCTGATACTCGGAGTAGAGCGCCAGAGGGCTGCGGCTCTGCTTTTCGTCGCTGCTGCACATAAAGGGATCGGGGGGCAGGGAAGTAAAGCGGTGTTCCATGATTAACCTATTCCTGGATTGTCAGAGTGGCTGCATTTTTCGCCAGAACTGACTACAGCTTAGCGGAATAACCGGCCCGTTTTCTCTCCTTTTAAGTCGATCTATTGCCAAAAACTCAGATTTTGTGGCGCTTAATGGCCGATCTGAGTTTCCGGGAATGCTCCGGCGGGAACAGGGCAGCGTAACGCTGAACGACGTGCCACTCTGCAAGTGTTCAATGACCTGATGGAGAGTGCGTGATGACCGCCCCAAAAATTACTTTTATCGGCGCCGGTTCGACGGTGTTCGTCAAAAATATTCTCGGTGATGTTTTCCAGCGCCCGGCGCTGAAATCGGCGCATATCGCGCTGATGGATATCGATGAAACCCGGCTGGAAGAGTCGCATATCGTGGTGCGCAAGCTGATGGATTCGGTGGGCGCGAACGGCGAAATCAGCTGCCATCGCGATCGTAAAACCGCCCTGCAGGGTGCCGATTTCGTTGTGGTCGCTTTCCAGATTGGCGGCTATGAGCCCTGTACGGTCACCGATTTTACCGTCTGCAAGCGCCACGGCCTGGAGCAGACCATTGCCGATACGCTGGGGCCGGGAGGCATTATGCGCGCGCTGCGCACCATCCCGCACCTGTGGGCTATCTGCGACGATATGACCGAGGTCTGCCCGGACGCCACCCTGCTTAACTACGTCAACCCGATGGCGATGAATACCTGGGCCATGTACGCCCGCTACCCGCATATCAAGCAGGTTGGCCTCTGCCATTCGGTACAGGGGACGGCGGAAGAGCTGGCGCGCGACCTCGATCTCGATCCGGCGGATTTACGCTACCGCTGCGCGGGAATCAACCATATGGCGTTCTATCTGTCGCTGGAGAAAAAGCTCGCGGATGGCAGCTACGGCAGTCTCTATCCCGACCTGCTGCAGGCCTACGCCGAGGGCCGGGCGCCGAAGCCTAACCTGCACGGCAACCCGCGTTGCGAAAACATCGTCCGCTACGAAATGTTCAAAAAGCTGGGCTACTTTGTCACCGAATCGTCGGAGCATTTCGCGGAATATACGCCATGGTTTATCAAGCCGGGCCGCGATGACCTTATTGCTCGCTATAAAGTGCCGCTGGATGAATACCCGAAACGCTGCGTCGAGCAACTGGCCAACTGGCATCAGGAGCTGGAGAGCTATCAGCGCGGCGAGCGCATCGAGGTGAAACCATCCCGCGAGTATGCCAGCACCATCATGAACGCCATCTGGACCGGCGAGCCAAGCGTGGTGTACGGCAATGTGCGCAACGATGATCTCATCGACAACCTGCCGCAGGGTTGCTGCGTGGAAGTGGCTTGCCTGGTGGACGCCAACGGTATTCAGCCGACGAAAGTGGGCGAGCTGCCGGCGCATCTGGCGGCGCTGATGCAGACCAATATCAACGTGCAGACGCTGCTGACGCAGGCGATCCTCACTGAAAATCGCGATTACGTCTATTACGCCACGATGATGGATCCGCACACCGCCGCGGTGCTGGGGATCGAAGAGATCTACGCGCTGGTGGACGATCTGATCGCCAGCCACGGCGACTGGCTGCCGGCCTGGCTGCACCGTTAATCCTCTCATGCCGCCGGGGGCAACGAACCCGGCGGTGCCTGTCACGCTCTATCAAACGCTGAAGGAGGCGCTGGCGACAGCGACCTGGACCCTATGAGTATTTCAATGACAACAAAGCTCAGCTACGGATTTGGTGCCTTTGGTAAAGATTTCGCTATCGGTATCGTCTACATGTATCTGATGTATTACTACACCGATATTGTTGGCCTGTCGGTTGGGGTGGTTGGCACCTTGTTCCTGGTGGCAAGGATCCTCGATGCGATAGCCGATCCGATCATGGGATGGATCGTCAACTGTACGCGATCGCGATGGGGGAAGTTTAAACCGTGGATCCTGATCGGCACGATAACCAACTCGGTGGTGCTGTATATGCTGTTCAGCGCCCATCACTTCAGCGGCGGGGCCCTACTGGCGTGGGTGTGGCTAACCTACCTGCTGTGGGGCTTCACCTACACCATCATGGATGTGCCGTTTTGGTCGCTGGTGCCGACCATTACCCTCGATAAACGTGAACGTGAACAACTGGTGCCTTACCCGCGCTTTTTCGCCAGCCTTGCTGGGTTTGTGACGGCCGGCGTCACGCTGCCGTTTGTCAGCGCCGTGGGCGGCGCCGACCGCGGTTTCGGTTTCCAGATGTTTACCCTGGTGCTGATTGCCTTCTTTGTGATTTCCACCCTGGTCACCCTGCGTAACGTGCATGAGGTTTACTCCTCGGATAGCGGCGTGAGCGAGGATTCCAGCCATCTTTCACTGCGCCAGATGGTGGCGCTCATCTATAAAAACGATCAGCTGGCCTGCCTGTTAGGCATGGCGCTGGCCTATAACACGGCGGCGAACATTATCGCTGGCTTTGCCATTTACTACTTTACCTACGTGATTGGCAGCGCGGAGATGTTCCCGTATTACATGTCCTACGCGGGGGCGGCGAATTTGCTGACGCTGATCCTGTTCCCACGACTGGTGAAAGGGCTGTCGCGGCGCATTCTGTGGGCGGGTGCTTCGATCATGCCCGTGCTGGGCTGCGGCGTGCTGTTGCTGATGGCGCTGAGCGGCGTTTACAACATCGCGCTGATTTCGCTGGCCGGGGTGCTGTTGAATATCGGCACCGCGCTGTTCTGGGTGCTGCAGGTTATTATGGTGGCCGATACCGTCGACTACGGCGAATATACGATGAATATCCGCTGCGAAAGCATCGCCTACTCGGTACAGACGCTGGTGGTGAAAGCGGGCTCGGCGTTTGCGGCCTGGTTTATTGCCATCGTGCTCGGTATCATCGGCTACGTGCCGAATGTTGTGCAGTCATCTCACACGCTGCTGGGGATGCAGGCGATTATGATTGCGCTGCCGACGCTCTTTTTCGCCCTGACGCTGTTTCTCTATTTCCGTTATTACAAGCTGAATGGCGATATGTTGCGCCGTATTCAGATTCACCTGCTGGATAAATATCGCCGGGTACCGGAAAATGTCGCTGAGCCGGAACGGCCGATTGTGGTACCCAACCAGGTGTAAAAAGCGTGCGAAAACCGCTGAGGAAAGAGGGGAGGGATGCTCTCTTTTTGTACAAGAACAGTGTCTGAAACAGACAGAAAGAGAGAAACTTTATTTCTCTATTTTGTCTCCTTTATTTCTCTTTCAGGGCGCATTGAATTGTTTTCTTCTCCATTTGTTCTCAAATAAAACTCGGAATTGTCTCTTTTTCGTGCTCTTGCGCGGCTTTTTAACTCTTGCTACTCTTTTTGGGTCTTACATTTTTCTCTTATTTGTCTCAGTGATGGAGCAATGCGATGCGCATTTTTATCGATGATGGTTCAACCAATATCAAAATGCTGTGGGAGCAAGATGGCGAAACTTTCACCCATATCAGCCCCAACAGTTTCAAACGCGGCTGGTCTGCCACCTTCGGTTCCGGGAAGCCCTTTAACTACACCGTGGATGATGAAAAGTACTCTTTCGACCTGATCACCCCCGATGCGCTCCCCACCAATAACATTGACTGGCAATATAGCCCGTTGAACTCCATCGCTGTCCATCACGCGCTGCTGACCAGCGGTCTTGAGCCGCAGGATGTCGAGATTGTGGTCACCCTGCCGCTGACCGAATTTTACGACGAAGATGCGCAATATCGCCTCGACAATATTGAGCGCAAGAAAAAGAGCCTGCTGCGCGACGTTAAACTGAACAAAGGCGTGGTGTTCAATATCACGAAAGTTACCGTGCGTCCGGAATCCATTCCGGCGGGGATCAGCCTGTGCGATGAACTGAAACCGTCGCATTCGGTGCTGATTATCGACCTCGGCGGCACCACGCTGGATATTTCAATGGTCGCCGGGCAGATGACCTCGGTTTCGCGCATTTACGGCGATCCGAAGCTGGGTGTATCGCTGGTGACCGATGCCGTTAAGCTGGCGCTGGCCCGGGCGAATACCGACACTTCCAGCTATAACGTTGACCAGATAATCATCAACCGCCACGACGAAGAATACCTGACCGACAACATCAACGATCCGGATGCGGTATCTGAGGTGAAGAAGGTGATCAATAACAGCATTGAACGTCTGACCACCCGCGTCCTGACGGCGATTGATAGCTTTAAAGGCTATTCGCACGCCATCGTGATTGGCGGCGGCGCGCCGCTGGTGGCCGATGCGATTCGTGAACGTATGGGGCTGCGCGAGGACCGTTTCGTGGTGGCTGAAGAGCCGCAGTTTGCCCTGGTGCGTGGTCTGAAAATTATTGGCTAAGGAGCGTCTATGACTCTGGATCGCAGAAAAGTGCTGATTTACCTGCGCCCGGATATCAGCGCCAGCGAGCGCTTCGCGGACGCAAAAATTGAGGCCCATCACCGTGGCGACCGCGGCGATATGTCGCGTACGGCGCTGCTGGCGGGGCTGGCGTTAGGGGAAGTTGATAGCCGCTTGCCGTCGATGCTGGCGGCGCTGCTGGCGGAAGATACTAAACCGGAAACGCTGCGTAAGATGCTGGCTTCGTTCCTTGAGATCCAGCCGGCCTCTTCCGCCCCGGCAGCTGCGCCAGCGGCGGCTCCAGCTAAGGCGCCGGAGCCGCCCGCGCCGGTCAGCGAGAGCGTCTCCGCGCGTAATCTCGCCGGTTCGTTACCGGATTAAGCGCTATTCCCGGTTTGCGCTATCCGGGAAACTCCCCGGCTTGCGCTGCGCTTAGCCGGGCTACTGTTTGCACTGTCCGGTAGCCCCGGGTAAGGCGGAACGCCGCGACCCGGGAAATTCCGCTTAGTTTGTAGGCCGGATAAGGCGTAGCCGCCACCCGGCATACAGGCGGCTCCCTGGCTGTGGCCATGCCCGGCGGCGCTACGCTTGCGCGGGCCTACGGATCCAGTGCAATGGTGGGCCCAGTCCGGTAGCCCGGGTAAGGCGGAACGCCGCGACCCGGGAAATTCCCCGGCTTGCGCTGTGCTTAGTTTGTAGGCCGGATAAGGCGTAGCCGCCATCCGGCACGAAGGCGGAACGCTGCCACCCGGGATATCGCCCTATCCGTGGGCGAGGAAGCGGGCCAGGCGCTGCTGCAGCAGGCGATTTTCGCGAGTCAGCCGCGCGTTTTCATCCAGCAGGGTCAGCGCCACCGCGATCCCCGGCCAGTCCAGCTCCAGCTCGTTACGCAGGCGCACCGCGCGATGGACAATCGTCACCGCGCTGTCGTCGAATAGCCAGGTTTCCGCCTGCGGCTGGTGCGGTTCAATCATCCCCAAGCCGACGATCTCCGTCAGCTCCTCTTCCGATACCCCGGTACGCAGGCACAATTCGGTAATGGTAAACGTCACTGTTACTGTAGCCATCAGGCTTTCCCCCATGTCTTACGCGGATCGAAGCTGGCTTCGGCGGCGGCCAATTGTTGCCAGAGCTCACGCGCTTTTTCATCTGGTTTTGGCGGCATGACAATTTTGATGACGGCGAACAAATCGCCAGTGTGGGTTTTGCTCACCAGCCCTTTGCCCTTGATACGCAGTCGCTGCCCTGCCTGACTGCCCGGCGGCACCGTCAGCAGAATGCTCTCTTTCAGGGTGGGCACCGTGACTTTCGCACCCAGCGCGGCCTCCCATGGCGCCAGCGGCAGGACGATCTCCAGGTTATGGCCGACAATATCGAACAGCGGATGCGGGGCGATGTGGATAACCAGCCACAGATCGCCGTTCGGGCCGCCGTTTTCGCCCGGCGTTCCCTGGCCTTTCAGACGGATACGCTGACCATCGACTACCCCGGCGGGGATCTTCACATTCAGCGTTTTCGGCGTTTCACTTTCGATCATGCCAAACACGTTGTACACCGGCAGGTTATAGCTGATGGTGCGCGTCTGCTCGGCCAGCGTCTCTTCAAGGAACACCGCCACTTCGATCTCCAGATCGTGGCCGCGTGCGGCATGCTGACGGCGACGCTGATGCGCCTGCTGGCCAAACATGGAGGAGAATATGTCGTCGAAATCTTGCTGGCTGTAGCTCTGCTCGTGTGTCTGCTGCTGGCGACCGAAGCCGGGATCGTTGCGATGCTGCCAGAGCTGATCGTATTCGGCGCGCCGCTGCTCATCTTTCAGGACTTCCCAGGCTTCGGCGAGATCCTTGAATTTGGCTTCGGCATCGCTTTCTTTACTGACGTCGGGGTGATATTTGCGCGCCAGGCGGCGGTAGGCGGTCTTGATAGTTTTCAGATCGTCGGTTGGTTGCACCCCGAGAATGGCATAATAATCCTTCAATTCCATGATTTTATCTCATCTATGCTCAGTGCGGTGGTTACATATTCCCTGGAACAGGCGTCAGTATAAAGCGTAGGGCAAATGCGCCCTGAAGGGGAAGAAAAGTGGCGGAAACTTGACGCCGTCGGGGTCGGCGGCGTCGTGGGCGAGGCTACTCTTTCGCCTGCGGCCGTGGGCGGCGGCGCCATCCTTCAAACAGCACCAGCAGCGCGCCGACGGCGCCAGCCACGCGCGCGGTGCCGTCCCCGGCGGCGGGAAACAGTTGCTGAATGGTGGGATCGCTGACCAGCATTGAGCCGGCAATCCAGCCGATGAGCATTCCGCCCAACAGCACCACGGCGGGAAAGCGGGTGAGCAGGACCAGGACCAGTTTACTGCCCGCGACGATAATCGGAATGCTGATCGCCACGCCGAGGGCGACCAGCGCAATGTGCCCTTTCCCCGCCGCAGCGACCGCCAACACATTATCCAGCGACATGATCACATCGGCGACGGTGATGGTGATCGCGGTGCGCCACAGGCTCGCGGAGCTGCCGACCTCGCTCTCTTCTTCCTCATTACTCACCAGCTTCATACCAATCCACAGCAGGAGCAACGCGCCGACTATTTTCAGCCACGGCAGCGACAGGAGATACAGGGCGAGCGCCAGCAGCAGCACGCGCGCCAGGATCGCCCCCACGGTACCGATGATGATCGCTTTGGTGCGCTTTTGTGGCGGCAGTTTGCGGCAAGCCATGGCTATCACCACGGCGTTATCGCCGCCCAGCAGTAAATCGATGGCGACAATCTGCAGCATAATCACCGCCATGTCCCATTGTTGGAATAACGCATTCATTTCGAGAGAAACCACCTGAAAAAAGAGCAAGAAAAACCGCTGCGCAGGGTACTCCGCCTGGGGCGCATTGACCACTGACGCAGACCCACGCCGTCGCGCGGGAAAAGCGTGCCTGAAAAATAAAGTTACGAATCAACGCGCCGTTGGGCAAGGCTTCGGCGAAAAAGGGTGATATTTTGTCACTCAGACTCACCTGCCGTTCACTTATCGCAAGGATCCCCACTATGTCTGGCCACAAGAAATACCTCTCTGTCGCCCTGCTGAGCGCTGTCTTACTGCCGGCGATGGCCTCTGCCGCTGACGCGCCGGCGACTTTCACCCCGGAACAGGAGGCGAAAATCGGCAAAATCGCCGCCGACTACCTGGTCGCCCACCCGGAAGTCCTCCTGCAGGCGAGCCAGAAATTGCAGCAAATACAGGCTGAACAGCAGGCCAGCGCGGCCACTCAGGCAGTGCTGAAAAACGCGGCTGTATTGACCCAGGATAAAAATACCCCGACCTACGGCCCGGCCAACGGCAAAGTCACGGTGATCGAATTCTTCGACTACCAGTGCGTGTACTGCAGCCGTCTGGCGCCGGTGATGGAGCAGGTGATTAAAGCGCACCCGCAGACCCGCTTCGCCTTTAAAGAGTGGCCGATTTTCGGCGGCCGCTGGGAAAGCTCGCTGGAGGCGGCAAAAACCGGCCTGCAGATCTATCAGCAGAAAGGGGCGGATGCCTATCTGGCCTACCATAACGGGATTTACGCTACCGGCCATAACGAAGGTAAGCTGACGACGGCGGATATCCAGCAGCAGGCGAAGAAAGCCGGCTTTGATGCGAAGAAGGCCACCGACGTCGAACCGGTGCTGCAGAGCATTAACGATCTGGCGCAGGAGATTGGTCTGAGCGGTACGCCGGGCGTGATCGTGATGCCGACCACCGGCGCCACGGAAGCCAGCATCACCGTCTTCCCGGGGCTGGCGGATCAGGCTTCGCTGGAAGCCGCCATCAAAAAAGCCGGCGGCTGATCCACGGCGTCGTAACCCATACAGGCCGCCGACGGCGGCCTTGCTCTCATGCGCGCTCGCTCTCTTCCTGCGGCGGCGGTAACGCGTGGCTTTTTAAATCAATAATCTGCCCGATTTGATCGTGGTAAACGGTGAGCAAATTATAGCGGCTCATCTCCGAGATAATTTGCGGCGCAACGTTAAAGCTGCTCGCCAGCTCATCATGTCGCAGGGTGAGCACCGCGGTATGATGCCGGGTGCGAGCGCGGCGCCGGTTGTAATGATACCAGAGGATCAACAGCCAGCCGTTCAGTGCGGCAATCAGCAGATACACCAGCGCCGTATTCAGTGAAGCCATCAGCGACTCCCAGCGCGGAGAGGGCGGCGCGATGAACTGCATCAGCAAATTGGCGTACAGAAAGAACAGAAAACCGAGCCAGGCCAGCAGCGTTAAACCGGCGTCGACCAGCCGGGGCAGCACACGGTGTTCGGTTAAGATGAGCGTATTTTCATTCATCACAGGCTTCCTTTTCCCCGGTCCGGACTCACCCAGCGCGCGCGGGAACGTTGACGTTTCACCATCACTTTCGGAAAAGCGACCAGCGTGGTCAGCAGGCCGATCATCCAGTAGACCATCGGGAACCAGATCACCCAGAACAGTGATTTGGCGACTTTTTTCTCGTAGCGTCGCTCGATATACAGACTGGCGACGAACTGCAGCAGGCACATCACGCCAAGCAGCATGCCGGTGAACTCCGGCGGAAACAGGCTGTGCACCGCCAGATTGTCAGGCAGCGGCATCAGGCGGCTGAGGATAAACAGCAGAATGGTAACCGCGTAGGCAAAGGCCCACAGCGTGGAGCAGGCATACTCCAGAAACAGCGGCCACATCCGATGATGCTCCCAGTGAAACAGGCGACGGAGGTTGACCAGAAAAACCTCCGCGCCGCCCTGCGCCCAGCGCAGACGCTGCTTCCATAACCCTTTGAGGGTCTCCGGCATCAGGATCCAGCACAGCGCCCGCGGCTCGAAAAAGATGTCCCAGTGGCGGAGCTGAAGCTTCCAGCTGATATCAATATCTTCGGTGATCATATCCGGGCTCCAGTAGCCGACGTCCGCCAGCGCCTGGCGCCGGAAGGCGGCAATCACACCGGAGACGGTAAAGACCCGGCCATAGATCCGCTGCGTCCGCTTGATAAGCCCAATGATCGACGAGAACTCACCCACCTGAATGCGGCCGATCAGCGTGGATCGGGTGCGGATCCGCGGATTGCCGGTGACCGCCCCGACGTGCGGATAGTGGATCAACGGCGCGACCAGCCAGGCCGCGGTATCCCGGTCCAGCAGGGCGTCGCCATCGATGCAGACCAGCAGATCGCCGCGGGCGGCGGCGGCGCCTGCTTTGAGCGCTACCGCTTTTCCCTGATTGGCGGCAAGGTGGATCACCCGCAGCCTCGGCTCCTCCTGCGCCAGCTGCTGGAGCACCTGGGCGGTGTTGTCCGAAGAGCCGTCGTTAATGGCGATCACTTCGAGATTGGCGTAACGCTGGGCCAGCGCCGCGCTGATGGTTTCCCGAGCGTTTTTCTCCTCGTTAAAACAAGGGATCAGGATCGAAATCAGCGGATTGCCCGGCAGCGTCGGCGGCGGGGTATCCTCCCCCCACGGCCAGTGGCGTTCCAGCTGAAACCAGAAATAAAGGCCCCCGGTGATCCACAGCACTGACATAAACAGCGGCCAGAAGAAGACAAAGTCGAGGATAAGCTCGCCGGTAAATACCGCTGCGACGCCTAACGGCAGCCCGAATACGAGGCATAAAATGCACAATGCGATAATGCGATCAGTCATGGTCAGGGTACCACCAGGAAGAAAATTGCGGCCTGATACGGGAGATATCAGGCTGGTTGTTAATAAAATCGTCAGGGTAGTAGCCGTAGTTTTTGACGCCGTTCAGCCGCAGCAAACGCATCCAGTCCGCCAGCTGCTGGTCGGGAATGGCGTTTTGCTGGCGTCGGTTCCAGTCTCGGGCCTGCAGTTCAAAGATGCTTTTCTTCAGCGCTCCCGGGTGGCTGGCGACGGCCTGGACCAGCCGCGTCAGCCAGGCCTGGCTGGCGTCAATCGGTACGGACTCCATCAGCGGCATTGCCATGGGTACCGTCCAGTCATAGGCGGCAAGGAAGTCATCCAGATTCTGCGCGAACCAGGCTTCGCTCTGCGGCTCCAGGATCGGCAGGGCGAAGAGATTACGCGCCGTTTTCACCTGCGGGCCGCGGATGGCCTGCACCGCCTGGCGTAGATCCAGAGTGAAGCGGGTCAGGGTTTGGCTTTTGAAACGCATCCATGCCTGGCGCTCTTGCGGACGTTGGGGAACCGGGCCGGCATCGTGCCCCAGACCCGTCTGCCGCCAGGCGGCGACCGCCTCCGGGCTCACGTCTTCAAAATCGGTCAGCACGGCGTCATCGTGAAACAGAATCCCGCTGAAGCTGGCGTGCCGGGCCAGATCTTCGTAGATGTCGGTGATCTGCTGGCGAACCCGGGGATCCCAGGGCGACAGGCGAACGTACGGCTGGCGGGCAAGTAACGCCTTCCCGGTTTGCGGATCCCAGCGCTGAACGCGCGGCAGATCGGACGAGAGATCGAAGGCCAGCACCGGCATCCAGGCATAGACCTTCACCCCGCCGCGGGTCTGCAACTGCCAGGAGACGAAGTTAAACAGGTCGGCGCGCATCGGCAGCCAGCGGTTGGGGAAATAGAGCGACTTGACCGTGCCGTCGCCTTGCGGGTCGGAAAAGGCCTGCAGAAAGACATGGCTGATTTTCATGTCATAGACGCGCTGCACCAGCTTATCGATATTTTTCGCCTGCTGGACGGGATTGGGGTCATAGACATAGTCCAGATCCACATGCATCACCCGAACAGGATCGGCTTCCTGAATCTGGGTTACGGCGTTGGCAAAGGCCTTGATCGACGGGTTACCGGCGATCAGCATGCGCGGAATATTGTCCAGATCTTTCACATTGCCCAGGCCGTCGTTCAGCGTAAACGCCAGCTGATACCCCTGCTGTTTGGCGATAGCCAGGGTGCTGCCGCTGGCGGCGCCATAGGGCCACACCCAGGCGCGCGGCGCTTTCCCGGCGACCTCGTGGATTTTCGCCGTCACTTTCTGCACGTCATCGGCCATGCGCCGGGTAAACTGCGCGTCGCTTTCATAGCGGCCGGTGGTTTTATCCCAGCCGCGGTTGGCGGCGGCGGGCTCGCGGCTGCCCTGCGGATTGGCCGGCAGACCGTAGTGCGAGGCCCAGGTGTGCGCGCCGATCTCCACCAGCGGCGAGCGGCTGAGCTCGCGCACCATCTCCCAGGTAGCGAAGCGCTCGCGCGGCGTCATCAGGCCGCCAAAATTAACGGGCTGGCCAGCGGGAGTGTCCACCCAGCTGCCCACCGGCGCCCACAGCGCCGGAACATTCCAGGCTTTAAGTAGCGGCCAGACGCGGGTGTAAAAGCTGCTATAGCCATCGTCGAAGCTGAGAAGAAAAGCCTTGGCCGGCAGCGGCTTAACGCCATGGTGTGCATCGAGAATGTCCTGGACGCTCACCGCATGGTACCCGTGATGCAGCAGCCAGGCGATCTGCTCGTTGAGCGCACTGGTGCGCACTGAAAGATAACGCTGGTCGGCGGCATCGTCTTCGACGTCATGGTAGGCCAGCACCAGAAAGCGATCCGCCGGCCAGGGTTGATTGGCCTCCGGTTGGGGGCGCTGCTGCGGGGCGAGGAAGGGGACTTCCTCAGCACGCACGCTGAAGATAAGGCACAGCCAGACGAGAAGCATCAGGCCGTTGCGCAGGGTCGTGTTCAGCATGGTCATCCTTAAAACCGTATATTTGCATCAAGAGTGATGGCGAGGTTGTTTTCGCGTTTACCGTCGTAGGGGCGTTTGTCCCAGTTCAGCATCACCCCGGTGTCGACGACGTTGTTCCAGCGCAGGCGCTGCCCATAACCCAGCACCGTGATCGCCCCGGCGGCGTGATTTTTTTGCCAGTAGCTGCCGCCGCCGGCGAGCAGCTGCTGGCTCCAGACGGTGTCATAGCGCTGGTAAAGCGTGTGATCGACGGCCAGCGCCGCGGTGGCGGCGAGGTCCCGTGCCGGACTGTAGTAGGCGGTGTCGGTGCGGCTATTGGCGCTGGCCGACAGACCGGGCTGCAGATCCAGCGTTAACCACGGCGTCTGCCAGAGGCGCTCTTTACCGGAGAGGGTGTACTCCTGGCGGCGGTTGCGATCGGTAAACCGGCTGGCGGCCACGCTGACGCGGTATTCCCGGCGTTCGTTTTGATACCAGCGCAGCCAGCCTTCGCCGCGGTTGGCGCTGACGCCGTTGCGTAACGCGCGCAGCGGAGTCTGCTGCGAAATCCGCTCCAGTTCGCCGCCCAGCTGCCAGCGATCGCTGACGTCGTGGGCGGCGGAAAGGCGGACGCCGGGCTTGTTCTCGCCGTGAAAATTGACGCTGGAGAGTTCAAGCTCGCCCCAGTAGTCGCGCGGGCGCCATTCAACGCCGGCGAACAGCTGGCGACGGCTGCCTTTCCCCTCTTCAAAATTGCCTTCAGCGAAGCGGTGCCCGCCGAACAACCGCCAGCTGTCGGCTAGCGGCGGGCTGTAGATCGCCGTCTCAAAACTGAGGTCGTGGGTGCCGCTCACCGGGTTGTCGGAGTGCAGCCCTTTGCCAACGCTCAGGCGAAGGTCGGAAAGATGATGGACCTCGCGCGCTCTGGCCAGGCGCTGGGTATTCAGATCCCGTGGCGAGCGGGCGACGACGTCGTCAGTCAGCAGATCCATTTGCCGCCACTCCTGCAGATCGAGGGCGACCCAGGCCTGCTGGCGCTCCAGCTGCAGGCTGGCGGGTTCCAGAGATTCCGCTGCTTTTAGCTGGCTTTCGGCGGCTCGCGGTAGCCCTCTGTCCTGCAGAAGGGCGGCATAATCTATCTGCAGGCCCTGATTGCCGGGGGCCGTTGCCGCCAGGCGCTGCATCCGGGCTTCGGCCTGCGGCAGGGCGTTGGTGGCCGCTAAATAGTGCACGTTAAGCGACTGTGCAGTGAGCCAGTCGTCATTCGGCTGCGGCGTCGGCGAACCGTAGAGACGACGGATGTAGGGTGCATTCCGGGTGAAGCGGGCGACATACTGTTGCGCCGCCGGGTACTGACCGGTGTCCAGCAGGGCGTAGAAAAGCTCGTGTTCCTCATTCTGTTGGCTTGTCAGCCACGAGGGATGCTGGTGAATAAGCGTCAGCGCAGGCTCAATTTGCTTAAGGGCGATATAAGAGGAGATGACCCAGCCGATGGCCCAGTCGGGAACGGTCTGCTGCTGCGCGATGAGATTTTGGTATTCACGGATGACCTGCGCGTAATCTGCATTGGCGTACAGCGCACCCAGACGATCAATGCGCGCCCGGATGATGTCGGGCGCAGCCTGTGGGTCGGGGTGCCAGGCGGCAATCATCGCGTCGTATTGCGCCAGGGCCGTGCGGGCCAGCGCGTAACGCGCGTTTTCTTCGCGGGAAGGGGTATCGGCAAGGCGCACCAGTTCGGCGGCGGCGTTCAACTGCAGATTGCGCTTTTCCGCAGGCGTCAGTTCGACGCTATTCGCCAGGCCGAGAGCAGGGGAATCGATCCGGTTGCGGGTCAGGGTCGCCATCAGGCTGGCCAGCGCGGCTTTGTTTTGCGGCTCACGATCGAGGATCTGCGTGTCCACCAACAGCTGGTCCCAGCTTTTGCCAAGCCGCAGGTAGACATAAGAGAGCGTCTGCAGGTGGGCAACGCTCGCCTGCTCCGCTACCAGGCGACGCGCTTCGCTGAGCGCCTCGCCGTCCTTGCGGGCATCGGCCAGCGTTTTGATATAGCCGATACGATAATCGTCACTGTCAGGGGCCTGGCTGAGAGCCTGCTGCCAGAGGGTGAGCGAGGCTTGCCACTGTTTCTGGTTACGCAGGGCCTGTGCCGCCGCGGCAGTACCGCGTGCGGGAAGCGGCATATAGACCTGGTAGCGTCGCCAGACTTTCACCACTTCATCGTCCTGGCCGGCCCAGAGAGCTACCTGCAGCCAGTCCGCCACCTGAGAAGGGGTTAAGGCATGCCGCAGCTGGTACTGCTGAAGATAAGAGAGAAAGGGGGCGTACTGGCCTTGACGCGCTTGCAGGATCTGCTGGTCATAGAGCGAATCTGCTCCCTGAACCAGCGCCGGGAAGAGCAAAAGCAAGCCGATTGAAAGCGAGAGTTTCGTGTTGCGATTAAACAATAACGTATTTGAATAAGGTGATCTTTCCATTTCTATTTGCCATATGTTCATCAAGAATCCATTGCACAACACGACCGTCCTTTGACGGTGAGTTAAAGGATGAGGATGGTCCCATTTAGCTGACTGGCACTGCGGGTGAATGACTTATTGCAAACTAATAAACATATCTCCTGTTGATAATTGAATGGATAATTTATACCCGATACGGCAGCGGATAAATATGGATAAATGATGAGCTGCGTTTTAAGATAATTCTGTAAAATCGACTTAATTCGAGCGGCGTTGTTGAAGTTGGTTTCTTTAACTTACTGAAATAAATAAAAAAGAGAGAGGGTTGGAATTTTGTTTCAAAATTGATGTGCTGCTTATATTGTGAAGAGGTTGGTGGTTTTTACTGGATATTTAAGATGATTTCTGACAAAAATTCTTAATGCCAAAAAAAGCATCTTTTCTGTGGATTTTTTTTATTTATAATTAATCCGTTTATTTTCCATCAGAACGCAAGGAGGGTTTTCACAGCCAGAGTCAGATGCCGCGCTAATGATAAATCACAGGTCTCGTTATTTTTACCGCCATGCGAAGCGTCCAAAGGGGGAAGGAAAACGTCTGGTTGACGAGAATTTGTTGATTAAATGTTAAAGGGACGATTTGTGGCAACTTCAATGATATTGGTTACTCAGGATTACTATCTTTTTCAAGGGGTTAAGAATTTCTTTCCTGATATCATTCAGTTAGATTCTAGCGGAAAAACGATTTTAGATAATGAGGTTGATGAGGTCTCTCTGCTGGTTGATAGCCGTTCGCCGCTTTGTCATTACGATTACCTGGTGATGGAGGCGGCACAATCCAGAAAGCGAATATGTTGTATCGTCCTCGATATGCGCCATCGGGAAGAGCATTTACTGAGTCTGAAATCGTTTTTAAACATGTCATTATCACCCGCCGATATGGCGACATTATTTGGGCTTTTTCTGGAGATGAAGAGCAAGCGGCTGACCAAAGAGTGGTTTGACGATCTGCGCTTAAGTTTGTCTGAACAGTTAATGCTACGTTTGCTTGGGGCGGGTATGACCATGGAGGAGGTGGCGGTGAATCTGAATACCTCGGTAAAAAGCCTTTACCGGAAGCGCACTGCGCTTTATGAGCGACTGGGGTTAGATAATTTTAATGAAGCCTGCTTATTTATCTTCAGAAATAAACTGCTGGAGCACTCCGTTAGGTCGCCATGAGGCTTGGTTGTACAGGGAGTAGATGACATCGCAAGGTATTTGATAACGGAAATATAATAAATTAAATAGCTATTGATAGGTACAACCGTCGATACCATCCGGTATCCATGGCGGCATTCGACATATAATTCCGGAGCTCTTTGGAAGTAATTACCGCG
Source organism: Klebsiella sp. D5A (assembly GCF_001620885.1). Classification (NCBI taxonomy): domain Bacteria; kingdom Pseudomonadati; phylum Pseudomonadota; class Gammaproteobacteria; order Enterobacterales; family Enterobacteriaceae; genus Klebsiella; species Klebsiella sp. D5A. Next base: position 195,487 of record NZ_LOAR01000007.1, on the reverse strand, counting down.
AATGCGGTTTGCTATGCACAGCGATTATTATAATGAATATATTCCTTGCGCTGCACAGGAATAGTTTTGTCATAAATTAACTCTACCATGGTATTCCGGCCCAGGTGTCGGAATACCATGGGATATCGTGAAAGCATCAGAGGAGCGAGGTGGATGAGAATAAGGGACAGTATTGCTGAACGGTTAGAGGCGAGTGGGCTCTACCGTCGGGCGGCATCCAGATGGATTGAGGTGATGCAGCGCTGCCTGAACGATGATGACAGAGAGTGGATCCGTCACCATCGTAATCAGTGTCTGAAAAAGGCGCAACGTCCGCCAGCGCCGAAAGAGGAGTTTGCCGACCTCCACCAGGCGGCCAAAGAGACGCAATATCGCATGGGTATCGCGAAGCCCTATGGCGAAGCGTTCAGGCTGCCCGGCAAAGGGAAAACGGCCGCCGAGTAATCCCTTTCTTCATGGCGTTTGCCTGACGGCTTCGTCTTATCCGGCCTACGGGTCCCCCACAGGTTCAAACAGCGTAGGCCCGTGCAAGCGCAGCGCCGCCGGGCGATACACATCAGACGGCGTACCCGCGGTTGTGCCTGATGGCGGCATAAATGCCTTATCCGACCTACGGGTCCTCCACAGGTTCAAACAGCGTAGGCCCGCGCAAGCGCAGCGCCGCCGGGCGATACACATCAGACGCCGTACCTGCGGTTGTGCCGGATGGCGGCATAAATGCCTTATCCGGCCAACGAGTCCTTTCGCAGGCTCAAACAGCGTAGGCACGCGCAAGCACAGCGCCACCGGGCGATACACATCAGACGCCGTACCTGCGGTTGTGCCGGATGGCGGCATAAATGCCTTATCCGGCCTACGGGTCCCCCCGCAGGCTCAAACAGCGTAGGCCCGCGCAAGCGCAGCGCCGCCGGGTAGGGGATCATAGAGTGGAGTTCGATGAAGAGTCCGGATGCAGAAAAGCAAAAACCCGCCTTTTGGGCGGGTTCTTTAAATAGTGGTGCCCGGACCCGGACTAACGCCGCAGGCGTTGAACAGCGCGCTTGTCGCGCTGGCCCCGAAGGGGTGAGCCGCTGTACGGCGAATAATCGAACGGAGTTCGATGGAGAGTCCGATCGTAGAAAAGCAAAAACCCAGCCATAGGCTGGGTTCTCTAAATAGTGGTGCCCGGACTCGGAATCGAACCAAGGACACGGGGATTTTCAATCCCCTGCTCTACCGACTGAGCTATCCGGGCAACGGGGCGCATTAAACCGTAATCCGCCCACCCCGTCAACCAAATTTCTTAAATTACTTATCGATTGCTTATCTTTGCGGCAATTCTGCGTTCAAAGGCGCGTTTTGGCTTAACTTCACTGCATGCCGTTATCACCCTCGCGGGTTTTCCAGCCGCTGGTAATGGCGATTACGTGGCGCAACCCGGAGATAATATAATCGCCAATGACCTCTTCATCCTCGCGCGGGGAGCTCAGCGTAATTTCCGCATCCACGCCGTGGCGATAGGCGCCATGGTGGCTAAAAATAGTGCCGATATAGCACTTCCCGTTCAGCCAGACCGGAATATAGGCCACTGTCTCATAGATATAGTTGATGGCGACGCCGCTGTAGTAGTTATCCGCCTCGTCGGCGGAGGTGCCCGGTGGGATGGGGCAGATCGGCGCATCGTTGTCGCTGACGGGTTTGTCTTTCAGCAGGCTGCCCTGCATGACCTCCAGCGAACGCAGCAGATCCGCTTTATCGCTGTCGCTGAGGGGTGGGGTTAACGGCTGGTCTTTCTCCGGGGAGCGGATGCTGTTCAGCGTATAGCGATAGCGAACCGTCACCGCGGGCGTCTGGCTCGCAGTGCTGAACGGGCGCAGCAGGTAGAGATTATCTTCGCCAAACTGGCCGTTGTACCACAGGGCATACACCTGACCGTTGATTTTGACCCAGTGGTTCCATTGGTTAGCCCCGCGGCCATTGATAGAAAAGAGGGCGCCGGGCACCCCGGCATCGAAATCATCGCCGTTATCACTGTCGCTGCCGTCGACGGCGGCAAAGTCATTATCGCCGCGCCGGAGCACCCCGGTGTAGCTGAAGAGCCCGGTGCCGCCCACGTAGCTGTCGATGATCAGATCGCGTTTGCCGTCACCGTCGAGATCGATCAGGGTAAAGCTGACTTTACCGTTTTCTGAATCTGCGCTGATCGAGGAGCGCAGAAACGCCTGCCACTCGTCATCGCTGATATCCGGGGAAGGTTTGCTGGTCGAAACCAGGGTGTCATCGGCGTAGGTGAGCGTGAAGTCGGTAATATGGCCGGTTAACGGAAACTGCTCGGCGACCTTATTCAGCGACAATTCTGGATCGCTTTTTTGCGCTTTCAGCACTGCGTTATACAGCGTGCGCAGGGCGAGGTTATCCGCCTCTTTCTGCTGCCTGGGGATCACCTGGCTGACAAAGGTCGGCAGCATCCAGGTGCCGCCGGGGGTGATTTCCCGACACATACCGGTGCTGTACTTCAGGCTGGGGGTAAAGGTTTTACCGTCCCAGACGCGGGTTTCGCCGGTTAGGCAGTCGGCAATGCCCCGTTCTTTGTGCAAAAAGACGATAGTGCCGTTGGCGTAGCTCGAGGCCTCGGTGGTCAGCAACCGTGGCTTGTTCAGCTGGGCGTTATCGACCAGCCACAGCGCATAGCCGTCGTTATAGGGCGCTCGCCAGCAGAGCGCCTGCACCAGAGAATGGGTTTTATCCAGCGCGGTCAGCGTGATCTGGCGCTCTGCCGCCGGGATGGCCGGGTTCTGCCAGTCGTCACAGCGCTGGTTCAGCAGCGGCGTCAGGGAGGGCAGCAGCTTCTGACGCTGAAGTATGCTCAGCGCCACCGGCTGCGCGTTATGGATCACCGGGGCGGCGATAATCTCCGGGGCGGCAGTGGCTGGCAAAATGGCATCGTCGCCGGCATCGCCTTTATCCAGCAGCGCGTCGGCGGTGCCAGTGCGTCGCTGAAACGCATCCATTTTACCCAGCACCTCGCGGCTGCCGGCGCTGGAAAGCGGCAGGTGCTGGCCGTTCAGGGTGAATTCGATTTTGCGCTGATTCGCCAGGGCCTGTAGCAGGGCGGCAGTCTGATCGCTGTCCAGACGGAAGTGGCTGTCGTCCTGGGCGTCCAGCGCGCCAAGATCCCGGTCGTCGATCAGCAGGCTAGCGGTGGAGTCGGCGGGGATATCGTGCTCGATTTGCGCAAAGGTGGCCGTGGCGGCGAGGTGCTGTTCGCTGCCGGCGTTGCGGGTCAACAGCACGCTGACCTCGCCCATGCGGACGCCGTAACCCGCCGCCCGGCAGGTGCCAGTGTTATCGCAGGCGAGCTCCCAGTCTTTTTGCGCAAAGGAAAAACCTTGCAGGGGAGCCGCCAGCAGAGGCGTGGAGCACAGCCCCAGCCAGGCAGCCCAGAAGAACGCGCGCATATCAATCCCTGTCAGCAATCAGTGAGGGGGAAATTATAGGCGCGACGTGGCGGTTAGGATATCAGAATCAGGTTAAGGCGCCGCCCATACGACACTGGGCGAAGCGCAGAATATCTTCTGCCAGCCGCCGGGCCGTATCCACATCCGTCTGGCTACGCTTGATCAGCAGACGGCTCAGGCAGCCCTCGACGATCAGCTCCATCTGTTTAGCGACCATTTCCGGGTCATCCACCTCCAGCTGAGTCAGCAGCTCATGAGTATAGGCCAGCGAAGCCTGCTTCTGCTGTTCCGCCAGCTGGTGAATGGGGTGCTGGGGATCGGGATAGAAGGTGCAGGCGGCGATAAACAGACAGCCGGGGTAGCGGTGGTTACTAACGCAGGTGGTGAGCGCGGCATAGCGTGCCAGCAGCTTTTGCTCTGCGCTTAAGGTGTCGTCCAGCAGCAACTGTCGGCGCCAGGCATCCACCTGCTGGCTCAGATAGCGAAGCGCGTCGTACAGCAGCGCTTCGCGATCGGGCCAGAAGCGTTTCAGGTCGCTCGTCGGACAGGACACGCGCTCAGCGACCATCTCCAGCGACGTGTTGGCGATACCTTCAATTTCAAGAATTTTAATGGCTTCTGCCAGGACGTCTTCACGTAGCACGGTGTTCTCCTCCATCTTTCCTCCTAAAGTGTCGCTCACGCTTGCCAATCGCGCAAATGGGCGCTGAATGCCGCGGCATCCATAAAGCCGGTGACTCGCCGCTCAGGCTGTTCCTGACCCTCAGCGTTGAAGAACAAGATCGTCGGCAGACCGAGCACCTGCAGGTGTTTCAGCAGCGCGACGTCTTGCGGGCTGTTCTTCGTCACATCAATCTGTAATAACACGGTGCCTTTCAGCGCCTGCTGCACGTCAGGTGAACTAAAGGTGTATTTTTCAAACTCTTTGCACGCCACGCACCAGTCGGCGTAAAGATCGAGCATCACCGGTTGGCCTTTTGCCTGCGCCAGCGCCTGGTTAAGCTCGGCCACCGAGTTGACGCGGGTGAACGTCAGATGCGCCTGCTGCTCGACTGCCGGAGCGCCAAATGCCCAGTCCTGCAGGGGCCGCGCGCTGACCAGCGCGGCAGCAAGCAGGATGATTTGTACCAGCCGCATCCACGGCCGGGTAGCGCCCAGCGAGGTGATAAACGCCCAGCTGAAGAAGGCGACGCCAAGCATTGACCACAGACGTAATCCCCACGGGTCGCCGACAATGCGCTCCAGCAGGAAAACGGGCAGAGCCAGGATCACGAACCCGAAGGCGGTCTTCACATGGCTCATCCACGGGCCGCTCTTCGGCAGCAGACGGTTGCCAAATACGGTGACGAGGATCAATGGCAGGCCCATGCCCAGCGCGTAGAGGTACAGCGTGCCGCCGCCCAGCCAGAGATTACCGCTCTGGGCGATATACAACAGGATGGCGCTCAGCGGCGCGGTGGTGCATGGGGAGCAGATCAGTCCGGCAATGGCGCCCATCGCGAAAACGCCACCGGGCGAGCCGCCCTGGCGCTTATTGCTGAGCAGCGCCAGCCGCGTCTGCAGCGAGGAGGGCAACTGGAGCGTGAACAGGCCGAACATGGAGAGCGCCAGCAGAATAAATACCACCGACAGTCCCGCCAGGACATACGGGTGCTGCAGGGCCGCCTGGAACTGCAGACCGGCGGCGGCCACTACCAGCCCCAGCGCGGTGTAGGTTAAGGCCATCCCCTGGACGTAAATAAAGGCCAGCAGCAGGGCGCGCGCGGCGGAAAGCCGCTGCTTTCCGCCCAGCACAATGCCGGAAATCAGCGGGTACATCGGCAGCACGCAGGGGGTGAAGGCGATACCAATACCTATCAGCAGCGCCCACAGCGCCGTAAAGGGCAGGCGGGCAGGCGTGTCTGCAGGCGGCACTGCGGCAGGCGCAGGTGATGTGGCGAGCTCCGGGGCCGGTCGCGGCTCAACCGGCAGCGGCGGGTTGAACGCCGGACGGCTGCTCGTCGACGGCATGGGCTCGATGGCGGTTGCCTGGCCGTCGGCAGAAGTCGCCAGCACGGCGCTCAGCGGGATCACTTTGGTTTCCGGTGGATAACAGAATCCGGCATCGGCGCAGCCCTGCCAGGTGACGGTGAGGGTGGCGTCTTTCTCCGCCTGCTTCACCGTGACCGGCACGGTCAGGCGCTGGCGGAAAATCTCGCTTTTGCCGTAAAACTCATCTTGATGCCACTCTCCTGCCGGGAGCGCCGGTTCGTCGATCGTCGCCCCGGCGGCGCGAAAGGTAAACTGTTGACGATAAAGATAGTAACCATCCTTGATTTGCCAGCTCAGGTTGACATCGTGCTGTTGCTGCTGAAAGTCAAAGGCGAAGGCCTGGTCAGCAGGCACGAAGTTCGAGCGCCCCGGCGCGTCGAATAACCCGGCGGTGGCTGACGTGCTGCACAGCAGCAGGATCAGCGTAATGATGCGGTAAGCCATGAGAGGTAATCGTTGTCTCCATGAATGACGGGTAGAACCAGCAGTTCAGGGGTTTGATACGGGTGGTGAGACTTCAGGCAATCCAGCAGCGCCTGCTGATGGGCAAGGTCGGTTTTGAGCAGCATCTGAACTTCATACTCCTGCTCGAGTTTCCCTTCCCAGTAATAGAGCGAGGTGGCGCCCGGCAGCAGCGTGGCACAGGCGGCCAGCTTGTCCGCCAGCGCTTTTGCCGCCAGATCCTGGGCGGTCGCTTCATCCGGCGCGGTACAGAGCACAACAACAGCATCAGGCGTAGTCATCATGAACCTCGTATCAGCGAAAAGAGGCACTATAGCACGCAAGATGCGGGGATATTAGCGTCACGATCGGGGGTAGGGGAGGGAAACGGGCAGCGGGCCCGCGCGGGGCCCGCTGCCAGCGGTATTTACAGCATAATCCCGCCAAAGATAAAGCCCAGGATCACGCACAGCGTGATAGCGATAACGCCGGGGATCAGGAAGGCGTGGTTAAAGACGTATTTGCCGATGCGCGTCGAGCCGGTGTCGTCCATCTCCACCGCCGCCAGCAGGGTCGGATAGGTTGGCAGGACGAACAGTGCCGAGACGGCGGCAAACGAGGCGATCGCCGTCAGCGGGCTGACGCCGAGCAGCAGCGCGGCGGGCATCAGCGCCTTGGTGGTGGCTGCCTGTGAGTAGAGCAGCGTGGCGGCGAAGAACAGCACCACCGCCAGCAGCCATGGGTAATTGTGCAGCAGGTCGCCGGCCACGGCCTGGATATCGCTGATGTGCGCTTTAACGAAGGTATCGCCCAGCCAGGCGACGCCGAGGACGCAGACGCAGGCGCTCATCCCGGATTTAAAGGTGCTGGCGTTGAGCACTTCGCCAGTGTCGATTTTGCAGATGATGCTAATCAGGGTGGCGATGGTCAGCATAAACACCACGATCGCTTCGTTACGCGGCAGCACCGGGTTCTTGATCAGGCCGACGGTATCGCTGATGGCCGTGGCGTAGAACATCACCGCCACGATGCCGATCAAAAACAGGAGGACAGAGCGTTTGGCGTGCGGCTTCAGCTCAAACACCTGGCTGCCGCGCAGTCTAACTTCCCCCTTGGCCAGACGCTCCTGGTAAATGGGATCGTCTTTCAGTTCGCAGCCGAGGAAGTTGCAAACAATCGCGGTGAGCATTACCGCCAGCAGGGTGACCGGAATACAGATGGCCAGCAGCGTCAGGTAGCTAACGCCCAGCGGCTCAAGGATCCCGGCAAAGAACACCACCGCCGCGGAGATAGGCGAGGCGGTGATCGCTATCTGAGAGGCCACGACCGCAATCGACAGCGGACGAGATGGGCGAATGCCTTGCTCTTTGGCCACTTCGGTGATCACCGGCAGCGTGGAGAAGGCGGTATGGCCGGTGCCGGCGAGTACGGTCATAAACCAGGTCACCAGCGGGGCAAGGAAGGTAATGTACTTCGGGTGGCGGCGCAGCATCCGTTCGGCGAGGCTGACCAGGTAATCCATCCCGCCGGCGACCTGCATGGCGGCGATAGCGGCGATGACCGCCATGATGATTTCAATAACGTCGAAGGGGATCGCACCCGGTTTGATTTGAAAAATAAGCGTCAGGACAAGGACGCCAAGGCCACCGGCAAAGCCGATACCAATGCCGCCGAGCCTGGCGCCGAGATAAATCGCCAGCAGGACAATAACCAGTTCTGCACCAAACATATATGCCTTCCTTGTTTTTTAACAAGTTGATATTGGATTGTTGTATTTTAGTAAAACTAAAAAGCAAAAAAGGCATGTCATCGCTGACATGCCTTTCAATGACTAACCGGAAAGATTACTGTTCGCTTTCATCGGTATAACGCTTCGCTTTATAAGCAGGATGCATCAGGTTTTGCGCGGAGAAAATATCATCCAGCTCCGCCGCCGTCAGCAGCCCACGCTCCAGCACCACTTCCCGCACGCTCTTGCCGGTTTCGGCGCAGATCTTGCCGACGATATCGCCATTGTGGTGGCCGATAAACGGGTTGAGGTAGGTGACGATGCCGATTGAGTTGTAGACGTAGCCTTCACATACCGCTTTATTGGCGGTGATGCCGTTAACGCATTTCTCCAGCAGGTTGTAGCAGGCGTTGGTCAGGATATGTATGGATTCGAACATCGCCTGGCCGATCACCGGCTCCATCACGTTCAGCTGCAGCTGCCCGGCTTCGGAGGCCATGGTCACCGTGGTGTCGTTGCCGATGACTTTAAAGCAGACCTGGTTGACCACCTCCGGCACTACCGGGTTAACCTTCGCCGGCATAATAGAGGAACCCGCCTGCAGCTCCGGCAGGTTGATTTCGTTGAGGCCTGCGCGTGGACCGGAAGAGAGCAGGCGCAGGTCGTTACAGATCTTGGACAGTTTCACCGCCAGGCGTTTCAGCGAACTGTGAACCATAACGTACGCCCCGCAGTCCGAGGTGGCTTCAATCAGATCTTCCGCCGGAACGACCGGTAAGTTGCTCACTTCCGCCAGCTTCTGCACCGCCAGCTGTTGATAGCCGTCCGGGGTGTTGAGGCGTGTACCGATGGCGGTGGCGCCGAGGTTCACCTCCAGCAGCAGCTCCGCAGTGCGCAGAATACTTTTGGTCTCTTCATTAAGCAGCACATTGAAGGCATGGAACTCCTGGCCGAGGGTCATCGGCACCGCGTCCTGCAGCTGGGTGCGGCCCATTTTGAGAATGTCCTGGAACTCCACGGCTTTCGCCTGGAAGCCTTCGCCCAGCTGTTTAATCGCATCGATTAACTTCAGGATAGAGGCATACACCGCGATGCGGAATCCGGTCGGGTAGGCATCGTTGGTGGACTGGCATTTGTTGACGTGATCGTTTGGGTTCAGGTACTGGTATTCGCCTTTCTGATGGCCCATCAGCTCGAGGCCGATGTTCGCCAGGACTTCGTTGGTGTTCATGTTTACGGAGGTGCCGGCCCCGCCCTGGAAGACATCGACCGGGAACTGGTCCATGCATTTGCCGTTATTGAGGACTTCGTCACAGGCGGCGATAATCGCATTTGCCGCGCTTTTGGGAATGGTCTGCAGCTCCTTGTTCGCCAGCGCGGCGGCTTTCTTCACCATCACCATGCCGCGCACGAATTCTGGTATGTCGCTGATTTTGCTGTTGCTAATGTAGAAGTTTTCAATCGCTCGCAGAGTATGAACGCCGTAGTAAGCGTCCGCGGGAACTTCCCTGGTGCCCAACAGATCTTCTTCGATACGAATGTTGTTTAACATGTGAACCTTCTTTTCAAGCTGCCAATGAATTCACCAAATACACAGAATATCCAGGATTCAGTATATTTTCTGGCCGACGATTATTTCCTTAACCGGCCTGGTGCCCAAGATCATATGCTGATGATAGCGAATATCAGTAAGCTTGATCACTTATTACATCGCGGGTGTGAGAAGATTTATTAATCTGTGAAATGGGTCACCGCTTTCCTATTGCTGGAAAAAATAAGCATTTCCGCTGATTGAAAAGCCGCGCAGCATCCCCATCTTAGAGGGATGCGATCAGCAAATTGATGATTACGGGGGCTGAGCTCAGCGCCCGTTGATGAAGGAGACGCCGGTGCGTTGGATTCCGTTTATTGCCTTTTTTCTTTACGTTTACATTGAGATATCGATCTTTATCCAGGTCGCGCACGTGCTGGGCGTCTTTATGACCCTAATCCTGGTGATCTTTAGCTCGGTGGTAGGGATGTCGTTGGTGCGTAACCAGGGCTTCAAAAACTTCCTGCTGATGCAGCAGAAGATGGCCGCAGGCGAGAGCCCGGCAGCGGAGATGATCAAGAGCGTTTCACTGATTATTGCCGGTCTGCTGCTGTTGCTCCCGGGGTTCTTTACCGACTTCCTTGGCCTGCTGCTGTTACTGCCGCCGGTGCAGAAGCACCTGACGATGAAGCTGATGCCGCATCTGCGCTTCAGCCGGATGCCGGGCGGCGGCTTTAGCGCCGGAACTGGCGGCGGTGAGACCTTCGAAGGGGAATTCCAGCGTAAGGATGAGCAGCGCGATCGTCTGGACCATAAGGACGATCCCCGCGATTAATACACGCCCGGCCCGGTCAGCAAATGCGACCGGGCCGGTTTCTTTCCTGGCTTACACGCTACCTGTCGCCAGCTTGCGCCTGGGTAAAAACAGCCACAGCCCCGCCAGCATCACCAGCGCGTACAGGCTTTTCCAGCCGACCATCGCCAGCAGCAGCAGACAGAGAATGCTGCCCACCACCGCCAATAGCCGATAGCGCCCGCGCAGCAAACGACAGCCGGCCAGCATGCACAGCAGGTAGATCATGATGAAAATGCCGTTGGCATAGACGATCAGCGCGTCCAGATTGATATCGAGCAAATAGATACACAGGGTGCTGACCACGCAGGAGCCCAGCACGGCGTTGAGGGCATTGCGCGGGATCTGCCGTGGCGACAGCCGTGCGAGGTAGCTTTCTGGCTTATGCTGCGCCTGCGACCAGACCAGGCGGGCGAAGCTTTGAATATAGATGTTGAGGCTGGCGAAACAGGCGAGATAGCCGATGACGCAGGCCACCCACAGCGCTTCGACACCGAACAGACGGACCACGATGTTCGGTAGCGACGCGGCCGCCGCCATCTCCTCGCCAAAGGCGTGGAAGTGCAGCACCAGCACGGTACAGGCCCAGTAGACCGAACCGGCAAGCAGCAGGCCTATCATCAGCGCCCTGGGGAAGTCACGCTCGGGATGTTTAAACTCCGAGGCCAGGTGAGCAAAAGCTTCCAGACCGACAAAGCACCAGAACATGACCGATAGCGCGGAGAAGAGCTGACCATGGTCGATCTCCGTCAGGGCGGGGAAGGGGATCTGCGCCGGGCTTATCCCGCCACGCCACCAGACGGCGACGATCAGCGCCACAATCAGCACGGCAACCAGCGTCTGCAGGTTGGCGCTGGAGCTGGCGCCACGCGAACCGATCCACCAGACGATGGCCAGGGTGCCCAGCTCCGCCAACAGTAGCTGCGCATCATGCCAGCCGAACAGCGCCTGGCCGAAGCCGGTGGCGATGTGCAGCGCGGCGGGGAGTCCGACCGGGATAACGGATAAAAACAGCCAGCCGGTGACGCTGGCCAGACGTGGGCCAAATGCCATATCGACAAAGTGGGCCACGCCGCCCGCGCTGGGAAAATGGCGGCCCAGTAGGGCAAAGACGATGGCAATCGGGAAAACAAGGAGAATGAGCAGCGGCCATGCCCACAGACTGTTATCGCCAGCGACCAGCGCCGCCAGCGCCGGGACGGCGAAGACGCCGGTACCCAGCAATGAGGTGGAAAGTAATCCGACTCCCTGTCCCAGTCCCAACTCCTGTTTTAAACCACTCATGATTCCATCCTGCGCCAGTGAAAAAAAAGAGAGTATCACAATCGCTTTTCCTTATGACGCATTGGCCGATAGCGCTGCTTTTTGCGCGCTAGCGCAAAGGTAAAAATTTTTTTTGATTTTGCCCTTGAAGCGGGAAATGGCCACCCCCATCTCTCTCTGCACTAGCCGGTAAACCGCGTTCGGCCCGGCGTCACCCATAACTGATAATGACTTTCTCGAAGGAGAGCTATCAATGAGTATTCGTCCGTTACATGATCGTGTGATCGTCAAACGTAAAGAAGTTGAAACCAAATCTGCAGGCGGCATCGTTCTGACCGGTTCTGCGGCAGCTAAATCAACTCGTGGCGAAATCATCGCTGTCGGTAAAGGCCGCATTCTGGAAAACGGAACTGTGCAGCCGCTGGACGTTAAAGTTGGTGACATCGTGATTTTCAACGATGGCTACGGCGTGAAGTCTGAGAAGATCGACAACGAAGAAGTGCTGATCATGTCCGAAAGCGACATCCTGGCAATTGTTGAAGCGTAATTCGCACGACCCTGAACGAATTTGAGGAATAAAAGAAATGGCAGCAAAAGACGTAAAATTCGGTAACGACGCTCGTGTAAAAATGCTGCGCGGCGTAAACGTACTGGCAGATGCAGTTAAAGTGACCCTGGGCCCGAAAGGCCGTAACGTGGTGCTGGACAAATCCTTCGGCGCGCCGACCATCACTAAAGATGGCGTTTCCGTTGCTCGTGAAATCGAACTGGAAGACAAGTTCGAAAACATGGGTGCACAGATGGTGAAAGAAGTTGCCTCTAAAGCGAACGACGCGGCAGGCGACGGTACCACCACCGCAACCGTGCTGGCTCAGGCTATCGTGAACGAAGGCCTGAAAGCTGTTGCAGCAGGCATGAACCCGATGGATCTGAAACGTGGTATCGACAAAGCTGTCATTGCCGCCGTTGAAGAACTGAAAGCGCTGTCCGTACCGTGCTCTGACTCTAAAGCGATTGCTCAGGTTGGTACCATCTCCGCTAACTCCGACGAAACCGTCGGTAAACTGATCGCGGAAGCGATGGATAAAGTCGGTAAAGAAGGCGTGATCACCGTTGAAGACGGTACCGGTCTGGAAGACGAACTGGACGTAGTTGAAGGTATGCAGTTCGACCGCGGCTACCTGTCTCCGTACTTCATCAACAAGCCGGACACCGGTGCCGTTGAGCTGGAAAGCCCGTTCATCCTGCTGGCTGACAAAAAAATCTCCAACATCCGCGAAATGCTGCCGGTTCTGGAAGCCGTAGCGAAAGCTGGCAAACCGCTGGTTATCATCGCTGAAGACGTTGAAGGCGAAGCGCTGGCGACCCTGGTGGTTAACACCATGCGCGGCATCGTTAAAGTGGCTGCGGTGAAAGCACCGGGCTTCGGCGACCGTCGTAAAGCCATGCTGCAGGATATCGCTACCCTGACTGGCGGTACCGTTATCTCTGAAGAGATCGGTATGGAGCTGGAAAAAGCGACTCTGGAAGATCTGGGCCAGGCGAAACGCGTGGTTATCAACAAAGACACCACCACCATCATCGATGGCGTTGGCGAAGAGTCTGCAATCCAGGGCCGTGTAGCTCAGATCCGTAAGCAGATCGAAGAAGCGACCTCCGATTACGACCGCGAAAAACTGCAGGAACGTGTCGCTAAACTGGCTGGCGGCGTGGCAGTAATCAAAGTCGGTGCGGCTACCGAAGTTGAAATGAAAGAGAAAAAAGCACGCGTCGACGACGCCCTGCACGCAACCCGTGCTGCGGTTGAAGAAGGCGTGGTGGCTGGCGGCGGCGTAGCGCTGGTTCGCGTTGCGGCGAAACTCGCTGGCCTGACCGGTCAGAACGAAGATCAGAACGTCGGTATCAAAGTTGCGCTGCGCGCAATGGAAGCACCGCTGCGTCAGATCGTGTCCAACGCCGGTGAAGAGCCGTCTGTTGTGGCGAACAACGTGAAAGCTGGCGACGGTAACTACGGTTACAACGCAGCAACTGAAGAATACGGCAACATGATCGACTTCGGTATCCTGGACCCAACCAAAGTGACCCGTTCTGCTCTGCAGTACGCGGCATCCGTGGCTGGTCTGATGATCACCACCGAGTGCATGGTGACCGACCTGCCGAAAGGCGACGCGCCTGATTTAGGTGCTGCTGGCGGCATGGGCGGCATGGGCGGTATGGGCGGCATGATGTAATCGTGCGCTCTACGGCATAAAAAAGCAGAAACCCCTGGCCAGCAATGGCTGGGGGTTTTTCTTTTGGCGCGCTTTTTAGTATAAGGCTTATACATAAAAATCATTTAAGCTGCATCAGAGCGGCAAGCACCTCCGTTTCGGGCGTGAACTGACAAGCGCGACCGGGGAGGAAATGAACGCGGCTCATGCCGACGCAGTTTGAAGGATGACAGATTTACATCCGGGCCAGTGCGTCCAGCTCATCGATCATGGGGAATAACATGCAGGTAAAATATTTAGCAGGGATTGTCGGCGCAGCCTTATTGTTGGCAGGTTGCAGTTCCAGCAATGAATTAACCTCTGCCGGCCAGAATGTGCGCTTCGTGCAGGAGAAGCCGGGCGCAGAGTGTCAGCTGTTAGGGACCGCGACGGGTAAACAGAGCAACTGGCTCTCCGGCCAGAATGGCGATGAGGGTGGTTCCATGCGCGGTGCGGCAAACGCCCTGCGCAACCAGGCGGCAGCGATGGGCGGCAACGTGATTTACGGCGTCAGCAGCCCGACGCAGAACCTGCTGTCGAGCTTTGTACCTACCGACAGCGAAATGAACGGCCAGGTTTATAAGTGCCCGAACTGATGCGTGACGCCTCTCTCTGCGAGCGCGGAGAGAGGCGTGGCCGCTAGATGAGGATCAGGCGCTAAGCTCCGCTTTCTTCTCCAGATAGAAGGCGTGCAGAGGACGCAGGCACTCTTCCAGACTGAGCATTCTTCCCGGCTGGGAAGGGATAATGGTACTGAAGATCTGGCATGGCGCTAGCTCCGCGTGCATCGCCTTGAGCTTGGGGCTTTTCTCGATAAGCTGCATCACGACGTTGTTTTCCAGTTCAGACAGATGCGGTACGCTGGTTTTGACTACCGCACCGGAGACAATTTTCTTCCCTTCCTCCGTCTCGCAGCAGTACAGTACGCCCAGGTAATGGGAAAACAGGTTTAGCTTCCAGTCTTCCTGGGGATACTGCTGGTAATCGATATTGGGCTGAGTGGTTAAGTCGACGGTATAGCACATTAAAAAATCCATATTTGAACTTAAATACTGAACCAGTTCCTGGTCGCCGACTGTTTTTAATGCTTGTTGAATACCGATAATTAATGCTTCGATTTGCAGATCGTCAATACATAAAGTACTAATTTGTTCATCCTGAAATACAAGAATTAACGTTGACTGTGTTTCGCCAGGTTTGAGCGTAATGGACATGATTCGCCGCTCAGGGGATGGTTGCTGTATTTCAGCCGTCTCAACCTGAGGAATATGGGCAACAAGTGCCTCATTATACGTGATAAGCTCATCTTTATAGGCCTCTCCCTGGTTTTCAAGCCGCTGGAAAACCACAGCCATTCTGCTCTGCAGTATCAGGAGCAGATCAGCTAGCACCGGTGCCTGAAGATAGTAAATCTCGCAAAAGCCATTTTCCTTCTTAACTTTCAGCAGCAACGCTAAAAATCGCTCTTCAAAGGTAATTCCTGCGGTATTAAAACCTATAAACGTTCCTTGCATATTCTTCTCCTTTATTAAGCAGTAGTCACCGACTTTGATTGTGAGAGATCGATAACACGATCGGCGGATGCAATGGTCGATGGTCGATGCGCGACGATAATGCGGGTGATACTTAGCGCTGAAATAGACTGATTGATAACCGACTCATTTCTGAGGTCAAGATGGCTGGTAGCCTCATCCATGAATAAAATACTCGGTTTGCGATACAGTGCGCGGGCGATCAGGATACGCTGCTTTTGCCCACCTGAAATACCCAGCCCAAGTTCGCCGACAATGGTTTCGTATCCCATAGCCATCTTCATAATTTCATCATGAATGTTGCACCGTCTGGCACACTCCATCACAAAATCAAGATCGGCGTTATCATCGAAGCCACTTATATTATCAATAAGGGAGCCGGAAAAGAGGCGATCTTCCTGGAGTACGCAGGCGATACCAAGACGATAGTTATTCAAACCAATCTTTTTAATCTCCAGATTATCCGCCAGTATTTCGCCTGAATCCGGTGAGAGCAATCCGCACATGACTTTTAATAGTGTGGTTTTCCCTACGCCAGATGGGCCAATTAGCGCGACTGATTCTCCAGGAGCAACGGTTATGTTCAAATTTGTAAAGATGGGTTGTGAAAAAGGATCGTATTGATAACTAAGATTTCTCACTTCAAGTTTTACGCCAGTGTTTTCCGTAAAAACACGCCGCGATGGAAGTTCTTTTTCTGGTTCACTAAATGCTATTTCTGATAGACGTTCGTTGTGCAGTGAGAGCATACGAAGCTGCATCACCAAATCAATGAGATTCGATGCACGTTGAGAAAACTGGCCCCGGTAGGCGTTAAATGCCATAAACATACCGAGCGTCATCTCATTATCAATCACCATAATGGCACCCAGCCACAGTACAGCGACCTGATCGATTGAGGTGATAAAGGTATTAATGCCACCATACATCATGTCGAATCGAGTTTGCTTGATTCCTGCATTACAGGCGTCAATATTAAGATTGAGCCAATGCTGTGAGCGACGTTCTTTTAAATTCAAGGCCTTAATGGTAGAAATGCCGTAAAGTGACTCCATAAAATGGGAATTAGCACGTGCGCCCTTGACGACCTGTTCTTCCGTAACGCGACGATAAAATCCATAGGTTGCGAAGCGCATAATCGCATAGCAAATGGTAAAGCCGATGACGACCCAGACTAACCAACCACCATATAAGGTCAGCATCACCAATAAACCGATTGTCATTATCGAGTCGATGATGCCGGTAACGATACTATTGGTAAATATTGAGCGAATCGTATCCAAAGACGAGAAGCGAGACTGAATATCACCTAAATGCCTTTTCTCAAAAAAGGATAATGGCAAACTTGTCAGATGATCGAATAACGTCGTTTTCCATTGAATATTTGTCAGGGTATTTAACGTTAACGACGTCCATGCACGTAGCATGCTAATAAACGTGCGGAATAGGGTAAAAAATATCAACCCGATACAGATAACAGACAGTAAGCTTTGGTCGTGAGCCATTATTACATGGTCAGTGACTAGCTGTGTGCCAATCGGTAACAGGAGGCCGATAGCTTCTACAACTACGGACAAAGCAAAAATCTTAATCAGTGCCGATTTTAAGCCAACAATTTTATGCATTAAATCCAGCAGCCGTAATCGGGATTTCGCTTCTTCTTGTTGGAAATTATGATCGGGCCACAGTTCAAGCGCTACACCGGTAAAATTGTTTGACATCTCATTGATGCCAATGATTCTTTTACCCAACGCCGGATCGTGAATAACAAATCCGTTTTTCCTTACCTTTGTAAGAACAACGTAGTGGTTCATCCCCCAGTGGATGATGCAGGGGAGTTTAAGCTGCTTTATTTCATCAAGGTCGAGAGCTAACGCTCGGCTTTTTAAACCAGCATGTTCTGCCGTTTTGCTTAGAGACATCAGTGAGGAGCCCTGTGAGGGGCTACCAAACCGCTGACGGAAATTAAACAAATCGATATTCAGCCCATAAAAACCACAGATCATTGCCAGACAGGCAATTCCACATTCTGATGATTCTGACTGAAGAATAACAGGTGTTTTGTTAACAAGGGAAAAATTTAACTTTGCAACAACATTTTTGAAAAGTTCGTTAGTCATGGATCGGCCCAGTAATGCTTTGAGTTATCTTATATACAGGGGTAAACATCCACATATAGAGTGGACGCTCTTCCAGGAATACAACAGCTTGAGCCTTGAGGCCATTTGAAAGCGAAAGCGTTTTACCATTATATTCAAAGGTTTTGTTTTCAATTTTCACAATGGTCTTGTAGAGCGCCAGTTCCTGCTGGTTTGTGCCGTTCGTAACATTCGTATACTCAGACATTTCTTGTCGAGATGTGGGAACAGAAGATATTGAAAGTATTTTTCCCGGAAATTGACCAAATTTATCTGATGGAAATGCAGCATAACGAATGTTAATTACATCCCCAGGTTTTACATAGGGTATACTATTGTTAGGTAACCATAAAACAAGATAATATTCTATATCACCGGTAGGTTTTATCTGTGCTAGACTGCTGCCTTTATCAACCATCTGGCCTTTAGTGACGGCCAATGATTCAATGCGGCCTTCAGTCGTTGCTTTAATAATAATGTTACCGTTTGCGTTTGATTCAACCAATTGATTTTTATAATCATTAATCTGGTTTTCTTGTGACGAGATTTGGTTGTCAAAATCAGCTATTTTAGTAATTTTGTCACTGTTAAGCTGAGTGACCTGCGATTCCAGTTGCATTTTCTGACTCACCAGAGACTGGTAAGTGCTTTGTTGTTGAAAATACAATGAGTGTTGATAGTTATATTGGTCTTTGGTAATCAAGCCATCACTTAAATATTTATCATAGCTGGATAGATTATCATGCATTTTCTTTAATCCAGCCTGGGCGTTAGCCAACATGTGATTAGTTTCTTTTAACGAGTCATTGATTGTTTTTAACTGCTTCTCTAAAGAAATGGTTGTTTCTTCTTTATTATGATTCAGTTTAGAAATGATATCTTCAGCATTTGCGATCTTTTCATTAATGACCTCTATTTGTGTCGCGCTAACATTACCCGTTGTGGTGTTTCGGGAAATGTCGATCTCATATAACGGCTGGCCTTTGGTCACAATATCGCCGACTTTTACATATTGGGAGATAACAAAGCCTTGCTGTGGCGCATAAACGTTGACAGAGTGGGGTAGTGTAATGACCTCTCCCTGAACGTCGATTCTCTGGGTAAAGGAGCAAAATACTGTGGTGGCTATCAGGATCGCAAGAAAAGCAAAAGAGAGTAATGCAACAAGCCATGCTGGAAGCCCTGCGAGCAGCAGCGCCTTTCCTTTCCAGTGATGCTTTTTATACTCAATCGCTTCCTTGCGATAGATTTTTTTTAACATAGTTATCGCTTAAATTATAAAATGAAAAGGCCCGATACATCAGGCCTTAATTACTAATGAATGCTTGTCAACAAACTGTTGAGCTAATCATTGGCGCGTAAACTTAGTTGCTCCAGAAATTCAGAGTGCCGTCATAAAGAGCATTCATCATGCCCTCGGCATACTCCAGAGTCATATCCCAGCCAACGATACCTGCTGCAATACCAAAGCAAACGCCACCGAGAATAACCCCGGCGATCATCCCGACACCCTGGCCGATTGAGCCGATACCGAAGATACCGCCACTTACGCCACCCCAACGTCCGGCGTACGCTGTACCAATAATAGCGCCCAGAGAAGCTCCCAGAGCGACAGCACCCATTTCTTTTGCAGCCCAGGTGACGATATCGGTAAGAGTATCGGTCAGCGCGCCGCCAGAAATTTCTTCCATTTCAAATACAGTTAATTGGTGCATGATTAGTCCTTTAACTAAAATTAAAATTATATATTCATTCCAGACCAGAATTTGGTCCGCAGAAAAGATAGTCGTTGCTGTAGTATGAATCAACTCAACTAAATATGAATTGTTGATGAAATTAGAGGTTAATAGTGAATCAAATCTAAACTATTTATAGGTTCATAAAACAGTAACTAATTCAGCAGGTGGTGGCACGCAGCTATTATCGATGTGCTGCAGATATATTGATTTATTCTTGCATTCATATATGACATTTTTTTGGTTGTTGACATAAAAATAAAAAAGGTGGATATCATTATCCACCTTTTGTAGGGGTATGGAGGTTATACTTTTACTCTTCCTGTATGACAACTTCAAGCATAGCTTTTACATGACCGGAAGAGACTTCAGCGCTATTGTCACTCATGCGATAATAGTCGGCGGTGAAGGTAAAGTTTTGTGATGCCTGTGCCTTGGCGAAGCTATAAGTTTCGGCGTCGTAAAATATTATAGGCTTGTTGTCAATTTTGAAGATAACGCCAACGTTATTTGCGGCTTCGGTTCCAGTTATCATGTTATCGATGATCCCATCCCCGGCAGAACTGGTGCCATTAACAGGGTTAAACCAGTAGTAAAGCTTGTTGCCAACGGAACCTTGTGGGCAAGTCACATCCATTTTGATAGTTTTTTGTGATGGAGTTGTACCTCCTCGAGAAATGGACATTAATGTGTTTTTTTCAATTTTATTCAGGGTGATTTGGCTAGGCCCTGATACTGAAATATCGCAAGAGGTATCTTTATATGAAATAGTCTTGAACTTCAGGGTTGCTGTTAACAAAAGGCGGTCAGCTGCCCTTGGGTTGGTGCTTAAGTTACCTGCTGAGAATTTAAATACCGGGTTTGTACTGGTGCCGGATGTATCGATGACCTGCTTTGTTTTAATTAACCATACCGTCATAAATTTATAATCTTCATTCGATTCTAAAATAGGTACGATTGTAGATTGAGCAACAGCAGGATTAATAGAACCATTTTTGCTGCTCAGAAGATCTGAAAACTGAAAGCCAATTCCATCTATGCCGGTTTCATAGACTGGTTTGCCCCTTATACCCGTGACGCCGGTAACTTCCGGTGCTGTTGATTCAACAATATACTGGTCTCCCATTATTTTGCTGCACTCAAATGTTTTATAATGTCCGGTACCGACTTTTTTAGTATAGAGGACTGTACCCACCGGAATTGTTGGGTCTGTTGCGATTTTAGGACTTATGTTAAATATTGCTTGTCCAGCGGAACCAGAATAATCGCATTTGGCAATTACCTCGCTACAACAGCATAGTAGGGATAAAAAAAGAAGTATTTTTCTCATTCTTTATTGTTCCTTGGTCAATATTAGCGACAAACCGTTTCGATTTGACTGATGCCAGACGCTTTGCCTTCCCTGGCTGGTAAAGTAAAGGAAGCATTGCACTGCTGCGCGGCGCTTTTGCCCCACTGGACGTTAAGGATCCCCGTCTGCTGCAGGCCGGACATATAGACCATCCCGGCGTCGCTGACGATACTTGGCTGCGATTTACTATCTCCGGCGAGCAGAACCATTGCGCCATAAGGCACGTCCTGGCCGCTGGCGGTTTTCAGATGCACAAAGGCCCGCTGGCCAATATTGCCGTCATAATTAGCACGCACGATTGCGCCGCGCGTCGGAACGACGCTCTGCGTGGTTTCCGGCAGCTCCATATCTTCGCCAAGCGTGGTGCTGTCCAGCGTGATATCGGTACGACGATAAGGTGTAACGTACGGGACGATAGCGTAACCGCGATAGTCGGTGGAGATGGTGTTATCGTTGGTCAACTTGACGTTATCCAGGCCCGGCGCTTTAACCAGCACGGCGGCGTCAGTGATGTCCTGGCCAAGTGTAATGCCATCGGCATGAGCGACGATGCTGCCGTTGGCGCCGTAGTCAATACGTTGGCTGTTATTGTCATAGCTATAGCCGGCATTAAGGCTGCCGCGGGCACCGTTATAGGTCCCACGCATATCGCCGCTGTAATATTCCCGGTTGCTGTACCCTTGCTGCAGGCTCCATTCCAGGCTGTCGTTATCTAGCCCGACGCCACCAATGGAGACCGACTGATCGGTAGATCCCGGATTGCTGTTGGTTAATTGATAGCTGGTATAGGTACCCGGCAGCCAGTTGCTCAGCGGTAGCGTCACCGTCAGGGTGATGCGCTGATCGTCCTGGGCATCCTTACCTGAGTTATTTCCGCTCCAGGTGTAGCGGTTATAGCTGTAGCCCAGATAGTAGTTCACATTACGGAAACCGCCGTTGTAACCTACGCTAATTGACTTGTTGGTTCGCTTATCGTCCCAGTAATCTTCAATCAACCCGCTTATCGACAGGCTACCGAGGCCTTTACCCAGGCTTTGGTTAACCGTCAGGTTGGTGCGATTGCGCAGTGAGCGAGAGGTATAATTACCGTCATTAGAGTAGCTATCCAGCACCTCGGAGAGGGTATTAAACCCGCGGGTGGAATAGCGGTAGCCCGCGATGGTGACGTTAGTGCCGGTTTCGACGATGTTTTTCCCGTAACGTACGCGCCAGGACTGCCCGGAGGTCTTTTCATCGTCTTTCATTTTCGACCAGGCTTGGGTGACGTCTGCCGAGGCGGCGCCTAGCTCGCCGAGGTTATAGCCGAGACCCGTCGATAGCGCCTGGTAGCGCGAGGCCGCCTGCATGCCGCCATATACTGTCAGGCTACTGGAGACGCCGTAGGTCGCGGTAGCCTGAGTAAATGGCGTTTCATCGACTCCACCATCGTAAGGTCGATATTTACCGGAAGTAATCTCATACTCCAGTTGATTTTCACGCACCATGACCGGCAGGGTGGCGAACGGCACAACAAATTCTTGCTTGGATCCGTCGGACTCTTCCACGCTGACGTAAAGGTCGCCGCTACCGCCGCTCGGGTACATATCGGTGATTTCAAATGCCCCGGGCGCCACGTAGGTCTGGTAAACCTGGTAGCCGTTCTGTTTAATGACGACGCGGGCGTTGGTTTTGGCGATACCGCGAATAATCGGCGCATAGCCGCGCATACTTTCCGGCAACATCGTGGTATCGGTGGCCAGCTGAATACCGGTAAACGGCACGCTGTCGAAGATGGTTGAGAGCGATGAACTTTCGCCCATCACCAGGTTACTGTTGATCGGGCGAATACTGCGCTGCATATAGAGATAGGCTGAATCCCAATCCCCGGCATCGCCATTGTTTTTATTCCATGTGCTGAGGTTGCGGATACGCCATGGGCCAACGTTGAGGCCAGACTGCAGGTTCAGGCTGTAGTATTCATCATTGGCCTGCATGTCGTTCGAGCCGCTGAACTGGTAGTTCACCAGCAGGGCGTTGATGCCATCATCAAACTGATCCGGTGGAATATATCCCTGCGCGGTGGTGGATAAGGCCGCCTGCGGAATAGAGATATTTAAGCGCTGGGCGGTGAAGTCAAAGTCCGCTTTGGTGTCCGGAATGACAGAAAAGTTTGCACAGCCGTTTTGATCCTCGGCTAACTCTGGAAAAGCTTTTATCCTTACGCCATATTCCGCGAGAGCTTTTAGACTCAGGCAGGGAACCAGAGCGGGTTCGCGGTTATCGCTGCTGGCGCGATTGTTGGCGACAAACTTTATCGTCCTGGTATCCAGGTAGCGGCCATTAAACATGATATCGACCCGATAATCCCCCGGCGCCTGCGCGTTCTGGGTCTGAAATACGGATAAGTCAGGAGTGGTTGATGGATCGCTACCATTCAATGAGCTAATGAATGAGGGATCGAAAAAGTCACGTGCTTGCGCTTTATTATTCAAACCAGAAAGCAATGCCGGAAGCATTGCAAGGAAGATAGTGGATAGTTTGAATAATCCATTATTCTTATTTGGCATAGACACATCCCTATAATGATAAAATAAATTTCTTATTACAGCGATGAGGAGTAGAGCGACCCAGCTCCGCCATAATCATTGACAACTTTCCAGGTAATGCTGGAGGCATTAATATTTTCTTTTAACGTCACTTCTTTGGTCGTCATCGGGGCGACCGAGTTGACTTCCGGCTTCACTTCTTTGCTGCCAATCTGGATGCTATGGAAATAGAAGAAAAAGGGCGTTGGATTTTTGATCGTCAGCTTAGTGCCAGATTTTCGCCATTCGAGCTTTTTCGCTTCCGTATTAGGGGAGAGGTCGAAAAGTGCTTTAGGGCGATAGACCAGACGCATGCGGTGGCGAACTGCCAGTTGAATGGTGTTGTTATTCGCTTTGGCATCATCTGCCGGAGGAATCGCCATGACGTTAAAATAGTACATGGATTCCCGGTCGGTCGGCGCATTAACGTTTCCGTTAGAAAACAGACGAACCGTATTCTGTTGTTTCCCTTCAAGGCGGAACAGCGGCGGCGTGGCCATAAAAGAGGGCGCTTTTCCTGCCGGCGCTTCAACCCAGGATTTAATCAGATAGGGAATATCATCTTTATTTTCTATTTGCGCCGTGATTTCACGTGCGCCTTCTTTATACAGATAGCGGGTGGATTCCACTACAATACCGGCATGGGCAATACTGCTGAGGAGTAATGCACAGGAAGCGGTGAAAGTTAATAAAGTCCTGAACATGTTTTTTCTCTGAATGCAAAAAAGGGCCCGCCGTGAAGCGGGGCCCTTTGGGGAAAAATTAGATGGTGTAATCGATAGTAAAGGTCGCAACACCTTTAACCGGGCCTTCGGTTACCGGAGTAGCAGAGTTCACTTTTACATAACCAGTGGTGTACTTCAGCTGAGTACCGGTAGTAGCAGAGTAGCTTTCGGTCATGGTGTCAGAACCGTCGAAGGCTACGCGATGGGAATCGCTGAGACGCTGGATACCGATACCGATACCGGTAGCGCCGCCAGCTGCGGTGTTGTCCAGGATGGTTTTATCGCTGGAGGTGATACCGGCAACGTTTACAGTCAGGCCAGTAACCGGGTTAGCGCTGCCCTGTGCGCAGTCAGTAACTTTAAAACCGAAGTCCTGAGTTTTGAACAGAGTACCTGCCGCTTCAGCATTTGCTTCCGCAGTGGTCACAGTGATCAGCTGAACGATACCGTTGTTCAGGGTACCAGTCGGAGTCACGACGCAAGAGTTAGCTGCATCAGCGACTTCACCCAGCACAGTTACCTGAGCAGTGTTAGTTGCCATTGCCTGAGCACTCAGCACTGCAGATGCAGCGACCATTACAGCTACGATTGTCTTTTTCATTTAATTAATCCATATATAGATACTTAGTCCTGTGTAGAGTCGATAACAGTTATCAAGGGAATGGAGTATGCATTCGCATTGATATTGAAAATAAGCGCCAGCATTCCTTTATATAGTGCTGAGACTAATCATCCTGTTGAACAACGCTACCATATCGCTTGCCATAGCGAACCATGGGAAAGCGGGAGTAATTTAAAAGCATGGTGCAAAAAATGCTTGTGAATTCTTTATGAAATGCCTCTGAATTTAATGCTTTTATAGTAGATTGAGATGCTGCCATTATTGGAGGTGAATTTAATCTGAAAATGCGGGGGCTAAACAAGATAACTGTCGCATATTGATTTATCTCCTGTATTCTGTGTGGCGCCGGTCAATGTGAACTAAACTCGTTCCTTTTTGAAATGATAATGTTCATAGACCATGTTGGCTGAACTAATTAGAATTTATTATGGATAATGGTTTTTCGTGGGGCAGGGATATGGATAACGCTGCGTTATTTAATGGGTGTATGATTAATCATGAAGTTATCTTTAATGCAAATATGAATGAGCTGCGGCCGCTTTCAGGTGACGGAGAGTGTGTCAGCCTCAATGCGCCCACTGCCAGATGCTTGCTGTTACTCTTGCAGAATAGCGGTAAAGTGATTTCGCGGGATGAATTTCTGGCTGCTGTTTGGGAAACCCGGGGAGTGGTGGTGTCACAAAATACGTTCTATCAAAATATCTCTTTGCTGCGAAAATCATTGCTCAAAGCGGGGCTGTCGGCGGATATCATTATCACCGTCAGGCAAAAAGGGTTTAGCGTCGCGCCAGATACCCTCATCATCCCTCTCTCTGATGAAGAGTGCGAGAATATGAATCGGGCGACATTAACGCATTATCAAAATAATAAGGTTGCCGACGTTACTGCCGAGAGAAAAGGTCATTCTGACGATCACGTAGTTATTCCATTAACAGAAAGCTTAGCGATTCAGGGCAATGAGTTGATAGAGAATAAAGTGGAGATACCAGAAAAACAATCGGAACGATTACAGGTAACTTTTAAAATGCCCACCTGGTTAATCGCGCTGATTGTAGTGATGATTGTGATTAATATCGTGGTGCTGGTGGTGCTTCACCGTTAGCTTGTCGCAATAGGGGGTTATCACGTAATGCGATAGCTGACAGCTGACAGCTGACAGCTGACAGCTGACAGCTGTTTACCTAATCCTCTGGCAAGAAATGGCTTCACATGGTTTGTCTGCCAGAGCGTCCTGGCAGACAAGGGAATCTGACGTTTATCGCTGCTTCAGCCCTAAATCCAGCGGCGTCTTGCTGGGTTCCCCGCCGATCTCGCGCGCCAGCTTCGGCACCATGTAGCCGGAGATGAGGGTCAATAGTTCACGCATGATTTCACGGGCTTCATCATCGCTAACCATGAAGTGCGCCGCCCCTTGCACCCGATCCAGCACGTGCAGGTAGTAGGGCATTACCCCGGCGTCAAACAGCGCATTGCTGAGGTCGGCCAGGGTTTGCGCGTTGTCGTTCACCCCGCGCAGCAGCACGCTCTGGTTGAGCAACGTGACGCCCGCCTGACGCAGCATGGCCATCGCCGCGCGGAACTCATCGTCAATTTCATTGGCGTGGTTGACGTGGTTAACCAGGATTACCTGCAGCGACGAACGCTGGAAGCGGCTGGCCAGCGTCTCGGTGATGCGCGCCGGGATCACAATTGGCAGGCGGCTGTGAATACGCAGACGCTTAACGTGCGGAATAGCTTCCAGCTGGGTCATCAGCCAGTCAAGCTCATGGTCCTTTGCCATCAGCGGGTCGCCGCCGGAGAAGATGATTTCATCAAGCTGCGGATGCGCTGCGATGTAGTCCATTGCCGTCTGCCAGTTGCGCCTGGTGCCCTGATTTTCGGCGTATGGGAAGTGGCGGCGGAAGCAGTAACGACAATTTACCGCACAACCGCCTTTCACCAGCAGCAGTGCCCGGTTGTGATATTTGTGCAACAAGCCGGGCACCACGCTGTGCTGTTCTTCCAGCGGATCGGTGGAGTATCCGGGGGCGACGATAAACTCTTCCTCGGCGGTAAGTACCTGACGAAGCAGCGGATCGTTAGGGTTGCCTTTCTCCATGCGGGCGATAAACGCGCGCGGGACGCGCAGCGGGAACAGGCGTCTGGCCTCGCGTCCGGCCAGCAGTTTTTCATCAGCGTCTACATTTAAAAGACGCAGCAGTTCATCAGGACTGGTCACAACATTGGCAAGTTGCGTTATCCAATCTTCTCTGGATGGGGTATTTAGGGTTACAATATGCGCCATTTTGTGGCTTAGCTACCAGTTAAACAATTTCAGAGGGCCTTATGGCGACTTACTATAGCAACGATTTTCGTGCTGGTCTTAAAATCATGTTAGATGGCGAACCTTATGCGGTAGAAGCCAGCGAATTCGTTAAACCAGGTAAAGGCCAGGCGTTTGCGCGCGTTAAACTGCGCCGCCTGCTGACTGGCACCCGTGTTGAGAAAACCTTCAAATCTACCGATTCGGCAGAAGGCGCGGACGTTGTCGATATGAACCTGACTTACCTGTACAACGACGGTGAGTTCTGGCACTTCATGAACAACGAAACTTTCGAACAGCTGTCTGCTGACGCGAAAGCGATCGGTGACAACGCTAAATGGCTGCTGGATCAGGCTGAGTGCATCGTGACCCTGTGGAACGGCCAGCCGATCGCGGTCACCCCGCCGAACTTCGTTGAGCTGGAAATCATTGAAACCGATCCAGGTCTGAAAGGCGACACCGCGGGTACCGGCGGTAAACCAGCGACCCTGTCTACTGGCGCCGTGGTTAAAGTTCCGCTGTTCGTCCAGATTGGCGAAGTGATCAAAGTGGATACTCGCTCTGGCGAATACGTATCCCGTGTGAAATAATTTCGCGTCATGATGACTGGCGCAGCCTCCGTGCTGCGCCGCTCTTTACGCACAGGTACGACGAACACGAGACATGAAGCGCAGCGTAAAACTTCTGGTGTTACTGTTTCTGAGCAGCGCGTTACTGGCTGGCTGCAACACCGCCCGCGGAGTGGGTGAAGATATTCAGGGCCTGGGCCACGCCATCTCTCACGCCGTGAGCTAAATTTCCTTCCGTTTTGCTAGTGGCGGTTGCCTCCTGGCGCGCCAGCTTCCTCCACGAATATTCCTTTTCTCTTAAAAATCGCAAAGATCCCTTCATCTGTGGACGGTTTGTCTATGCTTATAGGGCATGAAAACAAAACTGACACTAAGGATGACATTATGGTGAAAAAAACGATTGCAGCGTTCTTTACGGTTTTGGTCCTCTCTTCAGCACTGACTGCTTGTAACACTACGCGCGGAGTGGGTCAGGATATTTCAGAAGGCGGCAGCGCAATCTCTGGCGCGGCAACCAAAGCTCAGCAATAAACGCCGTCGACGGTACGGTTTTACGCCGTACCGTTCTTCACTTCCCCCATCCTGTTGGATATACTCACTGCGACTTTTCATCCACCTTACGGGACGACCCGTAAGCGTTTCTCATCCGGGGACGGCCCCAGCAAAGGAGCCTTATGTCCTGGATAGTCTTATTTATCGCTGGTCTGCTGGAAGTGGTATGGGCCGTCGGCCTGAAATATACCCATGGCTTTAGCCGGCTGGTTCCCAGCGTCATCACCATCGTGGCGATGGTCGTCAGCATGGCGCTGCTTTCGTGGGCGATGAAAACCCTGCCGGTGGGAACTGCTTACGCCGTCTGGACCGGAATCGGCGCTGTGGGCGCCGCCGTGACCGGTATTGTGCTGTTGGGTGAATCCGCCAGCGCTATGCGTATCGCCAGTCTCGCCTGCATCGTGGTCGGCATCATTGGCCTGAAGATTAGCGCGCACTAGTTGTAGCGCTGATTGACCCAGATCAGTTTGCTGACATCAAAGCCCTGCCGGGTAGCAATATCCAGCATCTGCTGCCTGACCTCCGGAGCGATGGTGGGTGTCCGCGCCAGTAACCAGAGATAGTCGCGATCGGGTCCGCAGACCAGCGCGTAACGATACTCCTTATCCAGCGCAATGACGTTATAGCTGCCGTAGAAAGGGCCGAAGAAGGAGATCTTCAGCGCGGCGCGGCTGGGCTCGCCGGTAAAGTACGCCACTCCGTCCGTTTTCTGCCACATACCGCGGTCGGGGTTATAGCCTTTATTGACCACGTCCAGGCCGCCGTCATCGCGTGGGTGCCAGGCGATCGTGACCTTTTCCAGCCCGCTTTCAAAAGGGTGGTCAAAGCGGGCGATTTCATACCAGGTACCCAGATAGCGCTGAACGTCGAAGGGACTGACCACGGTGACGCCCGGCGGTGGGGTGGGCGTGCTGCAGGCGACAGACAGGAACGAGACGGCAATCGCGGTGATTATCGGCAGGATACGCATGGCATGCTCCTTGCTGGCTTTTAAGCTAAGTGTAGAGTCCAGCAGGGAAAAGGCGGCAAGATTTTTACATGAAGCGAGCCCGGTAGCAGAAATGCGACCGGGCTCTTGCAGGATCAGATAAACAGTACGCCAACGAGGGTGATGACGCTGAGGATTGCCGCCAGGCCGTAGAAGACCCACTTACCGTTGGGTACATGGATTTTCAGGTCGTGCATGGCGTGGTGAATACGGTGTAGACCGCACCACAGCGGCAGAACAATCATCAGAAAGATGAATGCGCGGCCGATAAAGCTTTGGGCAAAAGCCAGCACGCGCTCATAGCTGAAGGCGTCGGCCGGGGCAAGCCCCAGCGGCAGCAAGATGCCGACCAGCAGCACCATCACCGGCGCGACGATCGCGCCCCACATGCCGCCTGCGCCAAACAGCCCCCAGAATACGGGTTCATCGGAACGTTTCGGATTGGGATTAATCATCTCAGCCTCCTTACCAGAACAGGGCGACAAACAGGATCACCACGGTGACCACCGCCGTTACCACCCAGAGCCCTTTAATGACCGGCTCTGGCCCCATTTTTTCGCCTTTGATGATGACGTTGGCGGCTTTCGGCGCCAGCTCAAACCAGGTTTTGGTGTGCAGCAGCGCCGCCGCCAGGGTAATCAGATTGAGGATCACCACCACCGGGTTTTGCAGGAATCCGATATATCCCGCCCAGCTTTCGGCGCCGTGCTTGAGGGCAAACAGCCCGTAAATCAGCACAATGCTAAACCATACTGTCGGTACCGCTGTCCCTTCCCGCACCATGTAGAAGCGATAAAACGGCAGCTTTTTCCACCAGGTGGAGGTCATTGGCCGCACGTAGGGTTTGCGTTTCGTCGTCATAATGCACTCCTTAGCGTGGTTTCAGGGTGGCGATAAGAAAGTCTTTCGAGCTTTCCACCTTGCCCTGCTGGATCGCGGCCGCCGGGTCGACGTGCTTCGGACACACTTCCGAGCAGTAGCCCACGAAAGTACAGGTCCAGACGCCGTTCTGGCCGTTAAGCTGCGCCATACGTTCCTTTTTACCGTGGTCGCGGCTGTCTTCGTTGTAGCGGTGGGCGAGGGTGATCGCCGCCGGGCCGATAAATTCCGGATTCAGGCCGAACTGCGGGCAGGCGGCATAGCACAGCCCGCAGTTGATGCAGCCGGAGAACTGATGGTATTTGGCCATCTGGGCTGGCGTCTGCTTGTTTGGCCCCTGGTCCGGCGTGCGGTTATTGCCGATGATATACGGCTTAATGGCCTCCAGACTTTCGATAAAGTGGGTCATATCCACCACCAGATCGCGTTCGATCGGGAAGTTGGCCAGCGCCTCAACTTTGATGCCTTTGGTGTAATCGCGCAGGAACGTTTTGCAGGCCAGCTTCGGCACCTTGTTGACCATCATGCCGCAGGAGCCGCAGATCGCCATCCGGCAGGACCAGCGGTAGCTCAGGTCTGGCGCCAGGTTGTCTTTGATGTAGCCCAGGGCGTCCAGCAGCGAGGTCTGCTCATCATAGGGCACGTCATAG
The DNA here is from genome assembly GCF_001620885.1 of Klebsiella sp. D5A. NCBI lineage: Bacteria > Pseudomonadati > Pseudomonadota > Gammaproteobacteria > Enterobacterales > Enterobacteriaceae > Klebsiella > Klebsiella sp. D5A. The sequence continues at coordinate 165,345 of NZ_LOAR01000007.1, read as the reverse complement.
AATGCGCTATGCGGTGCGGTGTCGACCTCCGGGTTGTAGCGCACCACTTCGACTTTCAGGTTTTTCATCTCAGCCATGGGTGGTCTCCTTCTTCTCAGCCGCTTCCGCTTCGGCGCCATAGACACGTTTTGCCGGCGGCAGCGTGGTGATCTTCACATCGCCATATTCCAGGCGGGTGGTGCCATCGGCCTCGCGGAAGGCGAGGGTGTGCTTGAGGAAGTTGACATCGTCGCGCTCGGTACAGCCCTCATCCAGACGCTGGTGCGCACCGCGCGATTCTTTTCGGGCGATGGCCGAGTGCGCCATACATTCGGCAACGTTCAGGCCGTGTCCCAGTTCAATGGTGTACAGCAGGTCGGTGTTGAACACGCTGGAGTTGTCGGTAATGCGCACGCGCTTGAAGCGCTCCTGCAGCTCAGCCAGCTTATCGATAGTTTTCTGCATCAGCTCCGGCGTACGGTAGATGCCGCAGCCTTCCTCCATCGACAGCCCCATTTCGTCGCGGATTTTCGCCCAGTTTTCGTTACCTTCCTGGTTAACGAGATTTTTCAGCCGTTGCTCTACATCGGCGGCCTGTGCATCCAGTGCGGCACTATTTGCCTCAGTCGTCTGTGCGGCGCGCTGCATAGCCTGTTCCCCGGCCAGGCGGCCGAAGACCACCAGCTCGGCCAGCGAGTTGGAACCCAGACGGTTGGCGCCGTGCAGACCGACGGACGAGCATTCGCCCACGGCAAACAGCCCTTTGATCCGGGTTTCGCACTGCTGATCGGTTTCGATACCACCCATGGTGTAGTGCGCGGTCGGGCGCACCGGGATCGGCTCTTTCACCGGATCGACGCCGACGTAGGCTTTCGCCAGTTCACAGATAAACGGCAGACGCTCCAGCAGTTTTTTCTCGCCGAGGTGGCGGAGATCGAGGTAGACCACGTCGCCGCGCGGCGTCGGGATGGTGTTCCCTTTCCGCCATTCGTGCCAGAAGGCCTGGGACACTTTGTCGCGTGGACCCAGCTCCATATATTTGTTCTTCGGTTCGCCGAGCGGGGTTTCCGGGCCCATGCCGTAATCCTGCAGGTAGCGATAGCCGTTTTTGTTGACCAGAATCCCGCCTTCACCGCGGCAGCCTTCGGTCATCAGGATCCCGGAGCCCGGCAGGCCGGTCGGGTGATACTGAACAAATTCCATATCGCGCAGCGGCACGCCATGGCCCAGCGCCATACCCATACCATCACCAGTAACGATGCCGCCGTTGGTGTTGTAACGATAGACGCGCCCGGCGCCGCCGGTAGCCAGCACGACCGCGTTAGCGCGGATCTGCACCAGGGTGCCTTCCATCATATTCATCGCTACCAGGCCGCGGGCCTGCCCGTCATCGACCAGCAGGTCAAGGACGAAATGTTCATCAAAGCGCTGAATTTGGGGAAACTGAAGGGAGGTCTGGAAGAGAGTATGCAGCATGTGGAAGCCGGTTTTATCGGCGGCAAACCAGGTGCGTTCGATTTTCATCCCACCGAAGCGCCGGACGTTGACGCTGCCGTCGGGGCGGCGGCTCCACGGGCATCCCCACTGTTCCAGCTGGGTCATTTCCGTTGGGCAGTGATGAACGAAATAGTCGACGACATCCTGCTCGCACAGCCAGTCGCCTCCGGCGACGGTGTCGTGAAAATGGTACTCAAAGCTATCGTGATCCTGGGCAACGGCTGCGGACCCCCCTTCTGCAGCGACCGTATGGCTGCGCATCGGATAGACTTTAGAAATCAGGGCGATTTTGGCATTGGGGTTGGCCTGGGCGGCGGCGATAGCGGCGCGTAGGCCTGCTCCGCCAGCACCAATTACGGCGAGATCGGCTTGAAAAGTTTGCACGACATTCCTCCAGTTTTAGTGTATTTCGCCGCCGGGCTGGCGAAAAAGTATCACTGCTCCTTTATAGGTACAGGAGTATAGCCGTAGGGTCAGTAAGGAAAATTGACGTGTTCGATTTTTTTATCGATATGTGCGGTTATTTATCAGTGATATTTATGCATTCAGGTTAACGATAGATTAATGGCATGTAATCTGCCGGGGATTGCACAAAATTTGTTTCACTCGCCGGTTGCGAGTAGACTTCGTGCCCTTAATTTGCAATCGGAGAAAGTACCATGAGCGAGACGGCAACCTGGCAGCCGAGCGCACCCATTCCCAATCTGTTGAAACGCGCGGCGGTGATGGCGGAAATCCGCCGTTTCTTTACCGATCGCGGCGTGCTGGAGGTGGAGACGCCTTGCATGAGTCAGGCGACGGTAACGGATATTCATTTGTTCCCGTTCGAAACCCGTTTCGTCGGCCCGGGCCATTCACAGGGACTCAATCTGTACCTGATGACCAGTCCGGAATACCATATGAAGCGCCTGCTGGCGGCGGGCTGCGGTCCGGTTTTCCAGTTGTGTCGCAGCTTTCGTAATGAAGAGATGGGCCGGCATCACAACCCGGAATTCACCATGCTGGAGTGGTATCGTCCGTGCTATGACATGTATCGCCTGATCAACGAGGTGGACGACCTGCTGCAGCAGGTTCTGGAGTGTCAGCCAGCGGAAAGCCTCTCCTATCAGCAGGCGTTCCAGCGTCATCTGGATATTGATCCGCTCTCTGCTGATAAAACGCAGTTGCGTGAAGTCGCGGCGAAGCTGGATTTAAGCAATATCGCCGATACTGAAGAAGATCGCGACACGCTGCTGCAACTGTTGTTCACCATGGGCGTGGAGCCGCACATCGGCAAAGATCGGCCGACGTTTATCTATCATTTCCCGGCCACCCAGGCCTCGTTAGCGCAGATCAGCCCGGAAGATCATCGGGTCGCTGAGCGCTTCGAGGTTTACTACAAAGGTATTGAGCTGGCGAATGGTTTCCACGAGCTGACCGATGCCCGCGAACAGCGTCTGCGATTCGAGCAGGACAACCGCAAACGCGCCGCGCGCGGCCTTCCGCAGCAGCCTATCGATAACAACCTGCTGGCGGCACTAGAGGCGGGCCTGCCGGACTGCTCCGGCGTGGCGCTGGGCGTTGACCGTGTGGTGATGCTGGCGCTGGGTGCCGAAAGCATCGGCGAGGTGATCGCCTTTACGGTCGACCGCGCCTGATGGCGCTGTCACCTCCTGCCGCCTTAGAGCGGGGGAGGTGACAGACCCGCCCTGACCGATCCTCCCTCACGCTATCCCGGTTTTCGCCCGAATACCCACAATCTCCTTCCGTGCTTTTGCTACTATCCGCGCTCATTTTTTGAGGCCAGGCGTTGCCTGTTGGGTGATGCCCACGTTTGGATAGATTTATGCATCAACAATTCAAGAAGATGAGCCTGATTGGGCTGATTCTGATGATCTTCACTTCGGTGTTTGGCTTTGCCAACAGCCCGTCGGCGTTTTATCTGATGGGCTACAGCGCGATGCCGTTTTATCTTTTTTCCGCCCTCTTTTTCTTTATTCCGTTCGCGCTGATGATGGCGGAGATGGGATCGGCTTATCGTCGCGAAGAGGGCGGGATCTATTCCTGGATGAACCACAGCGTCGGGCCGCGCTTTGCTTTCATCGGCACCTTTATGTGGTTTGCGTCGTACGTGGTGTGGATGGTGAGTACGGCGGCTAAAATTTGGGTGCCGTTATCCACCTTTTTGTTTGGCGCGGACAAAACCCAGACCTGGGCGCTGGCTAGCCTGACCCCGACGCAGACGGTGGGCATTCTGGCAGCCTGCTGGATGGGTGTCGTGACCTTTATTGCCGTCAAAGGGATCAATAAAATCGCCAAAATCACCGCCGTCGGCGGCATCGCGGTGATGGGGCTTAACCTGGTGCTACTGCTGGTGAGTGGGGCGATCCTCCTGCTCAACGGCGGCCATTTCGCCCAACCGTTAAACTTCACCCTTTCACCTAATCCCGGGTATCAGTCGGGCATGGCGATGCTGTCGTTTGTGGTATTTGCCATCTTTGCCTATGGCGGAATTGAGGCGGTCGGCGGCTTAGTGGATAAGACTGATAAGCCGGAAAAGAACTTTGCCAAAGGTATTATCATCGCGGCGATCGTTATCTCGGTCGGTTACTCGCTGGCGATTGTGCTGTGGGGCGTGAGCGCCAACTGGCAGCAGGTGCTTGGCGCGCGTTCGACCAACCTCGGCAACATCACCTATGTGCTGATGACCAGCCTTGGGACGACGCTCGGCCAGGCTCTGCACCTGACGCCAGAGTCGGCGGCCCTGACCGGAGTCTGGTTCGCCCGTATTACGGGCCTGTCGATGTTTCTCGCTTACACCGGCGCGTTCTTCACCCTCAGCTATTCTCCCCTGAAAGCGATTATCCAGGGCACGCCAAAAGCGCTCTGGCCGTCGGTGATGACCCGTCTCAACGTCAACGGCATGCCCGCCGCGGCGATGTGGCTGCAGTGTCTGCTGGTCGGGGTGTTTATCGTACTGGTATCGTTCGGTGGGGATAGCGCTTCCGCGTTTTATAACAAGCTGACGCTGATGGCCAATGTCTCCATGACCTTGCCCTATCTATTCCTGACCATCGCCTTCCCGTTCTTCAAGGCGAAAATGCATCTTGACCGGCCGTTCGTGATCTTCAAAAACCGTTCGTCGACGCTGCTGGCGACCGGCGTGGTGCTGCTGGTGGTGACCTTCGCCAATATCTTCACCATTATCCAACCCGTCATCGACAGCGGGGACTGGAACAGTACCCTGTGGATGGTCGGTGGGCCGATCTTCTTCTCACTGCTGGCGCTGGGGATCTACGAAAGCTACCGTCGGCGCATGGCGTCCGGCGCGCTGGTGATGGAGAGTTAAAGAACCTGCCCGGCGGTGCCGCCGGGCAGGGGATGGTTTACAGGCTACCAGCCGTACGGCGGCTGGTTTTTCCGGCCGAGGTCATGGTTTTACTGCTTTGCCTGCCGTCGATACTTTCCAGACGCATCTGGAACGGAGGGAACGGCATATCAATGCCATGCTCGCGGAAGCCCGCCAGGATCAGCTGATGCATCTCATGGCGCAGCGGCATGCGATGCCCCATCTCCGCGGCAAAAATACGCAGCTCGAAAATCTGGATCCCCTGCTGCAGGTCGACGAGAAACGCTTCCGGCGCCGGGGTATCGATGACCAGCGAGCAGCGATGCGCCGCGGCAATGAGAATTTTCGTGACCTCGTCGGTATCGGCATCCACGGGTGCCGGCACCGTCAGCACCACGCGGGTGACTGAGTCTGACAGCGACCAGTTGATAAACTGTTCGGTGATGAACGCCTTGTTCGGCACGATAATCTCTTTCCGGTCCCAGTCACTGATGGTGGTCGCACGGGTATTAATGCGGGTGACGCTGCCCGTCAGGTCGCGAATGGTGACTGTATCGCCGATGCGGATCGGCTTCTCAAACAGGATAATCAGGCCGGAGATAAAGTTGGCGAAGATCTCCTGCAGGCCAAACCCGAGACCCACACCCAGCGCGGCGACCAGCCACTGCAGCTTCGACCACTCAATACCGATCATCGAGAAGCCCACCAGCCCGCCGACGAGCATCAGCAGATATTTGGTGATGGTGGTGATGGCGTAGCCGGTGCCGGGCGTTAAATCGAGATGCTGGAGGATCGCCAGCTCCAGCAGCGCGGGCAGGTTGCGCACCAGCTGAGTGGTGATGATCAGCACCAGAATGGCAATCAACACCGCGCCAAGCGTGATCGGCTCAAGGCTTTCCACCCCTTGTACCGTCGAGGTCACGTCCCACAGCGAGATATTCTCAAGGAAGCCAAACGCCGAGTGAATTTCCGACCACAGCACGATGACCGACAGCAGCGCGATCAGCATCAGCAAGGAACGCACAAGCCGCAGCGACTGGGTACTGATGGCATCGAGATCGACCTCGCTGACCTCCGTCTCCACCGACCCCTCCGGACTGCTGACGTGAACGGGCTCATCTTCGCCGCGGGCGCGCTGGGCGAGAATTTCCGCGCGACGGTGGCGGGCCCGGTCGAAGGCCAGCCGGCGGCGCTGGATCAGCATCCAGCGGCGGATGATGTGATAGACCACCAGCAGCAGGAACCAGATGGCGACCGAGGTTTCCAGACGCGCAAGCAGCGCCTGGGCGGTGGCGAGGTAGCCGACGGCGGCCGCCAGCATGGCCACCAGCGGGGCGCCAAGCATCAGGTTCCACAGCAGGCGGTTCACCATATTGTCGCCATTCCCCTCTTTATCCAGATAGAGCGGAATACCGGCGTGCTTAAGGCTCAGGGTAACCACCGCCAGCGCGCCGCAGATCAACAGGAAGCACAGGCGGCCCAGCGAAGCGGAGAACTCGCGGTCGTTAAGATTATCAAACATGATCAGCGCCATAATCAGCGGCACAATCAGCCCGATGCTCATCAGGTAGTAGCGCATCGCTTTCGCCACGCGGTTACGCGGCCAGCCGAAGTGGGCGATAAACAGCCCGTTTGGCCGGGCGAAGGTGGCGCAGATCATCACCACCCACAGCAAAGGCACGGTCGCCGTGACCCCATCGCCTATCGCCACCGCCAGCGGGAAGGGCCAGGCGGACTGCAGGCCATAGCCGAGCGTCATCCACAGCACCGGCAGCGGCGAGGCCACCAGTATCGACCAGAAGACCGTGCGCAGCGTCAGCCAGAAGTGATCCTGGGTGACTTTCCCCACCCGGGCGCTGGAGCGCTCAAGGAAGCGGGTGAAATGGCGTCGGGAGCTGATGCTAAAGCCAACCAGCAGCAGGGCGGCAAACAGCGGCAGCAAGGTCTCTTTGCTGGTGAGCATCATCGCGCTGGCTTTGCCCAGCTCGCTGATGGTATCCAGGGAGATCAGACGCCGTAGATCCTGGACAATCTCCAGCGGCCAGGAGAAGCCGATGGGGCTGACGTCCGAAGTCCAGAACAGATAGCGGTGGGTCGCTTCGTTGATCTCTTTCAGCGCGTCTTCCAGCTGGCCGTTGGCGACCTTCAGCTTAGTGAGCTCCAGCATCAGAGTATCGCCGCCGCGCAGCAGCGAGTTCAGCAGCTCGTTCTGCGTGCGCAGCTGCGCCTGCAGGATCTTGTTCTGCTCGCTGGTCAGCGGTTGGCCGTCGGCCTGACGGATCTGCCGCAGCTGTGGTTGCTTACTGAGTAAATCTTCAAAGCGCAGACGCTGCACGCGCAACTGTGCCATTTCCGTATCCAGCTGCTGTGGGCGAGGGCGTTCCGGCAGTCGCGCCACCTGGGCGCGTAAGGCTTCACCCAGCAGGTTGGAAGAGCCCAGCCACTGCGATTGCTCGCGCAGGGTGTTTAACGCCTGGCGCACCTGCAGCGTTTGATTCGTCGCCTGCCGCTGCTGGGAGGCCACCAGATCCATGCGCTGCGCCTGCTGGTTCAGCGCCTGGGAGAGCTCCCGGTTGACCTTGAACTGCGCGGTGATGTCCGGCGGCAGGTTTTCACTGTTCTCCGCCAGCAGTTCGGTGCTCTCCAGCGCCTTTTCCGCCTCCCGCTGGCGCTGGCTGTTCTGTAAATTGCGCAGCGCCTGCAGATAGGCATCCAGTTGTTCGCTCTGCTTTTGCGCCAGCTCGGAACGGGCGCGCGACAGCTCCTGGCGGTTGTTGGCGGAAAGCTGGGCGAGGTCGAGTTCATCCACCAGCGCCTTCAGGCGCGCCGATTCCGCCTGCAGGGCAAGATTCTGCGCCTGGGCGAGAGCATTGTTGCCGGTTTGCGTGCCGATGCGGCGCTCAACCTCATTGAGCTGACGACGGGCATCGGTTTGCTGTTGCGGCAGCTGGTTCAGGGAGTCGGCGATTTCACGCGCGCGATCCTGCTCCTGCTGCGCCTGGCGGCTCGATTCCAGCAGCTGGCTGCTGACCTGCAGGATCTCCTGGTTCAGCGCATCGGCGGTCAGGCCGGTTGGCACCTGGCGCGGTTCTTCGCTCAGATTGTTGAGCTGGGAGCGCAGGCTTTGAAACAGTTTGGGGAAATTATCGATAACGTCCTGATACTGACGGGCGCGCTCGAGGGACGATTTTTGCTCCTCAAGCGCGTTCAGCGCGGACTGCAGAACTTCAACGGTTTCAGGCTGGGCGGGCTTTGCCGCCTTCGCCTGTTCCAGTTCCTGGGTTATCTGTTTAGCATCCGGGGCTGTCGCAGCGTACGCCCCGAAACTGAGGCTCAAGGTCAACAGGAAAGTGTATATCAGGCGCACGGCATAACCCTTTTTGCTGAAGAATTAACCTTGGTCTTGTGTATCGTCAACCAGCGGGCTGGCGCGGTGTTCGGCGCGGATCTCTTCTTCCGGTAACGGCGCGGCTTCAGCAGCGGTGCTGGCTTCCACGGCGGTCGCCAGCGGTTGGCCGATTTTAGTCACGGACAGGCTTTGCAGCGAGTCGACCAGCTTCACCTGGCCCGGGGCAAACAGGTTGATCACGGTGGAACCCAGTTTGAAGCGGCCCATCTCCTGGCCTTTCAGCAGGGCGACGGAGCCTTCGCTGTCGCCAGCGGGCCAGGTCCAGCGTTTAATAATGCCTTCGCGCGGCGGGGTCACGGTGCCGGACCACACGGTCTCGATGCTGCCGACGATAGTCGCGCCCACCAGAATTTGCGCCATCGGGCCAAACTCAGTATCAAACAGGCAGATGACGCGCTCGTTACGGGCGAACAGGTTAGGCACATTCTGCGCCGTCAGATGGTTAACCGAGAACAGGTCGCCAGGGACGTAGATCATTTCGCGCAGGATGCCGTTGCACGGCATGTGCACGCGGTGATAGTCGCGCGGCGACAGATAGGTGGTGGCGAAGCTGCCGTTACGGAACAGGTCGGCCATTTGATAGTTGCCGGCCAGCAGGGCTTCCAGGCTGTAGTCATGACCTTTGGCCTGCAGGATTTTATCGTCTTCAATGGCGCCAAGCTGGCTGATCACGCCGTCTGCCGGCATCACCAGCACGTTGGGATCGGTATTCAGCGGGCGAACGTCGTCGCGCAGCGGACGCACAAAGAAATCGTTGAAGGTGCGATAAGCCGCGGTATCCGGCTTCTGCGCCTCTTTCATATCGACCTTGTAGTATTTCACGAACAGATCGATGACCAGCTTCGTCAGCCAACCTGCGCGTTTGCTCGCACCCCAGCCTGCGAGGCGGGTGAGCCACAGTTTAGGCAGAATGTATTGCAGTGAAAGTTTAAGATCGTTTAACAAAGTAGCCTCCAGGCCATGATATGTCGTTCAGGACCCCGCCCGCGGGCGGGGTCCTGAAAAAAGGGGACGATTCTATACGTAAACCTCGCCAAATGGCATCCGCGTTAGTCGCAGTTTGACCGCGTCCTGGCAGAGCCTGACGTGATGCTCAGCTTAATGATCAGTCATCGGACGAGGAAAAGTTTTTACGCGTTTTTACCTGTACCTGCTCCATGCTTTCGAGGATGCGGTGGTAGTTCTCAAAACGGCTTTCGGCGATCTTGCCGTTCTCTACCGCTTCGCGAAGCGCACAGCCAGGATCGTTATCGTGTTTACAGTCGCGGTATTTGCAATGGCCTAAATAATCATGGAATTCGACAAAGCCATGGGTGATTTGTTCCGCTTCCAGATGCCAGAGGCCAAATTCACGAACGCCCGGCGAATCAATCACATCGCCGCCGTGCGGGAAGTGGTAGAGGCGCGCCGCGGTGGTGGTGTGCTGGCCTAAGCCGGAAACGTCCGAGACATCATTGGTGAGGATTTGATCCTCATTCAGCCCCAGCAGGGCATTCAGCAGACTCGATTTACCGACCCCGGACTGCCCGGCGAAAATGCTGATGCGGTCGGTCAGGGCCGCTTCCAGCGGCTTGAGACCGTCCTGAGTCCGGCTGGAGACCATGAGCACGCGGTAGCCGATATTGCGGTAGATGTCCATTTGCTCATTGACGAAGCGCAGGCCATCGTCATCCAGCAGATCGATTTTATTCAGGACGATCAACGGCTCGATATCCTGCGCCTCGCAGGCCACCAGATAGCGATCGATAATATTCAGCGACAGTTCAGGCAGGATCGCGGAAACCACCACGATCTGATCGATATTGGCGGCGATAGGCTTCACGCCGTCGTAAAAATCCGGACGCGTCAGGACGGAGGCGCGCTCGTGCACCGCTTCGACGATCCCTTTGACGTTTACGCCGTCGGCGGCGTCTTTACCCGGCCGCCAGACCACGCGGTCGCCGGTGACCAGCGAACGGATTGTCCGGCGAATGTTGCAGCGATGGACGCTACCGTCAGCGGATTCGACGTCGGCATGCATACCAAAGCGACTGATGACAATGCCTTCCGACGTTTCGCCAAACAGGTTGTCATCGTAGTCGGCCTTCTCCGCAGTGGTTTTCAGGCGGCGCTGGTGGTTGGCGTTGACGCGGCGCTGCTGGCCTTTGGAGAGTTTATTTTTACTCAATCGAACTGGCTCCTGGTCGCCCTGATGGGGCAAAACCTCTATGATACACGCTATTTTAGATGAATATAGTCACGCAAGAAGGGTGGAAAATAGCATGAGTGCAAATGAAAACAACCTCATTTGGATCGATCTTGAGATGACAGGGCTGGATCCGGAGCGCGATCGCATTATCGAAATCGCCACCCTGGTGACCGATGCCAACCTGAACATTTTGGCTGAAGGGCCGACCATCGCCGTGCATCAGTCGGATGCTCAGCTGGCATTAATGGACGAGTGGAATGTGCGGACGCATACCGGCAGCGGACTGGTGGATCGCGTGAAGGCCAGCGCCGTCAGCGAGCACGATGCCGAACTGGCGACCATTGAGTTTCTTAAGCAGTGGGTGCCGGCGGGCAAGTCGCCGATCTGCGGCAACAGCATCGGCCAGGATCGTCGCTTCCTGTTTAAGTACATGCCGCAACTGGAAGCCTATTTCCACTACCGCTATCTGGACGTCAGCACGCTGAAAGAGCTGGCTCGCCGCTGGAAGCCGGAAATTCTCGACGGCTTTAAAAAGCAGGGCACCCATCAGGCGATGGACGATATCCGCGAGTCGGTTGCCGAGCTGGCCTACTATCGCGAGCATTTCATTAAGCTGTAAACCAATACCGGGCCTGGTGCGGCCCGGTACATCTTTCTGATTATTTAAACCACTTTTGCTGCATCTGCTGGAAGTCAGGCGTCGCCATGACCGCGGTCAGGGCATCGTTGATGGCATTCAGCAACTCCGGATCGTCTTTGCGCACCGCAATCGCATACTGCTTACCGTAATAAGCCGGGTCGGTGGCCCGCTCATCCATGATGGCGTAGTCAGGGTTCTCTTGTTGCCAGGCGTCAAGGGTGGCGAAGTCGCTCATGACGCCGGTTATTTCGCCGGCTTTCAGCGCGGCTAAAGCGCTGGCGACGTCGTCGTAAGGGATCGCCTGCACGGCCTTCTGCTTATCGCGCAGATAGTGCTGGTGCAGCGTGCCTTTCACCACGCCGATTTTTTTGGCTTTCAAATCGGCAAAGGTATGGGCGACATCTTTATTGACGATCACCACCCCGGAGAGGGCCTGGCGATAGGGGCGGCTAAAGGCGACCTGCTTCTCGCGCATTGGGATCACTTCCATACCGGCAATCACCGCATCAAACTTCTTAAAGCGCAATGCCGGGATCAGGGTATCGAAACGCTGCGCCGTAAACTGGCACTGCGCCTGCATCTGCTGGCACAGGGCGTGAGCGAGATCGATATCGAAGCCGACGGGCTGATTTTTGCCGTTGGTGGTGACAAACGGCGGATTGGCCGTGGTAGTGCCAAAATGGAGCGTCTCGGCTGACGCGGTTCCGATGGCCAGCGTGCTCAGCAGCAGGACGGTGAGGACTTTTCTCATGCTAATTCCCTGTTTGGCGTCGTGGTGGCCACGTTATACGTCGCGCCACCGCACTATGATGCGAGCGATTTTGCGTCATTCAGCCGGGCGGAAAAAGCAATTTTGCCCGTTATGACGCTTATTTATACAATTCAGCGGCGTGGGTGGCGAGAAAATGTTCATTTAAACAAAAAACGCAAAAAAGTGATCGTCAGGGGGTTGCAGGGGCATCGAATTCTCGTATAATGCGCCTCCCGTAACGACGCAGAAATGCAAATTACGACGCCATCAAAATATGGCAAAAAAAGCAGTAACGCGGGAATAGCTCAGTTGGTAGAGCACGACCTTGCCAAGGTCGGGGTCGCGAGTTCGAGTCTCGTTTCCCGCTCCAAAATTTGAAAGCACCATCCTGATCACAGGGTTTCAACTCGCAGATGCGAGGCGAAAGCCGAAGATTAAGCGGGAATAGCTCAGTTGGTAGAGCACGACCTTGCCAAGGTCGGGGTCGCGAGTTCGAGTCTCGTTTCCCGCTCCAAAATTTGAAAGACATACCACACCAGTCGCAGTATTCAGGTTGCTACACGGTAGCTTGAATGACGATGATTAAGCGGGAATAGCTCAGTTGGTAGAGCACGACCTTGCCAAGGTCGGGGTCGCGAGTTCGAGTCTCGTTTCCCGCTCCAAATTTTCTTCCATCTCTTATTTATCCACAGTGCAATCCAGCGCCGGGGATGATTTTCATTTGATATCCAGAAATACTGTGAACAGAGTTATCCACAGGTTGTCGTTCCGTCTTTGACGGCGTAAATGCTTCGCTTTGTAAATAGTATCTTTATATGTCATTGAAATTTAACAATTAAATTTCATTTCGAAATGTTAATCCGATCACTTGACCTCGGTCTGCGCCTTGAAACGCAATGTGTTTTAGATTTTATTCACAGCCTGTGAATGAATCAGGCGTCGCGCGGCAAGCCTTTCTCTACCACCCTGACCAGACGTAATTTTTTCGGCAGTTGTACTTCGACGGCGTCGGCGTTCCGCTTGTTTATTTGCTCAGCGATAGCCCATTCGATGTGCTCGTCGAGAAGCGGGTGCTCACCCCGGCGACTCTCCAGCGCGCGAAGATGGGCTTCATCCCAGGGCGCATTGCCCAGCGCGACGGCGATATTGCGCAGCCAGCGCAGGTGGCCAATGCGACGAATCGCCGACCCTTCGGTTACCTTCAGAAACCACGCTTCGCTCCAGGCGAACAGCTCCACCAGCGGTGGCGCATGCAACGCTTTGCGTGGACTGAAATCTTCTTCATCGGTGAGCTGTGAGAAACGGTTCCACGGACAGATCAACTGACAATCATCACAACCGTAAATACGGTTGCCGATAAGCGGACGGAACTCCTCCGGGATAGAGCCTTCCAGTTCAATGGTGAGATAGGAGATGCAGCGCCGGGCGTCGACGGTGTAGGGCTCAACGATGGCGCCGGTGGGGCAGATGGTCATGCAGGCGACGCAGCGTCCGCACTCCTCCGCAACCGGGCTGTCGACCGGTAGAGGCAGATCGATCAGCAGTTCGCCGAGGAAAAAGAATGATCCCGCGTCGCGGCTTAAGATAAGTGAGTGCTTACCTGTCCAGCCAAGGCCCGCTTTTTCTGCGATTGGCCGCTCCAGGATAGGCGCGGAATCGACAAAAGGTCTAAAATTGAGCGAAGCACACTGTTCCTGAATCTTCTCCCCCAGTTTTTTCAGGCGATTACGTAGCAGCTTATGATAATCACGCCCGAGGGCATAACGGCTGACGTAACCCAGTGCGGGATCTTTCAGGGTGCGGGCAAAGGCGGCGTTGGCGGGCAGATAGTTCATCCGCACGCTGATAACGCGTAACGTACCGGGCAGCAGTTCGTGGGGACGGGCGCGCATCATACCGTGACGGGCCATCCACTCCATTTCGCCGTGGTATTGTTTATCCAGCCATGCCTGCAGTTTGGGTTCACTGGCGCTGAGGTCGGTATCGGCGATACCCACCTGCTGGAACCCGAGCTCTGTGCCCCACTGTTTGATTTGTTGCGCTAACTGAACGAGATCGAGGGGCTGTGACATGATGGACCATACAATGACGAAAAACCCTGACAGTATACCATACAACATTTGGCCTGCGGAGGCGCTGCGCCTGGCCGAACGAGAGGCGGCGGACAGCCTGGGGCTGACGCTGTTCGAACTGATGCAGCGCGCGGGCGAGGCGGCCTTTCAGCTGGCCAGCCGCGCTTATCCCGCCAGCGCGCACTGGCTGATCCTCTGCGGACATGGCAACAACGGCGGCGACGGATATGTTGTCGCGCGTCTGGCACAGGCCGCGGGGCGGCGGGTGACGCTGCTGGCGGTAGAGAGTGACAGCCCGCTGCCGGAAGAGGCGCAGGCGGCGCGGGAGGCGTGGCTTAACGCCGGCGGCGTGATCCATGCGGCGACTATCCCGTGGCCCGACGATATCTCACTGATTATTGATGGCCTGCTCGGCACCGGTCTGCGCAGTGCGCCGCGCGATCCCGTCGCGGCGCTCATCCACCAGGCGAACCACCACCCGGCGCCGGTGGTGGCGCTGGATATCCCTTCCGGCCTGAATGCGCAGACCGGCGCGACCCCAGGTGCAGTGGTTCAGGCCGACCACACCCTGACCTTTATCGCCCTCAAACCCGGGCTGCTGACCGGCAAGGCGCGGGATGTCGTCGGGCATCTCCATCATCATGCCCTTGGGCTCGAGCGCTGGCTCGCCGGGCAAAGTACTCCCCTGACGCGGTTTTGCGCCGCCCACCTCGCCGACTGGCTGCCGCCGCGGCGGGCCACCTCCCATAAGGGCGATCACGGCAAGCTGGTGATTGTCGGCGGCGATCGCGGCACAGCAGGCGCTATCCGTATGTGCGGTGAAGCGGCCCTACGCAGCGGTGCAGGGCTGGTGCGAGTGCTTACTCACCCGGAGAACGTGGCGCCCATTGTCACCGTGCGGCCGGAATTAATGGTAGATGAACTGACGCCCCAGACCCTGAAAGCCGCGCTGGAATGGGCTGATGTGGTGGCGATTGGCCCGGGTCTGGGACAGCGCGAATGGGGGCGCAGCGCCCTGCGCACGGTGGAAAGTTTTAACAAACCGATGGTCTGGGACGCTGACGCGCTGAACCTGCTGGCATTCAATCCCGATAAACGTCACAATCGCGTGTTAACGCCGCACCCCGGCGAAGCGGCCCGTCTGCTGAACGTTAGCGTGGCAGAAATTGAAAGCGATCGCTTACTTTCTGCGCAGCGTCTGGTAAAACGGTATGGTGGCGTGGTTGTGCTGAAAGGCGCAGGCACGGTGGTGGCCAGTGAAAGCGGGGCGATGGGCATTATCGATGCCGGCAATGCCGGGATGGCCAGCGGCGGGATGGGCGATGTGCTTACCGGCATTATTGCCGCATTGTTAGGACAGCACCTGACGCCGTATGATGCAGCCTGTGCCGGGTGCGTCGCTCATGGCGATGCCGCCGACCGGGTGGCCGCTCGCGAGGGCACCCGCGGTATGCTGGCGACCGATCTCTTTTCCACGCTCAGGCGTGTTGTTAACCCGGATGTGATTGACGTAGACCATGATTAACCGAGTGATTCCTTTACCCGATGAGCAGGCCACGCTGGCCCTTGGCGACCGCATCGCGCAGGCCTGTACCGGCGCCACCGTGATTTATCTGTATGGTGATTTAGGCGCGGGGAAAACGACCTTCAGCCGCGGCTTTTTGCAGGCGCTCGGTCACCGCGGCAATGTCAAAAGCCCAACCTATACCCTGGTGGAGCCGTATACCCTCGAGAATCTGATGGTATATCACTTCGATCTCTACCGACTGGCGGATCCTGAGGAGCTCGAATTTATGGGGATCCGTGATTATTTTGCCGACGATGCCATCTGCCTGGTGGAATGGCCGCAGCAAGGCGCAGGTGTCCTGCCTGACCCGGATGTTGAAATTCACCTTGATTACCAGGCACAAGGGCGTGAGGCGCGTATTACCGCGATCTCCTCACGGGGTGAATCTTTACTGGCGCGTTTAGCCATTTAGCCTGAAGGATGACGGGATGAAGTATCGCATAACCACCTGGCTTGCCGCTGCGCTAATGCTCTCGAGTCTTCACGCCACTGCGGCGAGTTTATCCGATATCCAGGTCTCCAACGGAGACCAGCAGGCCCGTATTACCCTAAGTTTTGTCGGTGAGCCGGAGTACTCCTTTACCCCACAGGGTAAACGTCTGGTCGCGCTGGATATCAAGCAGACCGGCGTATTGCAGGGACTACCGCTGCAGTTTAGCGGCAGCAACCTGGTGAAGAGTATTCGCGCCGGTACGCCGCAGGATACGCAGACGCTGCGTCTGCTGGTGGATTTGACGGAAGATGGTAAAACGCGAGCGGTGAAGCAGCAGAACGGGGCGAATTACACGGTGGTCTTTACCATCAACGCCGACGCACCGCCGCCACCGCCACCGCCGCCTGTGGTGGTGAAACGGGCTGACCCGCCGCCGGTGATGCCTTCCCGGACGGCGACGTCAGGGCGTAACCCGTTCAGCTCGTCGGGTCATGAACGGCAGACGGCGATGACCTCCTCCCAGCCGGCGATGACCAACAATCAGACCGTGACTCGCCCGGCGGCCCGTACGGTGTCGGCGGATGATAAGGTGATTATCGCCATCGATGCCGGACACGGCGGTCAGGATCCTGGCGCGATTGGTCCGAATGGCACCAAAGAGAAGAACGTCACTATCGCTATCGCGCGCAAGCTGCGGGCGTTACTGAACGCCGATCCGCAGTTTAAGCCGGTGCTGACCCGCGACGGAGATTACTTTATTTCGGTGATGGGCCGCTCTGACGTAGCGCGTAAGCAAAACGCCAACTTCCTCGTCTCTATCCATGCTGATGCCGCGCCAAACCGCGATGCGACCGGCGCCTCGGTGTGGGTGCTCTCGAACCGTCGCGCCAACAGCGAAATGGCCGGTTGGCTCGAGCAGCATGAGAAGCAGTCTGAACTGCTCGGCGGGGCAGGCGACGTGCTGGCGAACAGCCAGGCCGACCCCTACCTGAGCCAGGCGGTGCTGGATCTGCAGTTCGGTCATTCCCAGCGCGTCGGCTACGATGTGGCGACCAACGTGCTGAGCCAGCTGCAGCGCATTGGCAACCTGCACAAACGCCGCCCGGAGCATGCCAGCCTCGGTGTATTGCGCTCGCCGGATATCCCGTCGATCCTCGTGGAAACGGGCTTTATCAGTAACAACGGTGAAGAGCGGCTGCTGGGGAGCGATGATTACCAGGAGCAGATTGCGGAGGCGATTTATAACGGCCTGCGCAACTACTTTATGCAGCATCCGCTGCAGTCGGCGCCTCGCGGCGAGGCGGCGCAGACCGCCAGCGCCGCAGCGCCAGGCGGGATGTTGATTAACTAAGGAGCAGGGGATGCCGATTCAGGTTCTGCCGCCGCAGCTCGCCAACCAGATTGCCGCCGGCGAAGTGGTGGAGCGGCCCGCGTCGGTGGTGAAAGAGCTGGTTGAGAACAGCCTTGATGCTGGCGCTACGCGGATTGACATTGATATCGAACGCGGCGGCGCGAAGCTCATTCGCATCCGCGATAACGGCAGTGGCATCAAAAAAGACGAGCTGGCGTTGGCCCTGGCCCGTCATGCGACCAGCAAGATCGCCTCGCTTGACGATCTGGAGGCGATTATCAGCCTCGGCTTTCGCGGCGAAGCGCTGGCCAGTATCAGTTCCGTCGCTCGCCTGACGCTGACTTCGCGTACCGCGGAGCAGCAAGAGGCATGGCAGGCCTATGCTGAAGGTCGAGACCAGGCGGTAACGGTGAAACCGGCGGCGCATCCGATTGGCACCACGCTGGAAGTGCTGGATCTATTTTACAACACCCCCGCGCGGCGCAAATTTATGCGCACCGAAAAAACCGAGTTCGGCCACATTGACGAGGTGGTGCGCCGCATTGCGCTGGCGCGCTTCGACGTCACCATTAACCTCAACCATAACGGTAAGGTGATACGACAGTATCGGGCAGTGGCGCAGGATGGCCAGCGGGAGCGGCGGCTGGGAACCATTTGCGGCGCCGCTTTTCTCGAACATGCGCTGGCGATCGAGTGGCAGCATGGCGATCTGACCCTGCGCGGCTGGGTTGCCGATCCGCTCCATACCACCCCGGCACTGGCGGAAATTCAGTACTGTTACGTCAACGGCCGGATGATGCGCGACCGGCTGATCAATCATGCTATCCGCCAGGCCTGTGAAGACAAGCTGGGCGCCGATCAGCAGCCGGCGTTTGTGCTGTATCTGGAGATCGATCCCCATCAGGTGGATGTGAACGTCCATCCGGCCAAGCATGAGGTGCGTTTCCATCAGTCTCGCCTGGTGCATGACTTTATCTACCAGGGCGTACTGAGCGTGCTGCAGCAACAGCTTGATGCGCCGCTGGCGGAAAAAGACGACCCGCCGACGCCGCGCCAGATGCCGGAGAATCGCATCGCCGCAGGCGGCAACCAGTTTGCTCGGCCGTCGGAAGCGCGTGAAGCGGCAACCCGATTCAGCATCACATCGTCGCGTGAGCCGGCTGCCTCCGGCGGCAGTTCTGGCGGCGCGAGCTGGCCGCATGCGCAGCCCGGTTACCAGAAGCAGCAGGGCGCGCTTTATCGTCAGTTGCTCGACACGCCCGCCGCTCCGCGACCCGCGCAGCCGTCCGCCGCCCCGGCGGAACTGGCTGGTCACAGTCAGAGTTTTGGCAGAGTGCTGACGATTGTCGGCGGCGATTGCGCGCTGCTGGAGCGCGAGGGCAGTCTGGCGCTGCTGTCGTTGACCGTTGCCGAGCGCTGGCTGCGCCAGGCGCAGTTGACGCCGGGTACGGAAGCGGTATGTGCTCAGCCGCTGCTGATCCCGCTGCGGTTAAAAGTCACGGAAGGGGAGAAGCGGGCGCTGGCCGCTGCGCAGTCGGCGCTGACGCAGTTGGGGATCGAGCTTCATACCGATGCCCTGCACGTGACGGTGCGCGCGGTCCCTTTACCCTTAAGACAACAAAATTTACAAATCTTGATTCCTGAACTGATAGGCTACCTGGCGCAGCAAAACGCATTCGACGTCGGCAACATCGCCCAATGGATGGCGCGTAATCTGACGAGCGAACAGGCGTCATGGAATATGGCGCAGGCGATTGCGCTGCTGGCGGACGTCGAACGTCTTTGCCCGCAGCTGGTGAAAACGCCGCCGGGTGGCCTGTTACAACCTGTAGATCTCCATTCGGCGATGAATGCCCTGAAAGATGAATGATGTAACCGAGGCGAGCCTGCCCAAGGCAATTTTTTTAATGGGCCCGACGGCCTCAGGTAAAACCGCGCTGGCGATAGCCTTACGTAAAGTTTTGCCAGTAGAGTTGATTAGTGTTGATTCCGCCCTCATTTATCGGGGAATGGATATTGGCACTGCCAAACCGGATGCCGCGGAGCTTAGCGCTGCGCCGCACCGGCTGCTGGATATTTTGGATCCCGCAGAAGCTTATTCCGCGGCTGATTTTCGCCGCGACGCGCTGGCGGCGATGGCCGATATTGTCGCCGCCGGGCGTATTCCGCTGTTAGTCGGCGGAACGATGTTGTATTTCAAAGCGTTGCTGGAAGGATTGTCGCCCTTACCGTCGGCTGACCCAGAGGTCAGAGCGCGGATTGAGCAGCAGGCCGCAGAGCAGGGGTGGAACGCGTTACATCAGCAATTACAGGAAATTGATCCCGTGGCTGCTGCGCGTATTCATCCAAATGATCCGCAAAGGCTTTCCCGGGCACTGGAAGTTTTTTTCATTTCGGGTAAAACTTTAACGGAACTGACGCAAACGTCAGGAGACGCTCTGCCATATCAGGTGCATCAGTTCGCCATCGCCCCGGCGAGCCGTGAACTGCTCCATCAACGCATAGAACAGCGTTTTCATCAGATGTTAGCTTCAGGTTTTGAAGCAGAAGTACGGGCGCTTTTTGCCCGCGGAGATTTGCATACGGATATGCCTTCCATCCGTTGTGTTGGATACCGCCAGATGTGGTCATACCTCAATGGCGAGATCCCTTATGATGAGATGGTTTATCGAGGTGTTTGCGCCACGAGACAGTTAGCCAAACGTCAGGTCACCTGGCTGCGCGGTTGGGAAGGTGTGCACTGGTTAGACAGTGAACAACCTGAACAAGCGCTCAACAAAGTATTACAGGTTGTTGGTGCGAGCCAGAACTGAACGTGTACAATTGAACGGTATCGTGCGTAATTTTTTTTAAGAATCGTAAGGTTCTGAGTACAAAACAAGCATACATATAAGGAAAAGAGAGAATGGCTAAGGGGCAATCTTTACAAGATCCGTTCCTGAACGCTTTGCGTCGGGAACGCGTTCCGGTTTCTATTTATTTGGTGAATGGTATCAAGCTGCAAGGGCAAATTGAGTCTTTCGATCAGTTCGTGATCCTGTTGAAGAACACGGTCAGCCAGATGGTCTATAAGCACGCAATTTCTACTGTTGTCCCGTCTCGCCCGGTGTCTCACCACAGCAATAATGCTGGCGGCGGTTCCAGTAACTATCACCACGGTGGTAGCGCGCAGGGCTCTTCTGCGCCGCAACAAGACAGCGACGACGCCGAATAAGGCCAGTGCTGTTTTTCCACGCCGGGGAGCCAGGTTTTCTGTGTTCCCCGCTGGTATTTTATAAGGGGTTTACGCTTGTTTGACCGTTATGACGCCGGTGAGCAGGCGGTACTGGTACACATCTATTTTTCGCAAGACAAAGATATGGAAGATCTCCAGGAGTTTGAAACTCTGGCCTCTTCCGCCGGTGTCGAAGCAATGCAGGTGATTACCGGTAGCCGTAAAGCACCGCACCCGAAGTATTTTGTTGGTGAAGGTAAGGCAGTCGAAATTGCGGAAGCCGTTAAAGCGACCGGCGCGTCGGTCGTGCTCTTCGATCATGCCCTGAGTCCGGCGCAAGAACGCAACCTGGAACGTCTGTGCGAATGCCGGGTTATCGATCGCACCGGTCTTATTTTAGATATTTTCGCCCAGCGCGCGCGCACCCATGAAGGGAAACTGCAGGTTGAGCTGGCGCAGTTGCGCCATATGGCAACCCGCCTCGTCCGCGGCTGGACCCACCTTGAAAGACAGAAAGGCGGGATTGGTTTGCGTGGCCCGGGTGAAACCCAGCTCGAAACCGACCGTCGTTTATTGCGTAACCGCATCATGCAGATCCTGTCGCGACTGGAAAAAGTTGAGAAACAGCGTGAGCAGGGGCGGCGGTCGCGCGCGAAAGCCGATATTCCAACCGTGTCGCTGGTGGGCTACACCAACGCCGGAAAATCAACGCTCTTTAACCAGATCACCGCTGCCGAGGTCTATGCCGCGAATCAGCTGTTCGCCACCCTGGACCCGACGCTGCGCCGCATTGACGTCCCTGACGTCGGCGAAACGGTACTGGCCGATACCGTCGGCTTTATTCGCCATCTGCCGCACGATCTGGTAGCCGCGTTTAAAGCGACGTTGCAGGAGACGCGTCAGGCGACGCTGCTGCTGCATGTGATTGATGCGGCGGATGTCCGCGTGCAGGAAAACATTGATGCGGTAAATACGGTTCTCGCTGAAATTGAGGCCGATGAGATCCCGGCGCTGCTGGTGATGAACAAAATCGACATGCTTGACGATTTTGAACCGCGCATCGATCGCGACGATGAAAATAAACCGATTCGGGTCTGGCTTTCAGCCCAGACCGGGGTTGGCGTACCACTGCTTTTTCAGGCATTAACGGAACGTCTTTCCGGTGAAGTGGCCCAGCATACGCTGCGCTTACCGCCGAAAGAAGGGCGACTGAGAAGCCGTTTCTATCAGCTTCAGGCGATAGAAAAAGAGTGGATGGAGGATGACGGCAGCGTGAGTCTGCAGGTGCGCATGCCGATCGTTGACTGGCGGCGCCTCTGTAAGCAAGAGCCAACGCTTGTTGACTATGTGGTTTAACCTTGCAGCTTGCCTGAAGATATTGACCCCTGTGGGGATATCAAAAACAAATATGGAGCATATACATGGCGTGGAATCAGCCCGGTAATAACGGACAGGACCGCGACCCGTGGGGGAGCAGCAAACCTGGCGGCAACTCTGAGGGAAATGGCAACAAAGGTGGTCGCGAGCAGGGGCCGCCGGATCTGGATGATATCTTCCGCAAGTTAAGTAAAAAACTTGGCGGGCTCGGCGGCGGCAAGGGCGGACTGGGCGGTGGTAATAACGCGCAGACCCCTCGCGGACCGATGGGCGGGCGTATTGTCGGCATCGTTGCCGCGGCGGCAGTGATTATCTGGGCGGCCAGCGGTTTTTATACCATTAAAGAAGCCGAACGCGGCGTCGTGACCCGTTTTGGTAAGTTCAGCCATCTGGTTGAGCCAGGCCTGAACTGGAAACCGACCTTTATCGATAACGTTCAGGCGGTGAACGTGGAGTCGGTACGTGAACTGGCCGCTTCCGGCGTCATGCTGACCTCTGACGAAAACGTCGTGCGCGTTGAGATGAACGTGCAGTACCGCGTCACCGATCCGGAACGCTATCTGTTTAGCGTTACCAGCGCGGATGACAGTCTGCGTCAGGCGACTGACAGCGCGCTGCGCGGCGTGATCGGCAAATACACCATGGATCGCATTCTGACCGAAGGTCGTACCGTGATCCGTAGCGATACCCAGCGCGAGCTGGAAGAGACTATCCGCCCGTACAACATGGGGATCACCCTGCTGGACGTCAACTTCCAGACGGCACGTCCGCCGGAAGAGGTGAAGGCGGCGTTTGACGATGCCATTGCCGCGCGTGAGAACGAGCAGCAGTACATCCGTGAAGCGGAAGCTTATACCAACGAAGTACAGCCGCGGGCGAATGGCCAGGCGCAGCGTATCCTTGAAGAGGCGCGTGCCTACAAGACCCAGACCGTCCTGGAAGCCCAGGGTGAAGTGGCTCGCTTTGCTAAGCTCCTGCCGGAATACAAAGCCGCGCCGGAAATTACCCGCGAGCGTCTGTATATCGAAACCATGGAAAAAGTGCTGAGCCACACCCGCAAAGTGCTGGTCAATGACAGCAAAAACGGCAATCTGATGGTTCTGCCGCTTGACCAGATGCTGAAAGGCGCCGTTGCGCCGGCAGCAAAGAGCGATAGCAGTGACGCCAGCGATCTGCTGCGTCTGCCACCTGCATCCAGCACAGGCAGCGCCAGCACCTCATCAACCTCGAGCTCAACCGGGGGTAGCATTATGGACCAACGCCGCGCTAACGCGCAGCGTAACGACTACCAGCGTCAGGGGGAATAACGATGCGTAAATCTGTTATCGCGATCATTGTCATCGTGCTGGTAGTGCTCTACATGTCAGTCTTTGTCGTAAAGGAAGGCGAGCGCGGGATTACGCTGCGTTTCGGTAAAGTTCTGCGCGACGACGAAAACAAGCCGCTGGTGTATGCGCCGGGCCTGCACTTCAAGATCCCGTTTATCGAATCGGTGAAGATGCTGGATGCGCGTATCCAGACCATGGATAACCAGGCTGACCGTTTTGTGACCAAAGAGAAAAAAGACCTGATCGTCGACTCCTATATCAAGTGGCGCATCAGTGACTTCAGCCGTTACTACCTGGCAACCGGCGGCGGCGACGTCTCCCAGGCCGAGGTGCTGCTGAAGCGTAAATTCTCTGACCGTCTGCGTTCTGAAATTGGTCGTCTGGATGTGAAAGACATCGTCACCGACTCCCGTGGCCGCCTGACGCTGGAAGTGCGCGATGCGCTGAACTCGGGTTCTGCTGGCACGGAAGACGAGGTCAGCACCCCGGCGGCTGATGACGCTATCGCCAAAGCCGCTGAGCGGGTGGAAGCGGAAACCAACGGCAAAGTGCAGGTGATCAACCCGAACAGTATGGCGGCGCTGGGTATCGAAGTTGTCGACGTGCGTATCAAACAGATCAACCTGCCGGCAGAAGTGTCGGAAGCGATTTATAACCGTATGCGCGCGGAGCGTGAAGCGGTTGCTCGTCGCCACCGTTCACAGGGTCAGGAAGAAGCTGAGAAACTGCGCGCGACCGCAGACTATGAAGTCACCAAGACGCTGGCGGAAGCCGAGCGCCAGGGTCGTATCCTGCGTGGTGAAGGTGATGCGGAATCGGCAAAACTGTTTGCCGACGCGTTCAGCCAGGATCCAGGCTTCTACTCCTTTATCCGTAGCCTGCGTGCCTATGAGAAGAGCTTCCAGAGCAACCAGGATGTGATGGTCCTGAGCCCGGACAGTGATTTCTTCCGCTATATGCGTTCACCGGATTCGGCGCGTAAATAAGCCGCAGAGGGTGTAAGCCTGAAGTGCTAACGCGAAAAGGCGCCTGTTTCAGGCGCCTTTTTTCATACTGCGGGGGCGTGAATTAGTTGCCGAGCAGTTTGTTCAGCAGGCCACCGATCACCGGCAGGCTCGCCAGCGCACTTTCGATGGTGCCACCGATAGTCGACCCAACGCTTTCGCCCAGGGTTTTGCCCAGGTCTGGCGCCAGGTCGGCCAGATTGAGGGTGCCAATCAGCGGCAGGTTGATGCTCAGGGCATCGGTACCCATCGTCCATGCGGCGGCGCCGACCTTGCTGCCTAAGGAAGCCAGGCCATCCTGTAACCAGCCTGCGCCGCTCACATTTTCGATTTCAAACGCGGTTAATTCTCTCATGATAATCTTCCTGATTATGTAGACGTACCGGGTTGTAGTACGCGACGGCATAGTTACAATTTAAAAAATATGCAGCAATACAATTAGTTGTGAATTTTGTTTCACCTTGCCAGTTCATAATGAAGATGAAATACGGGACAATGTGAAATGAGTGAATGAATTCACCATGCTGGCCGATGACGCCCGCGAGGGCGACGATAATACTTTTCAATTAGGGTTGATAATGAACTCCACCATTTGGCTGGCGCTGGCGCTGGTTTTAGTACTCGAAGGGCTCGGCCCGCTGCTCTATCCTCGCGCCTGGCGCAAAATGGTCGCCAGCCTGAGCCAGTTACCGGATAATTTATTGCGCCGCTTTGGCGGCGGACTTGTGGTTGCAGGGATTGTGATCTACTACATGTTGAGGAAATCGATTGGCTGATCAAAAAGTGGTCGGATTTGCCTTATTTTGGATGCAAAAAGTGCTGTAACTCTGAAAAAGCGATGGTAGAATCCATTTTTAAGCAAACGGTGATTTTGAAAAATGGGTAACAACGTCGTCGTACTGGGCACCCAATGGGGTGACGAAGGTAAAGGGAAGATCGTCGATCTCCTGACAGAACGGGCTAAATATGTTGTGCGCTACCAGGGTGGCCATAACGCAGGCCATACTCTCGTAATCAACGGTGAAAAAACCGTCCTCCATCTTATTCCATCAGGTATTCTCCGTGAGAATGTAATCAGCATCATCGGTAACGGTGTTGTGCTGTCTCCGGCTGCGCTGATGAAAGAGATGAAAGGTCTGGAAGACCGTGGTATCCCTGTTCGTGAGCGTCTGCTGCTGTCCGAAGCCTGCCCGCTTATCCTCGACTATCACGTGGCGCTGGACGTCGCACGTGAGAAAGCACGCGGTGCGAAAGCTATCGGTACGACCGGTCGCGGTATCGGCCCGGCTTACGAAGATAAAGTTGCTCGTCGCGGTCTGCGCGTTGGCGACCTGTTTGATAAAGCCACCTTCGCTGACAAACTGAAAGAAGTGATGGAATATCACAACTTCCAGTTGGTGAACTTCTACAAAGCAGAAGCGGTTGACTACCAGAAAGTGCTGGACGATGTCATGGCGATTGCCGACATCCTCACCGGCATGGTCGTTGATGTTTCCGATCTGCTGGATCAGGCGCGTAAGCGCGGCGACTTCGTGATGTTCGAAGGCGCGCAGGGTACCCTGCTGGATATCGACCACGGTACCTATCCGTACGTGACTTCCTCTAACACCACCGCGGGTGGCGTGGCAACCGGCTCCGGCCTGGGTCCGCGTTATGTGGATTACGTACTGGGTATCATCAAAGCTTACTCGACTCGCGTAGGCGCGGGTCCGTTCCCGACCGAGCTGTTTGATGAAACTGGCGAGTTCCTCTGCAAGCAGGGTAACGAATTCGGCGCCACCACCGGTCGTCGTCGTCGTACCGGCTGGCTGGACGCGGTTGCAGTACGCCGCGCGGTGCAGATTAACTCCCTGTCTGGCTTCTGCCTGACTAAACTGGACGTCCTCGACGGCCTGAAAGAAGTGAAAATCTGCGTCGGCTACCGTATGCCGGACGGCCGTGAAGTGACCACCACTCCGCTGGCTGCCGACAACTGGGAAGGTATCGAGCCTATCTACGAAACCATGCCGGGCTGGTCCGAAACCACCTTTGGCGTGAAAGAGCGCAGCGGTCTGCCGCAGGCAGCGCTGAACTACATCGCTCGTATTGAAGAGCTGACCGGCGTGCCGGTGGATATCATCTCTACTGGTCCAGACCGTACCGAGACCATGATTCTGCGCGACCCGTTCGACGCGTAATCACTCTCAAGGGGCGCCGTTCGGGCGCCCTTGTTTTTGCTGTTCGCCCGCCCCATTTCAAATAAATTAGCGGCCTGAGCGCTGGCTGGTTTATCATCAATAATAATGATGTCGCTCGACATACCCTGTTTTCTTTTCCCTGAGGTTTATGTGCAGTTAACGAGTTTCACCGATTACGGATTACGCGCGCTGATTTATATGGCGTCGCTGCCGGAAGGACGCATGACCAGCATCTCGGAAGTGACCGAGGTCTATGGCGTCTCCCGTAATCATATGGTTAAAATAATCAATCAGTTAAGCCGCATGGGCTACGTGACTGCCGTGCGGGGGAAGAATGGGGGCATTCGCCTCGGTAAACCAGCAGGGCAGATCCGCGTGGGCGACGTGGTGCGCGACCTTGAACCCTTATCGCTGGTCAACTGCAGCAGCGAATTTTGCCACATTACACCAGCCTGTCGTCTGAAACAGGCGCTAGCTGAAGCCGCGCAGAGTTTTCTCAAGGAGCTGGATAACTATACGCTGGCTGATTTGGTTGAGAAGAATCAACCGCTTTATAAATTATTACTGGTGGAGTGACGCCACTCTGCCGGAGATGACAACGGAGGAACCGATATGTCACAAGATCCATTCCAGGAACGCGAAGCTGAGAAGTACGCGAATCCCATCCCGAGCCGGGAATTTATCCTCGAACATTTAACCAAACGGGAAAAGCCTGCCAGCCGCGATGAGCTGGCCATCGAGTTGAATATTGAGGGCGAAGAACAAATAGAAGCGCTGCGCCGCCGCCTGCGCGCGATGGAGCGCGACGGTCAGCTGGTCTTCACACGCCGCCAGTGCTATGCGCTGCCGGAGCGTCTTGATCTCCTCAAAGGTACCGTTATTGGCCACCGTGATGGCTATGGATTCCTGCGCGTTGAAGGGCGCAAGGACGATCTGTATCTGTCGTCAGAGCAGATGAAAACCTGTATTCACGGTGACCAGGTGCTGGCCCAGCCACTGGGTGCGGACCGTAAGGGCCGCCGCGAGGCGCGCATCGTTCGTGTGCTGGTACCGAAAACCAGCCAGATTGTTGGCCGCTACTTCACCGACGCTGGCGTCGGCTTCGTCGTCCCGGACGACAGTCGCCTGAGCTTCGATATCCTGATCCCGCCTGAAGATATTATGGGCGCGCGGATGGGCTACGTGGTGGTGGTCGAACTGACCCAGCGCCCAACCCGCCGCACCAAAGCGGTCGGGAAAATCGTCGAAGTGCTGGGCGACAACATGGGCACCGGCATGGCCGTCGATATGGCGCTGCGTACCCATGAAATTCCTTACGTCTGGCCGCCGGCGGTGGAAAAACAGGTTTCCGGCCTCAAAGAGCAGGTGCCGGAAGAGGCGAAAGCCGGACGCGTCGATCTGCGCTCTCTGCCGCTGGTCACTATTGATGGCGAAGATGCCCGCGACTTCGATGACGCGGTGTACTGCGAGAAGAAACGCGGCGGCGGCTGGCGTCTGTGGGTGGCTATCGCCGACGTGAGCTACTATGTGCGCCCTGGTACGCCGCTGGACGGCGAAGCGCGTAGCCGCGGGACGTCGGTCTACTTCCCGTCGCAGGTGGTACCGATGCTGCCGGAAGTGCTGTCGAATGGCCTGTGCTCGCTGAACCCGCAGGTCGATCGCCTGTGTATGGTGTGCGAGATGACGATTTCGTCAAAAGGCCGCCTGACCGGCTTTAAGTTCTATGAAGCGGTGATGAGTTCACATGCTCGCCTGACCTACACCAAAGTGTGGCATATGCTGCAGGGCGATCAGGAGCTGCGCGAACACTACGCGCCGCTGGTGAAGCATATTGAAGAGCTGCATAACCTCTACAAAGTGCTGGAGAGCGCCCGCGAAGAGCGCGGCGGTATCTCATTTGAAAGTGAAGAAGCTAAATTCATCTTCAATGCCGAACGCCGTATTGAGCGTATCGAACAGACTCAGCGTAACGATGCGCATAAGCTGATTGAAGAGTGTATGATCCTGGCGAACATCTCCGCCGCGCGTTTCGTTGAGAAAGCGCAGGAGCCGGCACTGTTCCGTATCCACGATAAGCCAAGCACCGAAGCGATTACCTCGTTCCGTACCGTGCTGGCTGAGCTGGGACTGGAGCTGCCGGGCGGCAACAAACCGGAGCCGCGCGATTACGCCGAACTGTTGACCTCCATTGCCGATCGTCCGGATGCCGAAATGCTGCAAACGATGCTCCTGCGCTCCATGAAGCAGGCGGTCTACGATCCGGAAAACCGTGGCCACTTTGGCCTGGCACTGCAGTCATACGCCCACTTCACCTCGCCGATTCGCCGCTACCCGGATCTGTCGCTCCACCGCGCCATCAAGTATCTGCTGGCAAAAGAGCAGGGACATAAAGGGAATAGCACCGAGACCGGCGGCTGGCACTACAGCATGGAAGAGATGCTCCAGCTGGGCCAGCACTGTTCGATGACCGAGCGCCGCGCCGACGAAGCGACGCGTGAAGTGTCCGACTGGCTGAAGTGCGACTTCATGCAGGATCAGGTGGGCAACACCTTCTCCGGTGTCATCGCCAGCGTGACCGGCTTTGGCTTCTTTGTCCGCCTGAACGATCTGTTTATCGATGGTCTGGTGCATGTCTCCTCCCTGGATAACGACTATTACCGTTTTGACCAGGTTGGCCAGCGGCTGATCGGCGAGTCCGGCGGCCAGACTTATCGTCTGGGCGACCGCGTGGAAGTCCGCGTGGAAGCCGTCAACATGGATGAGCGTAAGATTGATTTCAGCCTGATTTCCAGCGAGCGTGCGCCGCGTAATGTTGGCAAAACCGCCCGTGAGAAAGCGAAAAAGAGCACCTCTGGCAAACCGGGTGGCCGTCGCCGCCAGGTGGGTAAACAGGTGAACTTCGAGCCGGATAGCGCGTTCCGCAGAGAAAAAGACCAGGCTAAAGCGAAGCCCAAAGGCGAGAAGAAAGCGAAAAAACCGTCGGCGAAAACACAGAAAATCGCCGCCGCGACCAAAGCCAAGCGCGCGGCAAAGAAGAAAATCGCCGAGTGATTGACGTCCCTTCACTCCAGAAGTCTGCTGGCGCAGAACGGGGTGAAGGGGACGGATAACAGAACCTAAAACGAGTACATCAATGAGTGAAATGATTTACGGCATCCATGCGGTGCAGGCACTGCTGGAACGCGCACCTGAGCGTTTTCAGGAAGTTTATATTCTGAAAGGCCGTGAGGATAAGCGCCTGCTGCCGCTGATCCATGCCCTGGAAGCGCAGGGCGTGGTGATTCAGGTGGCCAACCGCCAGTTCCTCGATGAGAAGAGCGAAGGCGCGGTGCATCAGGGGATCATTGCCCGCGTGAAGCCAGGACGTCAGTATCAGGAGAACGATCTGCCGGATCTGCTGGCGCAGCACGATCAGCCGTTCCTGCTGATCCTCGACGGCGTAACCGATCCGCACAACCTCGGCGCCTGCCTGCGTAGCGCTGATGCCGCTGGTGTGCATGCGGTGATCGTGCCAAAAGATCGTTCCGCTCAGCTGAATGCGACGGCGAAGAAAGTGGCCTGCGGCGCGGCGGAGAACGTCCCGCTGATCCGCGTGACCAACCTGGCGCGTACCATGCGTCTGCTGCAGGAAGAGAACGTCTGGATCGTCGGGACCGCTGGCGAAGCCGACCATACGCTGTTCCAGAGCAAAATGACCGGCCCAATGGCGCTGGTGATGGGCGCTGAAGGTGAAGGTATGCGTCGTCTGACCCGCGAGCACTGCGATGAGCTGATCAGCATCCCGATGGCGGGTAGCGTCTCCTCGCTGAACGTCTCGGTGGCCACCGGCATCTGCCTGTTTGAAGCGGTGCGCCAGCGCAGCTAAGCTGAACCGTCGACGAATCCAAAAAAGCCATCCTCCGGGATGGCTTTTTTGTGACCGCTTTCGCGGGCGAGAATCCCCCTGGAAAACCATACTTATGGCTATCGCCATTGATGGAGGGAGACACGATGCACTGGCAAACGCACACCGTTTTTAATCAACCGACTCCGCTGAATAACAGCAATCTTTTCCTGTCCGATACCGCCCTGCGAGAAGCGGTGGCTCGCGAAGGCGCTGGCTGGGATGGCGATTTGCTCGCCAGCATAGGCCAGCAGCTGGGGACCGCCGAATCGCTGGAGCTGGGACGCCTGGCCAACAGTAACCCACCGGAGCTGCTGCGCTATGACGCCACCGGCGCCCGGCTGGACGACGTGCGCTTTCATCCCGCCTGGCACCTGCTGATGCAGGGGCTGTGCGCGAACCGGGTGCATAACCTCGCCTGGCAGGAGGATGCCCGCGAAGGCGCTTTTGTGGCGCGAGCCGCCCGCTTTCTGCTCCATGCCCAGGTGGAGGCCGGGACGTTGTGCCCGATTACCATGACCTTTGCCGCGACGCCCCTGCTGCAGCACGCCCTGCCCGCGCCCTTTCGCGACTGGCTGTCGCCACTGCTTAGCGATCGTTACGATCCCCACCTCGCGCCTGGCGGCCAGAAGCGCGGCCTGCTGATCGGCATGGGGATGACCGAGAAGCAAGGGGGCTCCGATGTGCTGAGCAATACCACCCGCGCGGAGAAAACGGCGGAAGGGTTTTACCGGCTGGTGGGACACAAGTGGTTCTTCTCAGTGCCGCAGAGCGATGCCCACCTGGTGCTGGCCCAGGCCCCCGCGGGACTGTCGTGCTTCTTTGTGCCGCGTCTGCTGCCCGACGGGCAGCGCAACGGCGTGCGTCTTGAACGCTTAAAAGAGAAGCTTGGCAACCGCTCCAACGCCAGCAGTGAAGTGGAGTTTTATGATGCCTGCGGCTGGCTGGTGGGCGAAGAGGGCGACGGCGTGCGGCAGATCCTCAGGATGGGCGGCCTGACCCGCTTTGACTGCGCGCTGGGCAGCCATGCTCTGATGCGTCGCGCCTTCTCGGTGGCACTGTATCACGCGCTACAGCGTCAGGCGTTTGGCAAAAACCTGGCCGATCAGCCGATGATGCGCCAGTTGCTGGGGCAAATGGCGCTGCGTCTGGAGGGGCAAACTGCGTTTCTGTTTCGTCTGGCGCGCGCCTGGGACCGTCGGGAGGATACCCGGGAAAGCGCATGGGCGCGCCTGTTTACGCCTGCGGCCAAGTTTGCCATCTGCAAGGCCGGTATCCCGTTTGTCGCCGAGGCGATGGAAGTACTGGGCGGCATCGGCTATTGCGAGGAGAGCGAACTCCCGCGCCTCTACCGTGAGATGCCGGTCAACAGCATCTGGGAAGGTTCCGGCAACATTATGTGTCTCGATGTCATGCGGGTGCTCAGCAAGCAGCCGGCGGCGATGGAGCTGCTGGCGGCAGAGTGCGCGGAGGTGAAAGGACAGAATCGCCATCTCGACCGCGCGTGGCGTCAACTGCAGCAACTGCTGAGACGGCCCGCCGAAGAGCAGGGGAGAGAGATTGCCCGGCTGGTCTATCGTCTTGGCGCGGGGGCGCAGATGCTGCGCCACGCTTCGCCGCCGCTGGCTGAAGCCTGGTGTCGGATGATGCTCGACACCCGCGGCGGCATGCGTCTTGATGCGCCGACCCTCGACGACCTGCTGCTGCGGGCCATGGGGCGCGGGCGCCAGGCGCCTCAGGCGTAGAGAATGGCCTGAACGCGCCAGCTGTCCGGCTGTTGTTCTTCGTACATCTGAATAATGCGATACCAGGAGGCGCCTTGCTCGTCCGCTTTGCGGGCAATGGCGTGCTCCACATCCTGTTGGCTGCCGGAAAGATTAGTGACGGAGATCAGACCGATTTCATTCAGGCCAGTGACGCAATCCGCGCTGGCGAATTCGGCTGACTGCGCGGACGTATTGGCCGTCGCAGCGGTAAACAGCAGGCTGGGTAGGGTAAAAGATCGTTTCATCGTCAGCTCCATTTCACGTAGTCCCAAGGGCAGTCCGTTGCTAACGTCCTGCCAGGTGGCTGGCCGAACGTTATTATGCACAGGAGAACGTGAATGGACGCAAAGCTGTGTAAAGCAGATTTAAAGACGCCGCCTCGTCATCGACGATAGAGGATCGCCTGCGAATACCACTGGCCGGGTACCATGGTGTCATCGATCATGATGATGACGTAGTAATCGGCTTTGGCCGCTTCTGCTTTGGCCTGCAGCGCCGCTTCGACATCCATCGGCGAACCGTACATCAGCACACTCACCGTGGCCATTTTCTGCAGGCCAGCCGTCTGGTTACGCTGGATCTCCTGCGGATGGTCGGTGGCGGGCGGCGGGGCTTCCGGCGTTCCCTGCAGGGCACTACACCCGCTGAGGACGATAGCCAGTAACCACGGTGAAAACCTGCGCATAACCATATCTCGTTTCCTGATAGTGATAGTGTAGTGGTAGCCTTAACAGGATTGCCGGGGAATGTTCCCGAACTGTTATCTCTGACGCGATTTTCGAATGAAAATGTTGTGAAAGCGTAACCGGGTTCTCAACATTATGAATCGTAGCAAACTGGGTTGCCCGGTGAATGAATTTTCCCATGACGCCTTACCACGATAGAGAAGGGAGACGATAAATGATTGCACTAGAAATGCGCAACCTCGGCGGCGGTGAAATTTTGCATGCCTGCCCGCAGGAGAGTCTGAATAAACCCTTGCCCTGTATCGTTTTTTATCATGGCTTTACTTCGTCGAAGCTGGTCTACAGCTACTTTGCGGTGGCGTTGGCCGAGGCAGGCTTCCGGGTGATCATGCCGGATGCGCCGGAGCATGGGGTGCGTTATCAGGGCGACGAGGCCGGGCGGATGCAGCGCTTCTGGCCGATCCTGCAGCAGAATTTCAGGGAGTTTCCCGCGCTGCGCGAGGCGATTATCGCCGAGGGATGGCTGGAGGGAGAGCGGCTGGCGGTGGCTGGCGCCTCGATGGGAGGGATGACGGCGCTGGGCATCATGACGCACCATCCCGAACTGAACTGCGTCGCTTGTCTGATGGGGTCGGGCTATTTTCGTTCGCTGTCGCAAACCCTGTTTCCCTCGCCTGGCTTTGATGCTGACAGTCTCCGCGAATGGGATGTCAGCCATCAGCTGGCGTCCCTTGCCCGGCGGCCGCTGTTGCTCTGGCATGGGGACGCTGACGATGTGGTGCCGCCGGAAGAGACCTTCCGTCTTGAGCAGGCGCTGCGGCAAGGCGATCTTACCGCCAGGCTGACCTGCGTCTGGCAAAAGGGCGTCCGCCATCGCATTACGCCAGAGGCGCTGGCCGCGACGGTCGCCTTTTTCCGCCAGCATCTTTAAACGCGGATCACGCTGACGCCCTGATCCTCAAGCTGTTTGAGGATTGCGGCATCAGCTTGTTTCCCGGTGATCACCACGTCAATTTGCCCGGCCTGGCTGAATAACATCCCGGCGCGCTCGCCGACCTTGCTGCTGTCGACCAGCACCGCCAGTTTGCCGACCACGTTGAGCATTTTCTGCTCGGCCATGGCGGTCAGCATATCGGTTTTGTAGAGCCCTTCGGCGGTGAGTCCTTTGCCGCTGGTGAACATCCAGTGTCCGGCATACAGGCTGTTTTCGCTACCGTGGGGGCTGAGCGTGATGGCGTGGCTACGGTTGTACTGTCCACCCATGATAATCACGCTGTCGTGCTCCTGGTCGATCAGGTAATTAGCCAGCGGCAGATAGTTGGTGATGATCTGCACCGGTTTACCGCACAGTTCCCGCCCCAGCAGAAAGGCGGTGGAGCCGCAGTTAATGACGATACTTTCCCCCGGCGCGATCAGCTGCGAAGCGGCGCGTGCGATACGCACTTTTTCATCCAGGTTTTGCGCCTGATGGATATTCATCGGCGTCCAGCGGGGGCGCTGCTCACTAATGGCTTCCGCGCCATTGCGAACCTTTTTCAGTTTGCCGCTTTCATCCAGCTTGTTGATATCACGTCGGGCGGTTGCGGGTGAGATCCCGAGCCGCGACATCACCTGCTCTACGGTAACAAACCCCGTTTGGGCGAGCAGATCCAGCAGAATTTGGTGCCTTTGCGCTTCCGTCATGAGCGAATCCGATTAAAAGTGAACGGCAAAGATGATATTTGAAATCATGTGAAAATACTAACCCTGAGACGGGGTATTTCCGGCAGGCAGTGCCTGCCGGAGGCGGCTTACAGGAAGGATTTGAACGGCAGGTCCGGCTCAATGGTGAAGCAGTCATCGAAGCCGCGCGGGTAGTGATATTCGAAATTGTCTTTATCCAGCGGCCAGGTAAATTTGCCGCCGACCTGCCAGATAAACGGCTTGAAGCCGTACTTCAGACGATCCTTTTTCATCTCCCACAGGACGCGGATCTCCTGCGGATCGGCCTGAAAGTTTGACCAGATATCATGGTGGAACGGGATCACCACTTTGGCGTTGAGCGACTCCGCCATACGCAGGATATCGGCGCTGGTCATTTTGTCGGTGATGCCGCGCGGGTTCTCGCCATACGAGCCGAGGGCGACGTCAATTTGATGCTCGTTGCCGTGCTTCGCGTAGTAGTTGGAGTAGTGGGAATCGCCGCTGTGGTAGAGATTGCCGCCCGGCGTTTTAAACAGATAGTTGACTGCGCGCTGGTCCATGCCGTCCGGCAGCACGCCGGCGGCTTTTTGATCCGCCGGGAGGGTGATCAGCGCTGTGCGATCGAACGCGTCGAGCGCGTGGATCTCAATGTCTTTGATCTTCACCACATCACCGGGCTTCATGACGATACAGCGCGCTTTCGGTACGCCCCAGCCGATCCACAGGTCGACACAGGTTTTCGGCCCAATAAAGGGCACATCGGCCGGGCAGTTCTGCATCACGGCGGCGGCGACGTTGACGTCAATATGATCGTTATGATCATGGGTCGCCAGTACGGCGTCAATCTGGCGAATGGCGAACGGATCGAGCACGAACGGCGTGGTGCGCAGGTTCGGCTGCAGTTTCTTCACCCCCGCCATCCGCTGCATTTGATGGCCGGTTTTCATCAGCGGATTGCCGTGGCTCTGTTTACCGGTGCCGCACCAGAAATCGACGCAGACGTTAGCCCCTCCCTCGGATTTTAACCAGATGCCGGTACAGCCCAGCCACCACATGGCGAAGGTGCCTGGCGCAACCTGCTCTTGTTCAATCTCTTCATTCAGCCAGCTACCCCATTCCGGAAAGGTGTTCAGGATCCATGATTCTCGGGTGATGGTTTGGACTTTACTCATCGCGGTCTTCCTCATGCATTTTCAAAAGTAATCAGTATTTGATTGGTTTTGATTTATGTTGTCACTGTGTTTTCAAGATTGCAATCTTGTTTTCCTGCATTTTTGCGAGGCGTCGCGCATAATTTCCGGGCTCTATCCGCTCAAATTGACGTTAGGTGTTGTTTTATCTATATGATTTAAAAATGTTTATTTATGTGTCTACGTACATAATTGGTAATGACCAGATTGAAAGTGAGGATTATTGCGGCGTACGTCACATTTAATCAAATTCAATCTTGTTGTGATTATTTTTGATTATTAGAGTGAGGGCGACGACAACTGCTGAGCGACATGCGCGTTCAAAGCCTTCCTCTTCTGGAGTGTGTTATGGAGATCCTCTACAACATCTTTACCGTCTTCTTTAATCAGGTCATGACCAATGCCCCGCTGCTGCTGGGTATCGTGACCTGCCTTGGCTATATCCTGTTGCGTAAAAGCGTCAGCGTGATTATCAAAGGTACGATCAAAACCATCATTGGTTTCATGCTGTTACAAGCCGGTTCCGGCATCCTCACCAGCACCTTTAAGCCGGTGGTGGCGAAAATGTCAGAGGTCTATGGCATCAATGGCGCGATTTCCGATACTTACGCCTCGATGATGGCGACCATCGACCGGATGGGCGAGGCCTACAGCTGGGTAGGGTATGCGGTGCTCCTGGCACTGGCGCTGAACATCTGTTACGTCCTGCTGCGCCGCATTACCGGTATCCGCACCATCATGCTGACTGGCCATATCATGTTTCAGCAGGCGGGGCTGATTGCGGTCTCGTTCTTCATCTTTGGTTACGGGATGTGGACGACCATTATCTGCACCGCGGTACTGGTCTCTCTGTACTGGGGGATCACCTCCAACATGATGTTCAAGCCTACCCAACTGGTCACCGACGGCTGCGGTTTTTCCATCGGTCACCAGCAGCAGTTTGCCTCGTGGATTGCTTACAAAGTGGCGCCGTATCTGGGGAAAAAAGAGGAGAGCGTCGAAGACCTCAAGCTGCCCGGCTGGCTGAATATCTTCCACGACAACATCGTCTCTACCGCGATTGTGATGACCATTTTCTTTGGCGCGATCCTGCTTTCCTTCGGTATTGATGTGGTGCAGGCGATGGCGGGCAAAACCCACTGGACGGTCTATATCCTGCAGACCGGTTTCTCCTTCGCGGTGGCCATTTTCATCATTACCCAGGGCGTGCGGATGTTCGTCGCCGAACTGTCCGAAGCCTTCAACGGCATCTCGCAACGCCTGATCCCCGGCGCGGTGCTGGCGATTGACTGCGCCGCGATCTACAGCTTTGCGCCGAATGCGGTGGTGTGGGGCTTTATGTGGGGCACCATCGGCCAGCTGATTGCCGTCGGCATTCTGGTCGGCATCGGCTCTTCAATTCTGATTATTCCAGGCTTTATCCCGATGTTCTTCTCCAACGCGACGATTGGCGTTTTTGCCAACCATTTCGGCGGCTGGCGTGCGGCGCTCAAGATCTGCCTGGTGATGGGCATGGTTGAAATTTTCGGCTGCGTATGGGCGGTGAAGCTCACCGGTATGAGCGCCTGGATGGGGATGGCGGACTGGTCGATTCTGGCGCCGCCGATGATGCAGGGCTTCGCCTCCATCGGGCTGGCGTTTATGGCCGTCATCATCCTGATTGCACTGGCTTATATGTTCTTCGCCGGCCGCGCGCTGCGTGCCGAGGAAGACGCGGAAAAACAACTGGCAGAGGCCTCTGCCCAATAAGGAGTTCTGATTATGACCGTACGTATTCTGGCTGTGTGTGGCAACGGGCAAGGCAGTTCCATGATCATGAAAATGAAGGTGGATCAGTTCCTGACGCAATCCAACATCGACCACACGGTAAACAGCTGCGCGGTAGGTGAATACAAAAGCGAACTGAACGGCGCGGATATCATCATCGCTTCAACCCATATCGCGGGGGAGATTACCGTCTCCGGCAATAAACACGTGGTGGGCGTACGCAATATGCTGTCGCCGGCAGATTTCGGCCCAAAACTGCTGGAGGTGATTAAAACTCACTTCCCGCAGGACGTGAAATAAGGAGCGGCCATGAAACTTCATGAATCGCTGGCGCAGAACCACTCCATTCGCCTGCAGGCGGAAGCGGAAACCTGGCAGGAGGCGGTAAAAATCGGCGTCGACCTGCTGGTGGCCGCCGACGTCGTGGAACCGCGCTATTACCAGGCCATTCTCGACGGCGTGGCCGAGCACGGCCCCTATTTTGTGATTGCCCCCGGGCTGGCGATGCCGCACGGGCGGCCGGAAGAGGGCGTCAGGAAAACCGGCTTTGCGCTGGTGACGCTAAAAAAACCGCTGGTTTTCAACCACGAAGATAACGACCCGGTCGACATTCTGATCACCATGGCGGCGGTTGATGCCACCACTCACCAGGAGGTGGGCATCATGCAGATCGTTAACCTGTTTGACGATGAAGCCAATTTCGACCGTTTACGCGCCTGCCGTAGCGAGCAGGAAGTGCTGGATTTAATCAAAAACGCCACCGCGGCGGCTGTTTAAAAGGAACACCATCATGTCATTACCTATGTTACAGGTCGCTCTGGACAACCAAACGCTGGCCAGTGCCTATGAAACGACCCGCCTGATCGCCGAAGAGGTGGATATCATTGAAGTCGGTACTATTCTTTGCGTCGGCGAAGGGGTGCGTGCGGTGCGCGATCTGAAGGCGCTGTATCCGCATAAAATCGTGCTGGCGGACGCCAAAATTGCCGACGCCGGCAAGATCCTGTCGCGGATGTGCTTTGAAGCCAACGCCGACTGGGTCACGGTGATCTGCTGTGCCGATATCAATACCGCCAAAGGGGCGCTGGACGTCGCCAAAGAATTTAACGGCGATGTGCAAATTGAGCTGACCGGCTTCTGGACCTGGGAACAGGCGCAGGCATGGCGCGAGGCGGGTATTCAGCAGGTGGTCTATCACCGCAGCCGCGACGCACAGGCGGCAGGCGTGGCGTGGAGCGAGGCGGATATCAGCGCGATTAAACGTTTGTCCGATATGGGCTTCAAAGTGACTGTCACCGGCGGTCTGGCGCTGGAAGACCTGCCGCTGTTCGCGGGTATCCCTATTCACGTCTTTATTGCCGGGCGCAGCATCCGCGATGCCGCCTCGCCGGTGGAAGCGGCGCGCCAGTTTAAACGCTCTATCGCCCAGCTGTGGGGTTAAGGAGCGGTTATGTTGGCGAAATCCATTCCGCTCGGCATCTATGAAAAAGCGCTCCCCGCCGGGGAGTGCTGGCTGGAGCGGCTGCAGCTGGCGAAGGCGCTGGGCTTTGATTTTGTGGAAATGTCTCTCGATGAAACGGACGTGCGCCTTGCGCGACTGGACTGGAGCCCCGAGCAGCGTCTGGCGCTGGTCAAGGCGGTGGCTGACACCGGCGTCCGGGTACCATCGATGTGCCTTAGCGCCCATCGCCGTTTTCCGCTGGGTAGTGAAGACGACGCGGTGCGTCATCAGGGGCTGGAAATTATGCGTAAAGCCATCCAGCTGGCGCAGGATGTGGGGATCCGGGTGATCCAGCTGGCAGGCTACGACGTCTATTACCAGCAGGCGAACGATGAGACGCGCCGCCGCTTTCGCGACGGCCTGAAACAGAGCGTCGAAATGGCCAGCCGTGCCCAGGTCACGCTGGCGATGGAGATCATGGATTACCCGCTGATGAACTCGATCAGTAAGGCCTTAGGCTACGCCCATTACCTGAATAATCCGTGGTTCCAGCTTTACCCTGATATCGGCAATCTGTCAGCGTGGGATAACGACGTCCAGATGGAACTGAAGGCGGGGAGCGGGCATATCGTGGCGGTACACGTCAAAGACACGAAACCTGGCGTCTTTAAAAACGTGCCGTTTGGCGAAGGGGTGGTCGATTTTGAACGCTGCTTCGAAACGCTCAAGCAGACCGGCTACTGCGGACCGTATCTGATTGAGATGTGGAGCGAAACAAGCGCTGATCCGCTGGCGGAGGTGGCGAAGGCACGTGACTGGGTGAAGGCGCGGATGGCCCGCGCGGGCCTGATGGAGGCGGCGTAATGCAACAACTGAAACAGCAGGTGTTCGAGGCCAATATGGATCTGCCGCGCTACGGTCTGGTGACCTTCACCTGGGGCAATGTCAGCGCCATTGACCGGCAGCGCGGGCTGGTGGCGATCAAGCCCAGCGGCGTCGCCTATGAGACCATGAAGGCGGACGATATGGTTGTCGTGGATCTTGAGGGCAACGTGGTGGAAGGGCTGTATCGCCCCTCCTCTGATACCGCCACCCATCTGGCGCTCTATCGTCGTTATCCCGACCTTGGCGGAGTGGTGCATACCCACTCGACGCATGCCACCGCCTGGGCGCAGGCGGGGCTGGCGATCCCGGCGCTTGGCACCACCCATGCGGACTACTTCTTCGGTGATATCCCCTGTACCCGGGCGCTTAGCGCACAGGAGGTGGACGAGGCTTACGAGCTGAACACCGGGCAGGTGATTATCGAAACGCTGGGCGCGTCGAATCCGCTGCATACGCCTGGGATCGTCGTCTATCAGCACGGGCCGTTTGCCTGGGGCAAAGACGCCCACGAGGCGGTACACAACGCGGTGGTGATGGAAGAAGTGGCGCGCATGGCGTGGATTGCCCGCGGCATTAATCCGCAGCTGCAGCCCATCGACAGCTGGCTGATGAAAAAACATTTTCTGCGTAAACACGGGCCAAACGCCTACTATGGGCAGAAGTAAACAGCGTGCTCCGGGGCTTTCACCCTCACGGTGAAGCAACTGGTCTGGCCCCGGAGCCGTTTTTTTAGCCCTGACGATAGGCCGACGGCATCACGCGCATGCCGATGAGCGTGACCATACAAATTATCGCGCCGGCGTAAAACGTCGAGGCGGCGCCGAAGGTTTCCCACAGTACCCCTGCGCCGGTACTGGCCAGCAGCAGCGCCAGGCCGCTCATCAGGTTGAACATGCCGAATGCCGTACCGCGTAGTTCCGGCGGCGCGGTATGCGCAACCATCGCTGCCAGCAGGCCCTGGGTCATTCCCATATGAATCCCCCACAGTGCGACGCCGAGCAGTAGCGTACTCCAGTGGCCGCTGAGCGCCAGCACGATATCGGCGAGGATCAGCACCAGCAGTCCCCACTGCAGCAGTTTGCTGTGGCTCATGCTGTCTGAGAGTTTACCGAACGGGTAAGCCGTGAGGCTGTAGACCAGGTTCATCGCCACCATCACCAGCGGGATGGTAAACAGCGGGATCTCCATCTGCTGGGCGCGCAGCACCAGAAAGGCTTCGCTGAAGCGGGCGAGGGTGAAGATGCTGCCGATGGCGACTACCCACCAGTAGGCGGCGGAGAGCTTTTTCAGGTTTTCGCGCTTCAGCGGATTGCTGCGTTTGTGTGCGATGGCGGATTTTGGCTCCTGCAGGCCAAACCCGAGCAGGAGAATGGAGAGCACGGCGGGAATGACCGCCACCCAGAAAATAGCGTGAAAATCGTTGGCCCAGATAAACATCAGCAGCACCGCCAGCAGCGGGCCGAGAAAGGCGCCGACGGTATCCAGCGCCTGGCGAAGCCCGTAGGCGGCGCCGCGGATCTCCGGCGGGGTGACGTCGGCAACCAGCGCATCGCGCGGCGCGCCGCG
The DNA here is from genome assembly GCF_001620885.1 of Klebsiella sp. D5A. Taxonomy (NCBI): domain Bacteria; kingdom Pseudomonadati; phylum Pseudomonadota; class Gammaproteobacteria; order Enterobacterales; family Enterobacteriaceae; genus Klebsiella; species Klebsiella sp. D5A. The sequence continues at coordinate 124,163 of NZ_LOAR01000007.1, read as the reverse complement.
AATACCTTTCCCTACGCGGTCAATCATGCGGGCGCTAAACACCACTCCGGCGGTGGGGGCGATGGCAAACAGCGGCTTACTGAGCGCGCCCAGGCCGTATCCCAGCAGCGCCAGTCCTTTGCGCTTGCCGACATAGTCGCTGATAACGCCGGAGAAGACTTTCAGGATCAGGGCGGTGGCTTCCGCCAGTCCCTCGATAAGACCGATAATTATCACGCTGGCGCCGAGGGTGGTGGCCATAAACAACGGTAAGAGGCTGTGGATCATCTCGGAGGAGACATCCATCAGCAGGCTGACGCCGCCGAGTACCCAAACGCCTTTGGGGATACGGCCTAAGGTGGCGAAACGCGGAACCATCAATCACTCCTGATTATCAAATGGCGAGTGGCTGATTAAATCAGGTTGCGATGGCGCTGATAAGTCGGTTTGTAAAATAATTCTCAATTGCATTTAGGCGCAGGCCTCGCTTCGCCCCTCGCAAGGAGAGGCGAAGAATCGGGCAGGCGTTAGCGGTATATCACCGCGCTGGCGCGAAGCGGGCCGTTGGTTTCGGGTTCGTGCATCAGGATAGGCTGAAAGTATTTCGCCCCCTGCGCATCGCTCATCTGGCTAAGGGCCTGCTCGGCCTCGTGCTCAGTGGCCATGTTATGATTGATATAGATAACGCCGAGGCTCTGCACGTCGTCCATGTTGCGGGCCTGACGTTCGGTGATTTGGATAGCTGCCAGCGCGTTGGCGCTGAAGAAAAGCGCAGCCATCATGGCGATGATTTTCAGTTTCATATACTACGCTCCTGACTGACAGTCCTGACGCTGACTCGGGGGCTCTCCTGTGGTCGTTTGGCTCTGATATAAGTGTAATCGCTGCGCGTTCGTCGCATGGCGACCTTTTCTGATGCAGTCGTTCAAAAAAATGCAGCTTCCTTTATTGGTTAATTTTAAATCACCCACTTAGCGCCACTTGGCGCTTAGTGCGAATTATTTGTGCAAATCCGCTTGTGTTCCTGGGGGGGCGCCATTAGAATGACGCGTCAATTTTTCAGCCGCCCTTTAACACGTTCCTTGCCTCCATGGGCCGCGGCTGACCCAGACAGGAGGCTGAATAATCCGTAAGGAGCAATTCGATGCGTCATTACGAAATCGTTTTTATGGTCCATCCTGACCAGAGCGAACAGGTTCCGGGCATGATCGAACGTTACACTGGTGCAATCACTGCAGCAGCAGGTACGATCCACCGTCTGGAAGACTGGGGCCGCCGTCAGCTGGCTTATCCGATCAACAAACTGCACAAAGCTCACTACGTTCTGCTGAACGTTGAAGCGCCGCAGGAAGCGATCGATGAGCTGGAAACTAACTTCCGCTTCAACGACGCCGTTATCCGCAGCATGGTAATGCGTACTAAGCACGCTGTTACCGAAGCATCTCCGATGGTTAAAGCGAAAGACGAGCGCCGTGAGCGTCGCGAAGATTTCGCCAACGAAACCGCAGATGATTCTGAAGCTGGGGATTCTGAAGAGTAATCCTGATGACCAACCGTCTGGAGCTGTCCGGCATTATTTGCAGGACTCCACTTCGTAAGGTCAGCCCGTCAGGAATTCCTCACTGCCAGTTCGTGCTTGAGCATCGTTCAGTGCAGGAGGAAGCCGGTTTTCACCGGCAGGCATGGTGTCAAATGCCCGTTATTATTAGCGGTCACGAAAACCAGGCCATTACTCACAGTATAACGGTCGGTAGCGCAGTAACCGTTCGAGGGTTCATCTCTTGCCATAAGGCAAAGAACGGCTTGAGCAAAATGGTTCTGCATGCCGAGCAGATTGAATTGATAGATTCTGGAGACTAGCCATATGGCACGTTATTTCCGTCGTCGCAAGTTCTGCCGTTTCACCGCGGAAGGCGTTCAAGAGATCGACTATAAAGATATCGCTACGCTGAAAAACTACATCACCGAAAGCGGTAAGATTGTCCCGAGCCGTATCACCGGTACCCGTGCAAAATACCAGCGTCAGCTGGCTCGCGCTATCAAACGCGCTCGCTACCTGTCCCTGCTGCCGTACACTGATCGTCATCAGTAATCGGTCACGGTCCATTAATACGACTTTGAGAGGATAAGGTAATGCAAGTTATTCTGCTTGATAAAGTAGCAAACCTGGGTAGCCTGGGTGATCAGGTTAACGTTAAAGCGGGCTACGCTCGTAACTTCCTGGTCCCGCAGGGTAAAGCTGTTCCTGCTACCAAGAAAAACGTTGAATTCTTCGAAGCACGTCGCGCTGAACTGGAAGCCAAACTGGCTGACGTTCTGTCAGCTGCTGAAGCTCGTGCTGCGCAGATCAACGCCCTGGAATCCGTAACCATCGCGTCCAAAGCTGGCGACGAAGGTAAACTGTTCGGTTCCATCGGTACTCGCGACATCGCTGACGCTGTTACTGCAGCAGGCGTTAAAGTTGCTAAGAGCGAAGTTCGCCTGCCGAACGGCGTTCTGCGTAACGTTGGCGAGCACGAAGTGGACTTCCAGGTTCACAGCGAAGTATTCGCTAAAGTTATCATCAACGTGGTTGCTGAGTAATCGGCCTCTGACGTTCTGGTAACAACAAATCGCCGGCCTTGTGCCGGCGTTTTGCTTTTTAGCGCCTTTCATTTTGCGGCGGCGTAACGCTTGCTGTCGTCTTCTCCGCTATCGCGCACGCACAAAGCTGCCGTTCGACTGGCGGGTAAACAGCACCTGCTGGCCGTTGCCGGTATCGATAGTGAGGCCGGTGACTACACCGTTGGCGTTCTGCCGAATTTGCACCGTCTGTCCACTCTGCAACGTGCTTAATGGTTTGCCAGCGCCTTCAACCTGCGCCATCGCGTAAACGTCGGTGGCCGGCAGCCCATGATCGCGGAACAGCTGGGCCAGGGTTTTACCTGACTCGATGCGATAGGTCCGCCACTGCTGCTCAATGCCCGGGGCGGACTGCTGCTGCGAGGATTGATACGGTTGGGAAGCTGGCTGTTGCGTCTGCGTCTGCGCCTGATCTGGCTGCTCGTCCTGTATCGGCTCCGGGGCGACGGGCGCCATCTGATCGGCATCGCTCACGGTCGGCGTATTGGTGATCGGCGGGAGCGGAACGGCCTGATTGCCGCCAGCTTGCGGCTGGGACTGCGACTGAAGATTCAGGTTCGCTTCGCGGCTGTTTGTCGCCGGGCTTTGGCTATCGTCGGAAGGAAGAAGGATACCGATAATGACCAACAGGAAGCCTGCGATGATACCCCGGCGGTGCATCGGGGGCAGCGGGTCCAGGAGGCGAAAATGATCCGGGGCGTGCCAGATCTTCGCCAGGGTAGATGTCAGTTCAAAGCGCCCGGGCATGGCTTTCCTCCTGCTCCGCATATTTTTATCCTGCATATGAGTATAGATGGCTAACGTCCTGATGACCGGAACAAAGTAAAGTTAACCTGCTGCCGCCTATTGTTTCTGTTTCGCTGAGATTTGTCATCATCCGCCGACAAAGTTTTACCCATTTCGCTATGGCTGTTATGCTTTCGCACGCTTTTCTCTTGATGTTTATCACCCAAAAAGGAACAAAGATGGCAACCCCAACTTTTGACACTATCGAAGCGCAGGCAAGTTACGGTATCGGCTTGCAGGTTGGACAACAGCTGAGCGAATCCGGCCTGCAGGGGCTGCTGCCGGAAGCGCTGGTGGCGGGTATCGCTGATGCGCTGGAAGGTAACCAGCCGCAGGTGCCGGTAGAAGCCGTTCACCGTGCGCTGCGTGAAATCCACGAGCGTGCTGACGCCGTACGCCGCGAACGTTTCCAGGCTATGGCCGCCGACGGCCAGAAATACCTCGATGAAAACCGCGAGAAAGAGGGTGTGAATAGCACCGAATCTGGTCTGCAGTTCCGCGTACTGACCCACGGCGAAGGCCCGATCCCGGCACGTACCGACCGCGTACGCGTGCACTACACCGGCAAACTGATCGACGGCACCGTCTTCGACAGCTCCGTCGCCCGTGGTGAGCCAGCTGAATTCCCGGTGACCGGCGTGATCGGCGGCTGGATTGAAGCGCTGACCCTGATGCCGGTCGGTTCTAAATGGGAACTGACGATCCCGCATAACCTGGCCTACGGCGAACGCGGCGCTGGCGCGTCGATTCCTCCGTTCAGCACCCTGATCTTCGAAGTTGAACTGCTGGATATTATCTAAACAGCAAAGGCTTCCTCTTCCCCTGAGGTGGGGGAAGCCGCAAAAATAGCGTAAAATCCTTAAGTTAAAAATTAATTAGAATTATGTTTTGCATTCATCGCGTATGGGTGTATTTTTGTGAGCTATTTCGCGGTGGATGAGTGATATAACACTCACTTTAAACATAAAATTAACATTATATCTAAATCATAGTATTCATCCCTCCGATTCTTACCTAATATCGACTAGCCCTTGCTGGGGTTAATGACAGACGACGGGCCATCAGAGCCTGAACAACACAGACAGGTACAACAGGAAGAAATCACATGGTAGATCAGGTTAAAGTCGCTGCTATTGAGCAGGAGCCGACTGAACAATCGCTACGGCGAAATCTCACAAACCGACATATTCAGCTGATTGCGATTGGCGGGGCGATCGGCACTGGGTTATTTATGGGTTCTGGCAAAACTATCAGCCTTGCCGGGCCATCTATTATTTTTGTTTATATGATTATCGGTTTTATGCTGTTTTTCGTTATGCGAGCCATGGGCGAATTACTGCTGTCGAACCTCGAATATAAATCCTTCAGCGATTTTGCGGCCGATCTGCTGGGGCCGTGGGCGGGTTACTTTACCGGCTGGACCTATTGGTTCTGTTGGGTCGTCACCGGAATGGCGGACGTAGTGGCGATCACCGCCTACGCGCAGTTCTGGTTTCCCGGACTCTCCGACTGGGTCGCCTCGCTGGCGGTGATCCTGCTGCTGCTGGGCCTGAACCTGGCCACCGTCAAAATGTTTGGCGAAATGGAGTTCTGGTTCGCGATGATCAAAATCGTCGCCATTGTGGCGCTAATCGTCGTCGGCCTGGTGATGGTCATGATGCATTTCAAATCGCCGACCGGCGTCGAAGCCTCTTTCGCCCATCTGTGGAATGACGGCGGCTGGTTCCCGAAAGGGCTGAGCGGCTTCTTTGCCGGCTTCCAGATTGCTGTGTTCGCCTTCGTGGGGATTGAGCTGGTGGGGACCACCGCCGCCGAAACCAAAGACCCGGAGAAATCCCTGCCACGGGCGATTAACTCCATCCCGCTGCGTATCATTATGTTCTACGTCTTCGCGCTGATTGTGATTATGTCGGTGACGCCGTGGAGCTCCGTGGTGCCGAGCAAGAGCCCGTTCGTTGAGCTGTTCGTGCTGGTCGGCCTGCCGGCGGCGGCGAGCCTGATCAACTTTGTGGTGCTGACTTCCGCAGCCTCCTCGGCCAACAGCGGCGTGTTCTCTACCAGCCGTATGTTGTTCGGTCTGGCGCAGGATGGTCAGGCGCCGAAGATGTTCGCCAAGCTGTCGAAGCGTGCGGTGCCGGCGAAGGGTTTAACCTTCTCCTGCATGTGCCTGCTGGGCGGTGTGGTCATGCTGATGGTCAACCCGAGCGTGATTGCCGCGTTCACCATGATCACCACGGTGTCGGCGATCCTGTTTATGTTCGTCTGGACGATTATCCTCTGCTCTTATCTGGTCTACCGTAAACAGCGCCCGCAGCTGCACGAGAAGTCCAAATATAAGATGCCGCTGGGCAAATTCATGTGCTGGGTGTGTATGGCCTTCTTCGTCTTCGTACTGGTGCTGTTGACCCTGGAAGATGATACCCGTGAAGCGCTGATGGTCACCCCGCTGTGGTTTGTTCTGCTGGGCGCGGGCTGGCTGTTTGCCGGCAAAAAACGTCTGGCGAAATAAAAAAGGCCACCCGGAGTGGCCAAAGTAAGACGGACAATGTCGAGGGCGCCTGCGGGCGCCTTTTTATTTTCCGGCAAGGGCGCGCGGGAACAGTACGTTATTTTCCAGACTGATGTGCTCCATCAGATCGTCAATCATCTCGTTGATACCGTTATACATCGCCTTCCAGGTGGTGCAGGCTTCCGGCGGCGGCGTCACGTTATGGGTGATGTGCTTAATGACCTCCAGCAGTTCACCCGCTTCATCGTGCTCGCTTTCCATTACGCTGATCGGCCCCCCGGCCTGGGCGCCCATCCCCTGTTTGATCATCGGGAACAGGATCTGCTCCTCTTTCATCATGTGGCTGGAGAGTTCCTGATGCAGCATGGTCAGGTATTTGGTCAGCCCTTTCGGCACGTTCGGTTTATCGGCATGCACACGTTCAACCTTGGTGGCCTGCAGGATCAGCTCCGGCAGCTGTTCGCGGTGCCGGTCGTGATAGCGGACGATGATGTGGTCAATAATCTCCGGGAGGGGCGCCGCGCGCCAGTCGCGGGAAAGAGGCTGCTCGGCCAGTTTCGCCAGCTCGGCTTCAATCACCGCGACATCCAGCGCTTTCCGCGATGCGGCGCGCGCCAGGGTCTGTTTGCCGCCGCAGCAGTAATCCATATCGTATTGACGGAACAGGGCGGAGGCGCGCGGGATGGTCAGCGCCAGCTCGCCTAAAGGTTGGTCACGGAAAGCCATAGCAGTTACCTCGTCATCAGGAATATAAGATGTATTTTAAATGCATCTTTTTGGCGAGGGAATACCCCTTAAGGAGGCCTGGCTACTTTTTTTCGTCCGTCAGCGGCTGCAGCATCGGTTTTTCCGGTCTGGCGCGTACGGCGGAGACCACGCCGAGCACCAGCAACAGGATCCCGCTCAGGGTCAGCAGCGGCGGTAAACTTTGCCGCAGCAGGAAGGTATACAGCAGCCCGGCCAGAGTTTCGAAGACGATCAGCGGCCCGAGGATCACCGTCGGCAGCCGCTGGCTGGCGATATTCCAGCACAGCGCGCCGACCCATGAGCAGAGCACCGCGATGGCCAGCATCAGCGTAATGAACACCGCCGGGCGCGGGCCGAAGGGCAGGGGAAACCCGGCCTGCTGGCCGTGCAGCCAGGCGCAGGCGGCGAGATAGCCGGCCAGCGAAACCGGAAGCGTGACCAGTGCCTGAGCGGTAGCCCACATCATCGGCGGCTGATGCGGATTTTCCCGCAACCAGCGGGCGTTGCGCAGGGCATACCAGGCCCAGCAGGCCACCGATCCCAGCGCCAGCGCGATGCCGGAGCCGTAGCGCCACGGGCTAAAATCAGGCAGCCCCTGGCGCAGTTCTGCGACGTTAACGCAGATCAGGCCCACGGCGATGCAGACCAGCGCCGGAAACAGACGCCGCCACGGCAGCTTTCCGTCGCGTTGGCTGTAGAGCAGATTGGCGAAGACCGGCAAGACCACCGGCAGCGTGCCGATAATCATGGTGGAGACCGGCGCCCCGGTGCGCTGAATGGCGCTGGCCAGGCAGACGTAATAGATAAGATTCCCCATCATCGTCAGGCCCAGCGCGGTCCACCAGTCGTTCCGGCTCAGCTGGCGCAAACGCGCGCGTCCGAGCCACGCCAGCGGCAGGGCGATCAGGCCCAGCGCCAGATAGCGTCCCATTGACTGCAGCATCGCCGGGTACTCTGGCACCAGCAAAGGCCCGACAAAAATTAATCCCCACATCAGCCCCGCCAGCAGGGCGTACAGCACACCACTAATCATCATTGCATCCGTTGTCATCACAGTTGTCTGCAGTGTAGAAGGGGGCCGGGCAGGAATATTGTATGAGATTGCGCATTAGCGCCTGGCGACCTGCTTCTGATAGCGCACCGGCGTAATGCCGTAACGCAGGGTGAAGGCGCGGGTCAGGTGGGACTGGTCGGTGAGGCCGACGGCTATCGCCACTTCGGCGGCGGGCATACCGTGGGTGAGAAATGCCTTGGCGCGCCACAGACGGATGGCCATCAGCATCTGATGGGGTGTCACGTGATAGTGGGCTTTAAACTGGCGCTGAAAGTGGTACGGGCTAAGCGCCGCCACCTGCGCCAGCTCGTCGAGGGTGATGGGGCGCATATAGTTATCGTGCAGGTAGTCGCGCACGCGGTCGAAGCGATGCCCGGCCTCACCCTGCGCAGAGGCATGGTGGGCCAGAGGGCGGAAGGCGTCGATGAGGTCGAGCAGCATTCCCTGCTGGGCCAGCGGATCGTCGCTATGCCACAGGCCATAAATCAGCTGGCCAATCTGTCGGGAACGCAGGGGATCCTCGCGGACCACCTCGCTGAACCACCAGTCGCGTACCCCGGTGATGGCTTCCAGACGGTCCGGCTCCAGATAAATCATCCGGTAGCGCCAGCCGTCAGCGGTTTCCGCTTCGCCGGTATGCAGCTCGTCGGGATTCATGGTGACAATGGCGTTCGCGGCGGCGATATGCTGGCTGCCGCGGTAGCGAAAGCGTTCAGCGCCTTGCTCAATCACGCCGATGCCGAAGGCTTCGTGGGTATGGGGTTCAAAGGCGTAGCGGGAGATATGGGCGTGGTAGAGCTCCACCCCGGGCAGCTGTTCGAGATGGCGAAAGCGCGCGCGGTCTTTTTCATCACTAAATTGGGGTGGTACGCCCTGCATGCCTGCCTCCCGACGGTTATCCCTTCAATATGAGAGAGGAACCGCCGGGACGCAACCGCAAAAGCTGAGAGGGGTGGTTACAGAATGCCTTTCACGCTTTCAGCAAGGGAGGTGGTCGGACGGCCGATCAGCGTACTCAGGGTGCGGCTGTCGTCAAACAGCCCGCCTTTCGACGCGCCGACATCGGAATCCGCCAGCATATCCGCCAGACCCGCCGGCAGACCGACGCTTTTCAGCGCGGCGGCGAAATCGGCTTCGCTGAGGTTCTGGTAGACCACGTTTTTTCCGCTTTGCGTGCTCAGCTCAGCAGCCAGGTCGCTCAGCGTCCAGGCGTTATCACCCGCCAGTTCGTAAATCTTCCCTTCATGGCCTTCACCAGCGATAACGCGGGCGGCAGCGGCGGCATAATCCGCGCGGGTGGCGGAGGCAATTTTACCCTCGCCGGCGGCACCGATAAACACGCCATGCTCCAGCGCCGGCGGTGCGCTGGCCAGATAGTTTTCGGTATACCAGCCATTGCGCAGCAGGGCGTAAGCGATACCAGAGTCGGCCAGCATCTGCTCGGTTTCAATATGCTCTGCGGCCAGGCCCAGCGGCGAGGTGTCGGCGTGCAGCAGGCTGGTGTAGGCGATGAATGTCACCCCAGCGGCTTTGGCGGCGTTGATGACGTTGCGGTGCTGAACGGCGCGCTGACCGACTTCGCTGGAGGAGATTAACAGCAGTTTATCCACGCCCTGCAGCGCGGCGGTCAGTGCCGCTTCGTCGCTATAGTCGGCCTGACGGACAACGACGCCCTGCTGGCTGAGGGACTGGGCTTTGGCCGGGTTGCGGACAATCGCCACAATCTGGCTGGCAGGGACGGTTTTTAACAGGTCTTGCAGAACGTAGTGGCCAAGCTGGCCGGTGGCACCGGTAAGGGCGATCATGGGTCTTCTCCTTCGTGTTTAGTGGCAGTTGTGGTAAGCTAACACCTTAACTAACTTTTAGTAAGTACGTACAAAAAGGTAAGTGTGAAAATGGCCGAACCGACGCTGAGCGAGAAACTGCGCAACGGCAACCTGTTTGCGGAACAGTGCCCGTCGCGCGATGTGCTTAAACATGTCACCAGTCGCTGGGGCGTGTTGATTCTGGTGGCGCTGCGCGAGGGGACCCATCGCTTCAGCGATCTGCGCCGCAAAATGGGCGGGGTCAGCGAAAAGATGCTGGCGCAGTCGCTGCAGGCCCTGGAGCAGGATGGTTTTATCGACCGCGTCTCTTATCCGGTGGTGCCGCCACACGTTGAATATAGCCTGACGCCGCTCGGCCTGCAGGTGAGCGAGAAAGTGGCGGCGCTGGCGGACTGGATCGAGAGCAATCTGCCTGCGGTGTTGGCTAACCACGGGGAGTGAAAATGTATCACTCCTGTAGCCCCGCCACCGGGGAGATGTACCCGGATAGCGGCTGGCGCCTTATCCGGGCTACCCGTCAGCCTCGGTTTGTAGCCCCGGTAAGCGCAGCGCCACCGGGGAGATATTCCCGGATAGCGGCTGGCGCCTTATCCGGGCTACCCGTCAGCTCCGGTTTGTAGCCCCGGTAAGCGCAGCGCCACCGGGGAGATGTACTCGGATAACGGCTGGCGCCTTATCCGGGCTACCCGTCAGCCCCGGTTTGTAGCCCCGGTAAGCGCAGCGGCACCGGGGAGATGTACCCGGATAGCGGCTGGCGCCTTATCCGGGCTACCCGTCAGCCCCGGTTTGTAGCCCCGGTAAGCGCAGCGCCATCGGGGAACAGGCATTACTTGCTCAAATCCAGCTGATAAATGGCGAAGCCGATATCATCGGTGGCCACCTGGCGCATTGGATACTGTGCTTTCTCTTTGATAAACGCCGCGGCTTTGTCGCCTGGCGAGGTCTCAAAACGAATATCCAACGGCGTGTTGCTGTGGATCGGCGCCAGACGCCAGTTGTTATCCGCCGCCGGATGGATCGCGCCATCCTTCTTCGATTGCGCGCCTATCCACGCCGCCAGCACTGAACGGTTTTCATCCGGTGAGGCAAAGGCGATATGGCTCTCACCGGTGCCGGCGAATTTGCCGCCGTAAGCGCGATAGTTATTGGTCGCGACCAGGAAAGTGGCCTGCGGATCGACAGGTTTACCGTTAAAGGTCAGGTGCTTAATACGCTCTGCCTGCGGATGGATCATCTGACATTCGCCGTCGTAGCGGGCCGGCTGGGTGACGTCAATCTGGTAGTTCACCCCGTCAATGACGTCGAAGTTATAGGTGCGGAAGCCGTCCCAGTTGATCAGCGACTGCGGCTTGCTGCTGGCGGGATCGATCTGGTTAAACTGTCCGGCGGAGCACTCCAGCCACTCCTTGACCTCTTTCCCGCTGACCTTCATCACCACCAGGGTGTTGGGGTAGAGATAGAGGTCGGCGGCATTGCGGAAGGTGAGCTGACCTTTCTCCACTTCGACAAAGCTCGCCGGATCGTTTTTACGTCCGCCGACTTTAAACGGCGCGGCGGCGGAGAGCACCGGCAGCTTCGCCAGATCCGGGTCGCCCTGAATATAGTGTTCTACATAGGCTTTCTGCGCCATGTTGACCACCTGCACCGTCGGGTCGTCCTGCACCAGCGCCAGATAGCTGTACATGTTGTCGGCGGACTTGCCGATCGGCTTGCTGACGAATTCGCGAGTGGCGTCGTGGTCGGCTTTCAGCACCGCCACCAGCTTGCCGTCTTCGGCCGCCAGCGATTTCTTCGCCACCGCGTCATAGATTGGCCGCGCTTCCGCTCTATTCTGAGTTACCTGCCATTTGCCGCTGTCGTTGTTCAGCACCAGATCAACCACCCCGAGATGATCGCCCCACATTCCCGGCATCACCGCCGGTACGCCGTTCAGCGTTCCTTTGGCGATATCCGCGCCTTTGATGTTGGCGAAGTCTTTACCCGGGAACACCGCGTGGGCATGGCCGAACATAATGGCGTCCACGCCGGGCACCTGGCTTAAGTAGTAGACCGAGTTTTCGGCCATCGCCTGATACGGGTCGGCGGAGAGGCCGGAGTGCGCGACCACGACCACCACATCAGCCCCTTTCGCCCGCATCTCCGGGATATATTTGCGCGCGGTTTCGGTAATGTCGTTGACCGTCACTTTACCGCTGAGATTGGCTTTATCCCAGGTCATGATCTGCGGCGGCACAAAACCGATATAGCCGATGCGCAGAGTATGGGGTTGACCATCGCTGTCCACGACCCGGGTATCCTGGATCAGGTACGGCGTAAACATCGGTTTGCCAGTTTTGGCATCGATGATATTGGCGTTCACGTAGGGGAATTTCGCCCCGGCCAGCGCCTTATGCAGGAAGTCGAGGCCATAATTGAATTCATGGTTGCCCAGGTTGCCGACGGCGTAATTCAGGGTATTCATCGCCTTATACACCGGATGCACATCGCCTTCTTTCAACCCTTTCGCGGCCATGTAGTCGCCTAACGGGCTCCCCTGGATAACATCCCCGTTATCCACCAGCACGCTGTTTTTCGCTTCTGCCCGCGCCTGTTCGATCAGGGTGGCGGTACGGACCAGGCCGAATTTCTCCGTGGCGGCATCTTTGTAATAGTCAAAGTCCATCATATTGCTGTGCAGATCGGTGGTTTCCATGATCCGCAGGTCGACCGTCGCGGCGTTGACGCTGGCGGCGATCAGCGTGGCCAGGAGCGTTGCGCTAAACTTAATCATCAGAGGCGTCCTTTTTTTATGAGCGATAGCACAGTAGAAAATGTATTTATATTCTGTTGCTTACAGAAATGTGAATCTTGCCAGAAAAGCGGGCATAGAAACCGCCATCGTTATCACAGATAGCGGAACTCGCGGTGATGCGATATAAATAAAACAACGAGTTAACGCCACTGTAACCAGACGAGGTGGAGAATGTTAGAACAAGTATGTCAGCTTGCACGGAACGCGGGCGATGCCATCATGGAAGTCTACGATGGAAACCAGCCGATCAACGTCGCCAGCAAGAAAGATGATTCTCCGGTCACGGCGGCGGATATCGCAGCGCATAAAGTCATTGTCAGTGGCCTGCAGGCGCTGGATCCTGATACCCCGATCCTCTCCGAGGAGGACCCGCCGTCCTGGGAAGTGCGCCAGCACTGGCAGCGCTACTGGCTGGTCGACCCGCTGGACGGCACCAAAGAGTTTATTAAGCGTAACGGCGAATTCACCGTCAATATCGCGCTGATTGAAAACGGCAAGCCGACGCTGGGCGTGGTCTATGCCCCGGTGATGAAGGTGATGTACAGCGCGGAAAAAGGCAAAGCGTGGAAAGAAGAGTGCGGGGTGCGCAAGCAGATCCAGGTCCGCGATGCCCGTCCGCCGCTGGTGGTGATCAGTCGCTCTCACGGTAACGATCCGGAGCTGCAGGAGTATCTTGAGCAACTGGGCGAGCATCAAACCACTTCTATCGGATCTTCGCTGAAGTTCTGCCTGGTGGCGGAAGGCCAGGCCCAGCTCTATCCGCGCTTCGGGCCGACCAGCACCTGGGACACTGCCGCCGGCCACGCGGTCGCGGTGGCCGCCGGGGCGCATGTTCACGACTGGCAGGGCAAAACCCTCGACTACACGCCGCGTGAATCCTTCCTCAACCCAGGCTTCCGGGTCTCTATTTATTAAGCAATTTATGCAGCAGGTCGATGACCTGCTGCACCTCCTGCTGGGTCAGCGCACCGTCTTTGGCCCACTTTACGCGACCGTCCTTATCCAGCACCACGATCGCGGAACTCTTCTCGTCCAGTTGCCAGGCTTTATGCACCAGCCCGTTGCTGTCGACGATAAACTGCGACCATGGAAAAAGCTTTTTATTACTCTCAATGCTGCTGCGCACGAACATGCCGGTGCCCGGAATGGCATCGTCGGTGTTAACGATGGTGGTAGTCTGGTAACGATCGTGCGGGAAACCTGCCGCTTTAATCGCCTCGATCAGGTTGGCATTTTTCTCTTTGGCTGACGAGCGACCGGCAATGTGCTGGATAACTCGCACTTTTCCCACCAGCTGCGAGCTGTTCCAGTTTTTATAGCTAAACTTATCCTTATCCAGAATGAGTTCTCCCCGATCCGCGACGCCGACCGGCGCCACACGCTGGCCGTCGACGAAGTTATGCGCTGTGGCCAGCAGCGGGAGAAGCAGTAACGAGGCGGCCAGTATGCTACGTAGGGTCATGCGTAATCCTTATCATTTTTATGCAGGTGATCCGACCACTTGGTCTCGTTTAATCATAAGTGCGATTGGCGGCGATTACCCGCAATGAGGATGCCAGTTTGCGTGTTGACGCACAAATTAGTAGAAAAATGGCGACTTATACTTACTTCATCGTATGTCCGAAACGAAAATTCTGAATTATTGTCATCAAACGGTAAATAAACTTATACACACTGGGTCCCTCTGAGATTCTGGACTATAGTTTTAGGGCATTAAAATTTGCGCTCCCGATACGTGGGCTAACTGTGGCACCACAGGAGCGTAACCCTGGCAGGAGAGAAGAATGAAAATTTTCCAACGCTACAATCCGCTGCAAGTGGCGAAGTACGTGAAGATCCTGTTTCGTGGACGGTTGTACATCAAGGACGTTGGCGCATTTGAATTTGATAAGGGCAAAATCCTTATCCCGAAGGTCAAGGACAAGCTGCATCTGTCAGTGATGTCCGAAGTCAATCGTCAGGTGTTGCGTCTGCAAACTGAGATGGCATAACCTGAAACGTAGCAGTACGTAGTAGGTAAAAGACGGCTCCCGATGGGAGCCGTTGATGTTTTTAGCCCTTCATTTCCGCATAGCGTTTGCGATATTCGCCCGGTGGGACTCCGTTATGTTTACGAAAAAGGCGGGTGAAATAGACCGGATCGCTGTAACCCACCGATAAAGCAATTTTGTTTAGTGGGAGCGAGGTGCTCTGAATAAGCCACCTGGCGCGGTTGATGCGCTGTGTTTCCCGCCACGCATAGACCGTTTGCCCCAGTTCATTTTTGAAAAGGTGCGCCAGACGTGAAGGGGAGATAAACACCATCGCCGCCAGGGTCTCGATTTTTACCTCCTGCGCAATATGGGCGTTAAGATAGTCGCAGATGGCGTTAATCCGTGGGTCGTGGGCATGGCGGTTGCTAATGGGCTGCTGCTGAAAACAGCGGAGAATTAATCTCTCCAGCGCGTTCATTGCCAGCGCTTCTGACAGCGGTACGGACGCAGAGTGGTGGCGTATTACTTCGTAGAAAAGATCGCGCAGCTGCTGGAGCTGGTCGGGATCGTTAATGGTTGTTTTGCCGATACCGTGGGTGGTTTGGTCCCACTTTAGCCAGTCTATCCAGTAGGGGCGGGGGATAAAGTAGATCCACAGATGGTCCCAGTACTCGCTGTGTTCGTCCCTGCCGTAATGATGGGGCACGCCGGGAGGAAACAGCAACAGATCGTTTTCCCGGCACAGCAGGAAGCCATCGCCCGCTTTCGCCCGCGCCTGGCCGCGCAGGGTCAGATTAATGATGTAACCTTTCATCCCCTGCGGGCGATTAATGTAGTAGTCCAGCGTGGAGCCGCGGGTAATCGGCGTGAAGCCTGCGACGACCCAGGCATTGAAGGTAAAGGTCTTCATCAATGGCGAGAAATTGAGTAGCTCATTGATATCCAGTTCCATTCTTTCTCCCACCTGGGCGCCGCCGCGTCGTTAGCTTTCGATGATAGTAAATTCCCAGGCCCTGAGGCGCAACGGCTGGCCGACGTCTACAGCCTCCCCGCTCAGCAGCGCGGTACCCGCGGTCTCGCTGACAACATCCAGCGCCTCGCCGGAGTAATTGAACAGGAAGTGGATAGTATTTCCGGCTCGGTTACGCATCTTTTTAACCACTAACGGATAGCGATAGGCGGAAGTTCGCGAGTTCAGCGTGAGATCCGCCGTCAGGACATCAAACAGCTGGCTAATCAGGCGCTTGTGCGGCAGGAAGCCAACGTACAGGGCGCGTCCCTGACCGTAATCCGCCGCCGTTGCGGCGGCGTATTCGCCCCATGCCGGATGCTGATAGCGCAGCAGTGTGCGGGTTCCGCCATCGGGCGTCAGCAATTCCATCCACAGCTCAGCCTGATTATCATTGCGGCAATCAATCTCTGCGCAGCATGAGCTTACCGTCGTCCCTTCCGGCAGGGTGAACTGGCTGTAGCTGACGCCGCAGCTCTGGCGCAAAATCCCCGGCTGCGCGCTGTTGCGCACCTTGACATTTTCATCGCTAAAGCCTGATTTAAAGCCGATCAGCGCTCTGCCGCCCCGGGCGATATAGTCGTTAATCCGTGTTAGCAGGCCATCATCGGCGGCGTACAGACCAGGAACGAGCAGTACCCGGTAGCGCGAGGTTTCCTCGTTCACATCGTGGATGATGTCGAGGCTGATATTGTGGTCATACAGCGCATCGTGGAAGCGGCGGAAGATATCGTTATAAATGTTGCCCTCGGCATCGCCGGGACGGAAGTGATTGAGGGCGTCCATCGCCTCATTGCTTATTAGCAACGCGACGTCATTTTCGGCCTTCAGCTCCGCCAGCTGCGGCGACAGGCGGGCGAAATCGGCGCCGATGGTGGTGGCTTCCTGCCAGGTTGGGTTGCGCGAGAAGTCGTGGCTGAGCAGCCCCTTCCAGTAGGTTTCGAAGGCGTTATGAATCGAATGCCAGTGCCAGTAGGAGACCATGGCGGCGCCGGAGGCGATATGGCTGAATGCCTGCAGGCGTAGCTGGCCCGGGAAGGGGGTCCACTGGGCGAAGCCCTGAGCCTGGGTTTCCAGTACGAAGTAGTTCTGACCCGGCTTAAGCGAGCGGGTGATGGCGCCGCCAAAGGCGATTTCCCGCCCGGTCAGGTGCGCCTGGCTCGGGTGATAGATATCGACGCCGGCGATATCCAGCGCCTGCGCCGCCGCAAAATGGTCGACCCGCGGCTGCACGCCGTAAGAGTAACCGCGCCATTCGAAATCGAAGTTGTGGGTGACGAACTGGTGCGGCTGGGCGTATTCCCGAACGATGGCCGCCTGCCAGGCCAGATACTCGGTGACCTGCTGACGCTGATAGCGGGAGAAGGCGCAGGCGAGGCTGGCGTTGATGGTGTTTTCCACCGGCGGAAAATCCTGCCAGCGGTCAATGCGGTTGCTCCAGTAATCCAGGCCGAAATCGCGATTCAGCTGCCGGAGGTCAGGATATTTCTCCTGCAGGCTGCGCACGAAGCCCTCCTGCATATAGCGGCCAATATTGTCGAAATGCTTGGTTTCGTTATCCAGTTGCCAGCCGATAATCGCCGGATGCTGCTGCACATGGGCCATCAGCGTGCGGATAATTTTTTCGGCATAGCGGCGAAAGGTCGGATTGACGATATCCATGATCTGCCGCGGGCCATATTTTTGCTGCCCCGCGACGGTGGTGACCAGAATATCGGGATGTTTCGCCGCCAGCCAGGCCGGTACCGCATAGGTCGGCGTCCCGACGATGACCGCAATGCCGGCCTCATGCATCGCCTCCAGCACCCGGTCGATATGGTAGAAATTGTAATGGCCCTCTTCAGGCTCCAGCGTACTCCAGGTGGACTCGGCAATACGCACCACGTTAATGCCGGTTTCGCGCATTAAGGCGATATCCTTAGCCAGCCGATCTTCCGGCATATATTCATCGTAATACGCCACGCCATAAAATAAATGAGACATACACACTACCTCCTGACATTAATTCGCGGGCACCGGTTGTGAAGCGAAGACACGCGCTTTATCCAGCGTAATAAAAGAAATGAGCGTGAAGCACAGAGCGATACCGCCGAGTACGATATAACTGCTGGTAAAGCCCATGCTCTGGTACATATGGCCGATACCGGTCGAGAGAAAAATAGAGCTAAAGCTTTTCGAAAACTGGAAGCCAATTAAGTAAACGGTCGCTGACAGCAGAGGGTTAAAGTTAGCGGTAATATATTTTAGCGCCGCGACGAGGAGCACCGAGCTTTCAAAGCCGTGGAGGAGTTTAATCAGGCTGATGGATACCGGGCCAATAGCCCATGCGGAGCCGATAATGCGCAAGCTCATAATCAGCCCGCAGTATAACAGCGCATTTTTCGGGCCGATTTTATTCACAAACCATGGCGCAAAGAACATCACGATGGCATCAAGGAAAATCTGACCCGTGGTTAAATAACCGAAGACTTCTGCACCCCGGGCTTTACTCTCAAAGAAATGGCTGTAATAGATAGCGAACTGCTGGTCATAGGTTTCATAGACCGCCCCGACGCCAATGACATAGAGGGCGAAGAACCAGAATTTTTTAATTTTTAACAGCGAGACGGCATCGCGGAGGGTAACCGGCGAGGCTTTGCCAGACAGCAATCCCTGCTGCGGGTGGGCGCTGATCTGCATTTTCCAGACAATGACCAGCAGGCAGACGCCTGCGCCGCTGGCCAACCAGAAAATCATATTCTGATCAATGCCGTAGAGTTTTCCTGCCGCAAAGGTGCCGATCGCGGCGCCGATGCCGCCGAACATCCGCGCCCGGCCAAATTCGAAACCGGAAGCGCGGCTGACTTTATCAATGTAGGCTTCGCAAACCCCGCAGCCTGCGCCGTAGGCCATGCCAATATAAAGGCCGCCAGCCAGCGCGCCGAGGAACACATTTATTTTTAACAGGGGAGCAAAGACATAGATCCAATAAGGGGCGAATAACGTGATTATAATCGCCAGCATCCACATCAGATTTTTACGATATACCAGTTTATCGGAGATGAAGCCGAATAACGGCTGAACGCAGACGGCGACAATAGCGGTAAAGGAATAGACCAGACCGACGTCCGTATAATTGATGCCGATGGTTTCCGTTAACCACAGTGATAAATAGGGGTAGCAGCATCCCCAGCCTATAAAGAAGAACAGGAAAAACAGACAGCTGATAAAGTAATTTTTATTTGACGTTATCATGGTAACCCTCGCTTCCTTTATTCAGGAATATGATCGTGTAGACGCGGGCAACGTTACCTTTTTGCGTGGCGAGGAGTCATGAACGTTCCGCTATCGAGCAGGAGTAATCTGCTATCGGCAGAGGGGCGTGAGCCGCTTCACATTCGGGACATAAAAAAAGGGCGGATGGTTATCCGCCCTTGAGAGAGAAAAGGTCAGGCTCAGGCGTTCTGGCTTTCCGCCGCTTCGGCCTGCTTGGGCACCAGCACCGTTGGCTTGTTATCGATACGGGTCACCAGCAGCTGGTCGATCCGGTAGTTATCGATATCCACGACCTCGAACTTATACCCGGAGAACTTCACCGCGTCGGTGCGTTTCGGGATTTTACGCAGCATAAACATCATAAAGCCGCCGATGGTCTCGTAATTCCCGGACTGCGGGAACTCGTCGATATCCAGCACACGCATCACGTCATCAATCGGCGTACCGCCATCGATTAGCCACGAGTTTTCATCGCGGGCGACGATCTGCTCTTCCAGCCCCTGGCCGACGAGGTCGCCCATCAGGGTGGTCATGACGTCGTTGAGGGTGATGATCCCGACGACCAGCGCGTATTCATTCATGATCACCGCGAAATCTTCGCCGGCGGTTTTGAAGCTTTCCAGCGCTTCTGACAGGGTTAGGGTATCCGGCACGATCAGCGTGTTGCGGATCTGCACGCCGCCGGTCAGGACCAGGCTCTGGTTGGCCAGTACGCGGTTCAGCAGATCTTTTGAATCGACGTAACCGATAATGTGGTCGATATCTTCATTACAGACGAGGAATTTCGAGTGTGGATGTTCGGCCACTTTATTTTTCAGGCTCTGCTCGTCTTCGTGTAAATCAAACCAAATGACGTTTTCGCGCGAGGTCATGGAGGAAGGAACGGTACGGGACTCCAGCTCGAACACGTTCTCAATCAGCTCGTGCTCCTGCTTGCGCAGCACCCCGGCCAGCGCGCCGGCTTCAACGACGGCATAGATATCGTCGGAAGTAATATCGTCTTTACGCACCATCGGCAGTTTGAAGATGCGGAAGATCATGTTGGCCATGCCGTTAAACAACCACACCAGCGGGCGGAAGACTAACAGGCAGAAGCGCATCGGGTTGATGATGCGCAGAGCCACGGTTTCGGGCGCAATCATACCGATGCGTTTCGGAGTCAGGTCAGCAAACAGGATGAACAAGCTGGTGACCAGGGTAAAAGAGATGATGAAGCTCAGCTGCTCGGACAGCTCCGGCGACATATACCCGCTGAGCAGGCTATGAAACGCCGGGGAGAAGGCCGCGTCGCCCACGATACCGCCAAGAATGGCGACGGCATTGAGGCCGATTTGCACGACGGTAAAGAAGGTGCCCGGGTTCTCCTGCATCTTCAGCACGCGCTGTGCGTTGACGTTGCCTTCATCGGCCAGCAGTTTCAGTTTGATTTTACGTGAGGCGGCCAGTGAGATTTCCGATATCGAAAAAAAGGCACTGACGGCTATCAGACAGAGTATTACTAAAATACTGTTTAACATATCTTTTCTGACCGTTGAGGTCAGATCCTCGGAAGGGAAGTTGATCGAACTATAAGGAAGCTACTTGAACACCCGCCCACAGGCGTGGGCTGGCAATTTCAGAAGGTAGTATAGCGTAACAGTCAGCAAAATCGCCAGAGCATTGATTAATCATTGTTAATTACGCGGTTATCTCTCCGCCACGCGTCAGCGTAAACGCGTACTTATGATGACAGGTGCGTCGCAGGATAATTCCCGCAACAAGAGCGACTCATCTGCAGGTGAAAGGGAAGTCGATGATCCGCTAATAAAGGGAGCGGAGTCGATCACAGAAATTCATCTGCCATGATAATAGCGGATGAAAATTTGTGATGAGAATAGCATCGGTATTTTTACCGTCTTGACCATTCGTATTTAGTAATAGAAATATATCTGTAATTGAAAACGATACCGCAAACGATTTCACATTGGTTTAGATAATATATAGATACCGTCATATTCTTTTCCGTTTCATTTCAAGTTGATTAATTTTAGGGATAAAATATGCATACAAAAACCGCTTTTATTATGTGTTGCGTTCTTGGCATTCCTGCAGCCGGTCACGCGCTGACCTTTGATGTCAGGGGAGGATATCGGGCGGGAAGCCACTCTTACGAGTCCCGCTATAAGGTCAGTCAGGGATGGGAAACAGGCTGGTGGGCGAGTATGGAGATGGATAACAAAAACAACAAAAATAACCATCAGGGCAACCAGGGTACCGACAGAGCTGATGGTTCCCACTCCTTTGGCGACAGCACGGTCGATTATAATGAAATAGAGGCTAACTATAGCTGGCCATTCGCCGATAAATGGGCCTTGCAGCCTGGCGGCATCTATCACTGGAGCAGCAAAGGCACTCAGCTACGGCCTTATCTGCGCGTTAATTATAAAGCCACGCCCGACCTTACCTTTGGGCTGCGTTATCGCTATGACTACAACACTTATGAAACGGTCAATAGTGCCGGTGAGTCGCATCGGGATAGCGTCAATCGTCTGGATTTATATGTTGCCTATAAATTTAATGCACAATGGAGCGCCTTATATCAAGGCACGGTCTATCGCCACGTCAATGACGACTATAAGTATAAAAATGATAAGTCTTCGGCGACAGAAAATGCGCTAACGCTACGCTATAAATGGAATGACTGGTTTAGTCCCTATATCGAATATGATTATCTCGGGAAACAGGGCTACCATGACGGCCAAAATAAAATCTCAGAATCACGGTATCGTATTGGCATGACGTTTACGCTATAACCTCCCCCTGACGAGCAAGAATCAATATCTGATAACATTAGCTGGCATAATATTAAATACTGCCCCGGCCCTGTCACACCCTTTGGGCCGGGAACCTTCGCCGCTTAGCGATAAGGCCGCGTGGAAGCGCGCGGGATCAGCGTGGGTAGAGAATAGCGCTGAGGATTTTCCACATGGTTGCTTAACAGTAACTCGACAGCATGGCTGGCAAGCTGATCAAGCGGCGTTTTTACCGAGGTTAAGGGGATCGGCAGACGGCTGACCAAAGGAATGTCGTTATAACCCACCAGCGAAACGTCTCGGCCTATCTCCAGTCCGAGTCGATGTGCCGCCGCCATCACGCCGATCGCCAGGTCATCATTGACGGCGAAAATGGCGCTGGGGCGCGCAGGACTATTCAGTATTTCATAACCGGCGTTTTCACCGGCCACAATGGTAAAATCGGAATCTCGCCACCACTGGGGATTCACCTCGGCCTGCGCTTCCTGCATGGCCCGCAGGAAACCCTTTTGCCGGTTTAAGGTGCTCGATGAAAAATTCGGCCCGGCAATGATGCCGATTTCCCGGTGCCCTAAATCCAGTAAATGGCGGGTCGCCAGATAACCCCCCAGTTCGTCATCACCAATGGCCGATGGACTAATGCCGTCGGTGCGTAGCGCCAGAACATGGTTGATCTGTTTTTCCCGTAGCTGCTGGGGCAGGCGATCGCCCAGGCGGCAGGTGGAAAGGATCAGGCCGTCCACCCGGCGGTCTAACAGAGATTGCGTGGCGCGCTCTTCCGTTTCTGGATCGTTGCCACAGGTGGCCACTACCGTGAAATACCCATGGCGCGCAGCGGCCTGAGAGACGGCTTCATAGAACATCGCCGTCACGGTATCAGTCAATCTGGGCACCAGAACGCCTATCGTGCCGGTATCGCCCCGGCGCAGACTTGACGCCACGTAGTCACGTCGATAACCCAGCAGCTTCGCCGCTTCGCGTATTTTTTCAGCGGAAGGGCTGCGGGACGGGGGGAGACGTTCATCCAGCACGCGTGAAACAGTTGAAACACTCACGCCTGCAGCGCGTGCCACATCCTGCATCGTGATCGTTCTTCCATTTTGCTCTGAAGATGACTGATTTCCCATGACCGATTCCCTGTTTAAATTCAGCTGAGATTGTATTCGTAGTTATTTCGCCCACGCAACTGAATTGGCGTGAGCGGTAACAGGCAATAATGTGGGAAATAGATCACGTAATGCAGATTGATAAACATTTAAGCCGCTCTTTTTTGTGATTCGAATTGCATTTATTCGCAGAGTACCCTTGATCTTGCGGAG
This sequence comes from Klebsiella sp. D5A, assembly GCF_001620885.1. NCBI lineage: Bacteria > Pseudomonadati > Pseudomonadota > Gammaproteobacteria > Enterobacterales > Enterobacteriaceae > Klebsiella > Klebsiella sp. D5A. Next base: position 101,501 of record NZ_LOAR01000007.1, on the reverse strand, counting down.
TAAAGGGAAGACATTCCAATTCACTTGCAATCGTTCCTGCAATCGATTTCAAGAAGGGGATTTTATCATCTTTATTGTTGAAATGTGTAAGGAGTTAACATGAAAGCACTTGATTTGCGTGGTATTGTTCCAGCCCCCGTTACCCCTTTTACCCGCGATGGACGCATCGATCATCAAGCGATCAAACGCTTAGGTTCCTGGCTTGGCAGCGTGAAAGGCGTGAAAGGTCTGGTGGTGCTGGGACATGCCGGGGAAGGTACCTTCCTGACTCAGCAGGAGCAGGCCGATGTTATCCGTAGTTTTGTGGACTCGACCGAAGGCCGCGTGCCGGTTATCGCCGGTATTACCGGCGAAGGGACGGAAGTGGCGGCGCTGGAAGCACAGCGTGCCGTCGACGCTGGCGCCTCTGCTGGCCTGCTGTATCCCTCCCATGGCTGGCTGCGTTTTGGCTACCAAAAAGGGGCGCCGCAGGATCGTTATCGCGTGGTATACGAAGAGAGCGGCCTGCCGCTTATTCTGTTTCAGTATCCGGATGTCACGAAAGCCACCTATAACCTCGAAACGATGCTGGATATCTCCGCGCAACCGGGAGTCTTTGCGATGAAAAATGGCGTGCGGAATATGCGCCGCTGGGATACGGAAATTCCGGTGATTCGCCGCGAACGCCCTGATTTACAGATCCTCAGCTGTCATGATGAATACCTGCTGCATACCGCCTTCGATATTGATGGTTTCCTGGTGGGATATGGCAATATTGCCCCTGAACTCCTGCTGGAACTGCTGGAGGCCGGAAAAGCGCAGGATTATGTGAAGGCCAAAGCGGTTCACGACCGTCTGCTGCCGGTTACCAAGGCCGTTTATCACCGTGGCTCGCATATGGAAGGCACGGTCGCGCTGAAACATGCTCTGGTTGAACGTGGCATCCTGGAACACGCGACCGTTCGTTCACCGTTGTTACCGCTGGAACCCGGCGCGGAAGAAGAGATCAAAGCGGCTATCCGTGAAGCAGGTATTAAAAAAGCGGTTATTTAATTCATTATTTGTATGTTAAACCCGTATTCTTCATGAATACGGGTTGGTTTTACCAGGGACTATCCGGTTTTATTCAATATATAAGGTTGGCCATATAATATTCTGTAAAGATAATATAATGAGGCTGTCATGAATAATTTAGAAAAAACATCTTCCACTGTACCCGCACAAATAGAAAAACTTCCCTTCTCTCAATTAATTCGCCGTATTGGTCCGGGTATTGTTCTTACCGGGGTCGTTGTCGGTCCCGGCGCTATCACCACCGCGTCGATGTTAGGGGCGGACTATGGCTACTCTTTGTTATGGCTGCTGATCCCCATTGCCTTTATGGGGATCACGTTTATGTTGACGACCTATCGTATCTCGATGCTCACCGGAATGCCGTCAATCGAGGCGATACGTCACTATTACGGTAAAGTCGCCTCGGGGTTTGTGGGGGGGCTACTTTTTTAGCCTGTCTTTTTTTTACCATGGGGAATATCTCGGGTACCGGGGCCGGCATGAACCTGGTTTTCGGCATTGACTGGAAACTCGGTGCGTTAATTATGATTGCGGTGATGATCTATTGCTATTTCTCTAAAGGCGTTTATTCCAAAGTCGAAAAAGGGATCACTATTTGTATTGTGGCAATGATTATCGCTTTTTATATTACCCTGGTAGGGACGGGGGGACCAGACTGGAAAGCCAGTGGCGAAGGGTTAACGCATTGGATGTTTCCTGCGGGGAGTTTAGTCACCGCCCTGGGCTTTATCAGTACCAATGCCTCCCTGACGACCGGGATCTACGGCACTTACCTTGGCAAAGAGAAAAAATGGAAAAAAGATGACCTCTTTAATGGCGTGATGGTGGCGGATACCGTCGCCCATATTATCGGTGTGCTGCTGATCAGCGGGGCGATTATTCTGGTGGGGGCCATCGTCCTTTTTCCGCAAGGGATATCAATCAATACGCCGACGCAGCTGGCCGATTTGTTAACGCCCAGTATGGGACGGGCGGCAAAATACATTATGGGTGTCGCCCTATTGGGGGCGGGTTTCTCATCTCTACTGGGGAATACTCAGCGTGGGGTTGTGCTGCTCAATTCCGGCTTCAATAAATCTACCGCGCTGGAGAGTAAAGCGGTCCAGTGGGGATCCATGGTGGTGCTGGTGGTGGCGGGGTTAATCTGCTTTAGCTTTGGCGGTTCGCCGGTGCAGTTAATTTACTTAGCGAATGTGGCAACGGCGGTATCCACGCCGGTCGCCGGCTTGTTTATTTGCCTGCTGCTGTGGCGAAAGGATATTAATAAAGGATACAAGGCGCCACGGTTATTACAAATATGCATGGCGATCAGCTATCTCTTTTGTTTGTTGCTCACTCTCGTTGCGCTGATAAATACCTTACCTAAGTTTATGTCCTCTCTTTCAACCCTGTTTTGAGGTGGGGTATGACTGATGCTGCGCGATTAAGCGAAGGCTGGAATCAGATGCGTCCCGGCATGGGCGTTGTGCAAGTACGTATAACAGAGGGAAAATAAAATGGAAGAGACTGTTTTACTGGATGTGCAGAGAATACAGACCTCCGAACAGAGCAGCATTATTCTTCACTCTGTCCGGGCGGTGGATTTAGTGAATCACCTGGTACCTGAGTTACACCTCCTCGATAGCCACAGCGAGCCATACAACGTCCAAAAAACAGTGGTTAACTGCCTTTATGCCGGACAACAGCTTGCCAGAGAACGGCGGGTTGTTTTGCCATTATTGCCAGAGTCGCTCTATTTGCTGGGTGGGATGGTGATTGCTGCCGGGAAGACCATCGAGAAAAAAGAGGTTATTACCCATAATCGTCTGTGCGAAGAGGCCGGGAGGCTGCTGAAAGACGAGGCGGTATGGGAGAGTATCGACATTATAAGAAGTGTTGCTCTGCCTGTTTACCGCCGGCTGGTGAAAGAGCAGCGCACCCACGTCGCCTCTTTATTACAGGCTCTGCTGCATATCCTTGCCTGGCGTAGCGAGAGTGGCTGGGCGCGGGACCAGGCGCAAAGAATACTATGGGCCGGGGGCGTGTTCGGAACGGCAGGCATCGATTCGCTAATCGCTTTCGATCGGGCATTGGCAGAGAAAGAGATGACGTTTCCGTCATTGCGTGAATGGTTAACCGTGACGGCATTTCTGGCCCACTTCCCTGCGGGCCCGGTCTTTTCTGATTAACCACCACTCCCCGATAGCGCAATCGGGTTGTTACTGAGGCGGCAGGCACACGCCGATGCCGCCGATGCCGCAATAGCCGTGCGGGTTTTTATACAGATACTGCTGATGATCGTCTTCGGCATAGTAGAAGGGTTTGGCGGTAGCGATCTCGGTAGTGATGTGACGAGTATCGTGCGCGTCGTTCATCGCCGCCTGGAAGCGGGCGAGGCTGGCCTTTGCCGCTGCCGTTTGTTCCGGCGTCAGCGGGTAAATCGCCGAACGGTACTGGGTACCGTGGTCGTTGCCCTGTCGCATGCCCTGCGCCGGATCGTGATTTTCCCAGAACACCTGTAATAACTGCTCATAGCTAATCACCTGCGGATCGTAAACCACGCGCACTGCTTCCGCGTGACCGGTCTGGCCGCTGCACACTTCGCGATAGGTCGGATTTGGCGTATAGCCGCCGGTATAGCCTGCGGCGGTGCTGTAAACCCCCGGCAATTGCCAGAACAGGCGCTCCACTCCCCAGAAGCAGCCCATGGCGAACAGCGCCACTTCCATCCCCGCCGGGACGTTGGTCATCGAGTGGCCGTTAACTGCGTGGAGCGTCGCCACTGGCATGGGGGTATTGCGTCCAGGCAGCGCATCCGCCTGGGCGACAAGATGCGTTTTATCAAATAGACTCACGGTTGGCCTCTCAATACAGAAATCGTCGTTAAGGTTGTAACGAAGCGTGTCTTTTAACACAATAAACACGCGTAATACGTCTAGATTAATACATAAGAATTATTTGGGTTATTGCCACTTTTTCAACCCTGGTTGTTAGGGTTTTGTTAAGCCGTGGAGCGGCGCCAGTGTTTCCTGTAGGGGGAAACAGGGAGATTCAGGAGAAAATGTGCTAAAAATCCGCCAGTTATGTATCACCAGCCTTTTGCTGGTCAGCGGGGTCGCCAGCGCAGCGAATGTGCGTTTGCAGGTTGAGGGATTATCCGGGGAGCTGGAGAGAAACGTTCGCGCCCAGCTTTCCACCATCCAGAGTGATGAGGTCACGCCGGATCGTCGCTTTCGCGCGCGCGTCGATGACGCCATTCGCGAAGGTCTGAAAGCGCTGGGTTATTACGAGCCGACGATTGAATTTGATTTACGTCCGCCGCCGAAAAGGGGGCGTCAGGTGCTGATCGCCAAAGTGACCCCGGGTGAACCGGTGCGCATTGGTGGAACCGAGGTCATTCTGCGCGGCGGCGCCCGTACCGATAGCGACTATCTGGCGCTGCTAAAAACGCGTCCGGCCATCGGGACGGTGCTGAACCATGGCGATTATGACGGTTTCAAGAGCTCGTTGACCCGCGTCGCCCTGCGCAAAGGCTACTTTGACAGCGAGTTCAACAAAAGCCAGCTCGGGGTCTCCCTTGACCGCCACCAGGCGTTCTGGGATATCGATTATGACAGCGGCGAGCGCTATCGCTTTGGTCACGTCACCTTCTCCGGATCGCAAATTCGCGATGAATACCTGCAAAACCTCGTGCCGTTTAAAGAGGGCGACTACTACACCTCGCAGGATCTGGCCGAGCTAAACCGCCGCCTGGCGGCGACCGGCTGGTTCAGTTCAGTCGTGGTGGCGCCTGATTTCGCTAAATCACGGAAAACCAAGGTGCTGCCTCTGCAGGGCGTTGTTTCGCCACGCAAAGAGAACACCGTGGAAACCGGGGTTGGTTTTTCAACCGATGTCGGGCCGCGCGTGAAAGCCACGTGGAAAAAACCGTGGATGAACTCGTATGGCCACAGCCTGACCTCCAGCGTCAGCCTCTCCGCTCCGGAGCAGCAGTTCGACTTTACCTATAAAGTCCCGCTGCTGAAGAGCCCGCTCGAGCAGTACTATCTGATGCAGGGCGGCTTTAAGCGCACCGATCTTAATGACACCCAGGCCGACTCCACCACGCTTGGGGTATCGCGTTTCTGGGAGATGTCGAGCGGCTGGCAGCGGGCGATCAACCTGCGCTGGAGCCTGGACCACTTTACCCAGGCGAACGTCACCAACACCACCATGCTGATTTACCCTGGGGTCTCGGTGAACCGCACTCGCTCTCGCGGCGGTCTGATGCCCACCTGGGGCGATTCACAGCGCTACTCCGTGGACTACTCCAACACCATGTGGGGCTCGGACATCAACTTCATCGTGATGCAGGCCCAGGACGTCTGGATCCGTACCCTCTATGACCGCCACCGCTTTGTGGTGCGCGGCAACCTTGGCTGGATCGAAGCGGACAACTTTGACAAGGTGCCGCCGGATCTGCGCTTTTTCGCCGGGGGCGACCGCAGTATTCGCGGCTATAAATACAAATCTATCTCGCCGAAGGACGATGACGGCAAGCTGATCGGGGCCTCGAAGCTGGCGACCGGCTCGCTGGAGTATCAGTACAACGTCAGTGGTAAATGGTGGGGCGCCGTGTTTGTCGATAGCGGCGAAGCGGTCAGCGATATTCGCGAGAGCGATTTCAAAACCGGCGCCGGGGTGGGCGTGCGCTGGCAGTCGCCGGTGGGGCCGATCAAGCTGGATATCGCCCGGCCGATCGGCGACAAAGAAGAGCATGGTTTACAGTTTTACATCGGTCTGGGGCCTGAATTATGAGTTTATGGAAGAAAATAAGCCTCGGCGTCTTAATCGTGTTGGTGCTCCTGCTGGGCACCGTCGGGTTCCTGGTGGGGACGACCACCGGCTTGCATCTGGTGTTCAAAGCGGCGGATCGCTGGGTACCGGGGCTGGATATCGGCAAAGTCACCGGTGGCTGGCGTGATTTAACCCTCGATAATGTCCGCTACGAGCAGCCCGGGGTGGCGGTCACCGCCGGTCAGTTTCACCTCAGCGTCAGGTTGCGCTGCCTGTGGGACAGCAGCCTGTGCGTAAACGACATCGCGCTGCGCGATATTTACGTTGCCGTCGATACGAAGAAGATGCCGCCCGCCGCGCCGGTCGAGGAAGAAGACAGCGGGCCGCTGAATCTCTCCACCCCTTATCCGATCACCCTCAGCCGCGTCGCACTGCATAACGTCAACGTCAAAATCGACGATACTGCAGTGTCCGTGCGCGATTTTTCCACCGGCCTGAACTGGCAGGAGAAAAACCTGACCCTGACGCCGACCTCGCTGCAGGGGCTGCTAATCGCCCTGCCGAAGGTGGCGAAAGTGGCGCAGGAGCAGGTGGTCGAGCCGAAAATCGACAACCCGAAGCCGCAGGAAAAACCGCTCGGCGAGACGATGACCGACCTCTTCTCGCAGCCGGTGCTGCCGGCAATGACCGATGTCCATCTGCCGCTGAACCTCAATATTCAGGCGTTCCGCGGGGAACAACTACGCCTGACCGGCGATACCGACATCACCGTGTATAACCTGCTGCTGAAAGTCAGCAGTATCGACGGTCAGATGAAGCTCGACGCCCTCGATATCGACTCCGATCAGGGCAAGGTCAGCGCCTCGGGCCACGCGCAATTGCAGGATAACTGGCCGGTGGACATTACCCTCGCCGGAACGCTGAACGTTGACCCGATGAAAGGGGAGAAGGTGCAGCTGAAGGTGGGCGGTGAAGTGCGTAAAACGCTTAAGGTCGGGGTGGACTTAAGCGGGCCAGTCGCGGCCACGCTGCGCGCGGATGCGCAGCTGGCGGAGGCCGGGCTGCCGCTCAATATGGAGCTGAAGAGTAAGCAGCTCGCCTGGCCATTCAGCGGCGAGAAGCAGTTCCAGGCCGATGATGTCCAGCTGAAGTTCAGCGGCAAAATGACCGACTACGCGCTGGCCTTCTCCACGGCGGTGAAAGGTCAGTCGCTGCCGCCGGCGAAAATCACCCTCAACGCCAAAGGCAATGAGCGGCAGATTAATCTCGACAAGCTGACGGTCAACGCCCTGGAAGGGAAAACCGAGCTGAAGGCGCTGCTCGACTGGCAGCAGGCGATCAGCTGGCGCGGCGAGCTGACCCTCGATGGGATCAACACCGCCAAAGAGGTGCCGGACTGGCCGTCGAAGCTCAACGGCATGATCAAGACCCAGGGCAGCCTGTACGGCGGCAGCTGGCAGATGTCGGTGCCGGAGCTGAAAATTACCGGCAACGTGAAGCAGAACAAAGTGGATGTTTCGGGCTCGCTGCAGGGTAACAGCTATCTGCAGTGGAAAATCCCGGGCCTGCACCTGGCGTTAGGCCCGAACAGCGCCGATATCAAAGGTGAGCTTGGGGTGAAGGATCTTAACCTCGACGCCACTATCGATGCCCCGCATCTGGATAATGCATTGCCGGGGCTTGGCGGAACGGCGAAGGGGCTGGTGAAAGTGCGCGGCACTGTCGATGCGCCGCAGCTTCTGGCCGACATCACCGCCCGGGCGCTGCGCTGGCAGGAACTGACGATCGCCCAGGTCAACGTCAAAGGGGACGTGAAATCCACCGATCAGATTGGCGGTAACCTGGACGTGCGGGTAGATCGCATTAGCCAGCCGGGGGTCAATATCAGTTTGGTGCAGCTCAATGCCAAAGGTACTGAGAAGCAGCATGAGCTGCGGCTGCGCGTGCAGGGCGATCCGGTTTCCGGCCAGCTGACGCTGGCAGGCAGCTTCGATCGTCAGGCCGAACGCTGGAGAGGCTCGCTGAGCGATACCCGCTTCCAGACGCCGGTAGGGCCGGTAGCGCTGACGCGCAGCATTGCGCTGGACTACCGCAACCAGGAGCAGAAAATCAGCATTGGGCCACACTGCTGGACCAACCCGAACGCCGAGCTTTGCGTCCCGCAGACCATCGACGCGGGCGCCAGCGGGCGGGCGCGAGTGAACCTCAACCGCTTCGATCTGGCGATGCTTAAGCCGTTTATGCCGGAGGCGACCCAGGCCAGCGGCGTGTTTACCGGTAATGCCGATGTGAGCTGGGACACCACCAAAGAGGGGCTGCCGCAGGGCAAAGTGACCCTCAGCGGGCGCAACGTCAAGGTGACCCAGGTGGTCAACGACGCGCCGCTGCCGGTGGCATTCGATACGCTGAACCTCAGCGCCGACCTGCATAACAATCGCGCCGAGCTGGGCTGGCTTATCCGCCTGACCAACAATGGTCAACTGGATGGGCAGGTGCAGGTCACCGACCCGCAGGGGCGGCGTAATCTCGGCGGCAACGTCAATATCAGCAACTTCTCGCTGGCGATGATCAACCCGATTTTCGCTCGCGGCGAAAAAGCCGAGGGGAGGCTCAACGCCCGTCTGCGTCTGGGCGGCAACGTGAAAAGCCCGCAGCTGTTCGGCCAGATGCAGCTCAGCGGGGTGGATATCGATGGCAACTTCATGCCGTTTGATATGCAGCCGAGCCAGCTGGCGATGAACTTCAACGGCACGCGCTCGACCCTGCAGGGGACGGTGAACACCCGCCAGGGGCAAATTGCTCTCAGCGGCAACGCCGACTGGACGCAGATCGATAACTGGCGGGCGCAGATTGCAGCGAAGGGCAGCCGGGTGCGGATCACGGTGCCGCCGATGGTGCGTCTCGATGTGTCGCCGGACGTGGTGTTTACCGCCACGCCGAGCCTGTTCAGCCTTGATGGCAAGGTGGATGTGCCCTGGGCGCGGATCGTGGTCAACGAGGTGCCAGAGAGCGCGGTTGGCGTCTCCTCTGATGAAGTGATGCTGGATAAAAACCTCAAGCCGATTAATCAGCAGAGCGCCGGTATCCCGATCAACAGCAACCTGACGATTCACGTCGGCAACAACGTGCGTCTGGAAGCCTTTGGTCTGAAAGCGCGTCTGACCGGTGATTTGAAAGTGGCGCAGGACAAGCAAGGCTTGGGCCTCAACGGGCAGATCAATATTCCGGACGGCCGCTTCCACGCCTATGGTCAGGATCTGATTGTTCGCAAAGGGGAGCTGCTGTTCTCCGGTCCGCCGGATCAGCCGCTGCTGAATATCGAAGCGATTCGTAACCCGGATGCTACCGAAGACGATGTGATCGCCGGCGTTCGCGTCACCGGCTCCGCCGATCAGCCGAAAGCGGAGATCTTCTCTGACCCGGTGATGTCCCAGCAGGAAGCGCTATCTTATCTGCTGCGCGGCCAGGGTTTGAGCAGCGGACAGAGCGATAGCGCCGCGATGACCTCAATGCTTATTGGAATGGGGGTTGCACAAAGTGGTCAGGTTGTGGGTAAAATCGGCGAGACGTTTGGCGTAAGCAATTTGGCGTTGGACACCGAAGGGGTAGGCGACTCTTCCCAGGTGGTGGTCAGCGGCTATGTACTGCCGGGTCTGCAGGTAAAATATGGGGTCGGTATTTTCGACTCCCTGGCGACGCTGACTTTACGTTATCGCCTGATGCCTAGGCTATATGTGGAAGCGGTGTCTGGCATTGACCAGGCGCTCGATTTGCTCTATCAGTTTGAGTTTTAGCAATGCGAATATTTGTTTACGGCAGTTTACGACGCAAACAAGGCAACAGCCACTGGATGACCAACGCCCAGTGGCTGGGCGCTCATAGTGTCAACGATTATCAGCTGTACAGCCTGGGCCACTATCCAGGCGCGGTGCCCGGCGAAGGCACAGTACATGGTGAAGTTTATCGTATTGATGCATCGACGCTGGCCGAACTGGATGCGCTACGCACGAAGGGGGGCGAGTATGCGCGCCACCTCATTCAGACGCCTTACGGCAGCGCATGGATGTATGTGTATCAACGTTCCGTTGAGGGATGCACGTTGATAGCGAACGGCAACTGGTTGGATCGCGACCAGTACTAACCACGACAGCGCCACCTTCGGGTGGCGTTGTTTTTTCTGCTCCATGCCTTACCAGAGTGGCAGACGATCCTTCGCCAGCCACATCGCGGAAGCCAGCGTCGTCAGCACGAGAAAGAATAATCGTCGTGTTGGAGTACTGAACATTACATGATCTCCTCGAGCGCGGTATGGCGGGCCACTCCCTGCAGGTAGCGCCGCATCGCCGAGCGCATCTTCAGCCAGTCAGCTACCCGGTGTGATAATAACCAGGCCGTTGGGCCAATCAGCTCCAGTACCGCCAGGATCCCGCCGAAACTGAGTAATAATAGGGACAGCATGTCCAGTGAATCCTGAACCTGCCACCAGACGCTCCGGCCTGACTGAAGGGCACTGATGAGTTCAACAGCGAGAAATAGCAGATACATCACCAGCGCGAGGCCGTAAAACAGGTAATAGAGCAGCGCCAGTTGTCGGCGACCTGGATAGAGTGGATGGTTTTTTATATAAGCCGCGCCGTCGCTGGCATTGTATAGCGCGTGGATCGCACGGCTGTCGCGCTCGTACACGGCGACGAGGCGATCGCCAATGGCGATAAACGGTGGCTGACGACGATAGAGAACGGGATGCAGCGCGAAATTGGCGCAGCCTGCCTGCCACCAGAAGGCCAGCGGCGCCGTGTCGCATTGTATCCCAACGCCATGGTATTCCCGCGTTGGGTTCCCCGCGAACCACTTCTTAAAAACGATATTGCTAATTTTTCCCGTCCGGACGGCATAGCGTTCCGGCAGGGCTTGCGTAAAAGGCATTGCCGACTGGCGGACGGCCCGCGCCGTTGCGGGTAGTGGCTGGCAAAAGGAAAAGTCGCGGCGGCGGGCCATTGCCATCTTCGCCAGCAGATCGCGCATGGCGGGGTGCCGTTTTAGCACCGGGTGGAACAGTCGCTCATAGAGCCCTGTTAACAGTCCGATGAAGGCCAGTATCGCGATAATGCCGCAGCCGAACCTTCCCCATTCTGAGGTGCTCATCACGAGCGGGATAAGAGCGAAGATGAGCGTCAGCAGGCTGATAATCAGCAGCGGACGGGCCCAGCGCGTTACCCGTTGACTGGGTTCAAGGAGCGTTTCGCCATCGCTGAGCCAGTGGATCCAGTAACAGCCGTTGTCCAGACGGCGGACGCCAAGGTGCAGAGGCTGATTGATCGTCAGGCGGTCAAAAAGCGCGGGGTCTTTAAAATAGCGTTTATCGGTATAAAAGACATGCTCGCCGGCGATAAGGCGCAGATATCCCTGTTTTTCACAGGCGGCGGTGGTGAAACCGGTATAGTTCAGAGTGAAATAGCGAACGCTTTTCACGGGACACCCTCCATGGTGTTATCGCGGCTATCCGTGCCGCAATCAGGCAGGGGATGACCCTGCCTGAGACAGAATTACTTCTGCTTTGCGCGCTCGAAAGAGGCAACGATTTCAGCTTTCGCCGCTTCCGCGTTGTCCCAACCGTCGACTTTAACCCACTTGCCTTTTTCCAGATCTTTGTAGTGCTCAAAGAAATGAGTGATCTGGGCTTTCAGCAGTTCCGGCAGATCGTTCACATCGTTGATGTGATCGTATTCTTTGCTCAGCTTGGTGTGCGGTACGGCAACCAGTTTCGCATCTTCACCGGATTCGTCGGTCATCTTCAGAACGCCAACCGGACGGCAGCGGATCACGGAGCCCGGCTGCAGCGGGTACGGCGTCGGGACCAGCACGTCAACCGGGTCACCGTCCAGGGACAGGGTGTGGTTGATGTAACCGTAGTTGCACGGATAGAACATTGCTGTGGACATGAAACGGTCAACGAACAGTGCACCGCTCTCTTTGTCGACTTCATATTTGATAGGATCTGCGTTCGCCGGGATTTCGATCACGACGTAGATGTCTTCCGGCAGATCTTTGCCCGCAGGTACGTTGAGTAAGCTCATGTCTGTTTCCTTTAAAATGTATGGCAAACAAGTGCTCGGTATTATAGCCAACTCACATCGAAAGTCTTCGCTTCTTTTTCCCGATATCGCCGCGGAGTGCTCCGAATTTTTCGCGTAATAATGACATGAAAATCCATAAACATAGCCACATCATGAATAAATTTATGTAACCGTTTTCATTGCATGTGATTGATTTATCAAACTGCTTAAAAAAACGTCATAAACCGCAACAGCCGCGCTCCCTGCGAAGCCTTATCGGCTCTCCGCTGGGCAGCGGGGCCATCATTAACATCTCATTTACTTTTTTGAAGTGTGATGTAACGCATTCAGTTACATCACCGATTGTCTATAGTTTGTCCGCAGGTGAGACTTTAACCAACAATAACCCTACGAGGATACCCTTATGTGGAAGCGCTTACTTCTTGTCACAGCAGTTTCCGCAGCTATGTCGTCTATGGCGATAGCTGCCCCGCTAACCGTAGGTTTTTCGCAGGTCGGTTCTGAATCCGGCTGGCGTGCGGCGGAAACCAGCGTCGCGAAAGAGGAGGCCGCCAAGCGCGGTATCACCCTGAAGATCGCTGATGGTCAGCAAAAACAGGAAAACCAGATCAAAGCAGTGCGTTCCTTTATCGCTCAAGGGGTCGACGCGATCTTCATTGCACCGGTGGTGGCCACCGGCTGGGAACCGGTGCTGAAAGAGGCGAAAGAGGCCAAGATCCCGGTCTTCCTTCTCGACCGTTCCATTGATGTTAAAGATAAAGATCTCTACATGACCACCGTGACCGCCAACAACGTGCTGGAAGGCCAACTGATTGGCGACTGGCTGGTGAAAACCGTCGACGGTAAGCCGTGTAACGTCGTTGAACTGCAGGGCACCGTTGGGGCCAGCGTGGCCATCGATCGTAAGAAAGGGTTCGCCGACGCGATTGCCAAAGCGTCGAATATCAAAATTATCCGCTCTCAGTCCGGCGACTTCACCCGCAGCAAAGGGAAAGAGGTGATGGAGAGCTTTATCAAAGCTGAGAATAACGGCAAAAACATCTGCATGGTCTTCGCCCATAACGATGACATGGTAATCGGCGCCATCCAGGCCATTAAAGAGGCGGGTCTGAAGCCGGGCAAAGATATCCTCACGGGCTCCATCGACGGCGTGCCGGATATCTATAAAGCCATGATCGCTGGTGAAGCCAACGCCAGCGTCGAACTGACGCCAAATATGGCCGGCCCGGCGTTTGATGCGCTGGAGAAATACAAAAAAGACGGCACCCTGCCTGAGAAGCTGACCATTACCAAATCGACGCTGTATCTGCCGGATACGGCGAAAGAAGAGTTAGAGAAGAAGAAAAATATGGGTTACTGAGTGGGGAGCCCCTCATTCCATCCCTCTCCCCAGTGGGAGAGGGTAAAAAGCAGCGTTCCAGTAACCCCGGGAAGCCCAGCGCGACCCGGGGTAACCTGACATCATTTAAAGGTGACATCGATTATGAGCGCCGAGGCACACCAGGAGATCCTTCGCACCGAAGGACTCAGTAAATTCTTCCCCGGCGTTAAGGCGCTGGATAACGTCAACTTTAGCCTGCGGCGCGGCGAAATCATGGCCCTGTTGGGCGAAAACGGCGCCGGAAAATCGACGCTGATCAAAGCGCTTACCGGCGTTTACCATGCCGATCGCGGCACCATCTGGCTGGAAGGCCAGGCTATTTCGCCCAAAAATACCGCCCATGCCCAGCAGCTGGGGATTGGCACCGTCTACCAGGAAGTGAACCTGCTACCCAATATGTCGGTGGCGGATAACCTGTTCATCGGCCGTGAGCCGCGGCGGTTTGGCCTGCTGCGACGCAAAGAGATGGAGGCGCGGGCGACGGCGCTGATGGCCTCCTACGGCTTTTCTCTCGACGTGCGCGAACCGCTGAACCGCTTTTCGGTGGCGATGCAGCAGATCGTCGCTATCTGTCGGGCCATCGACCTGTCGGCCAAAGTGCTGATCCTCGACGAGCCCACCGCCAGCCTCGATACCCAGGAGGTGGAGATGCTGTTCACCCTGATGCGCCAGCTCAGGGATAACGGCGTCAGCCTAATCTTCGTCACCCATTTTCTCGACCAGGTCTATGCGGTCAGCGATCGCATCACCGTGCTGCGCAACGGCAGTTTCGTCGGCTGCCGCGAGACCCGCGAGCTACCGCAGATTGAGCTGGTGAAAATGATGCTGGGTCGCGAACTGGACCACAATGCCCTGCAGCGGGCGGGCCGTACCCTGCTGAGCGATAAGCCGGTGGCGGCGTTTGAAGGCTACGGTAAAAAAGGCACCATCGCCCCGTTCGACCTGCAGGTCCGTCCGGGCGAAATTGTGGGCCTCGCCGGCCTGCTGGGTTCCGGACGCACGGAAACCGCCGAGGTGATCTTCGGTATTAAAACGGCGGACAGCGGGAAGGCGTGGATCAAAGGCAAACCGCAGACCCTGCGCTCCCCGCATCAGGCTTCCTGCCTCGGGATCGGCTTCTGTCCTGAAGATCGCAAAACCGACGGCATTATCGCCGCCGCTTCGGTGCGGGAAAATATCGTCCTTGCCCTGCAGGCGCAGCGCGGCTGGCTGCGGCCGATCCCCCGGCGTGAACAGAACGAGATCGCCGAGCGCTTTATTCGCCAGCTGGGGATCCGTACCCCGAGCGCGGAGCAGCCGATCGAGTTTCTCTCCGGCGGCAACCAGCAGAAGGTACTGCTCTCCCGCTGGTTGCTGACCAAACCGCAGTTCCTGATCCTCGATGAGCCGACCCGCGGCATCGACGTCGGCGCCCATGCGGAAATTATTCGCCTGATTGAAACCCTCTGCGCCGATGGTCTGGCGCTGCTGGTTATCTCCTCTGAACTGGAGGAGCTGGTGGGTTACGCCGATCGGGTCATTATCATGCGCGATCGCCGACAGGTGGCGGAGATCCCGCTCGCCGAGCTCTCTGTACCGGCGATCATGAACGCTATTGCGGCATAAGGAGTAACTCATGATGCCTCGATCTCTTTCGCAAACCGGCCCGGAGAAGCGACGCTTCAGCTGGCCGAAGGGCACCCCGCAGATCATTGCCTTGCTGCTGGTGCTGCTGGTCGACAGCCTGGTCGCGCCCCATTTTTATCAGGTGGTGCTCCAGGATGGCCGCCTGTTTGGCAGCCCGATCGATATTCTTAACCGCGCCGCGCCGGTGGCGCTGCTGGCCATTGGCATGACGCTGGTGATCGCCACCGGCGGTATCGATCTGTCGGTGGGGGCGGTGATGGCGATTGCCGGCGCGACGGCCGCCTCGATGACCGTCGCCGGGCACAGCCTGCCGGTGGTGGTGCTGGCCTCGCTGGGGGCCGGTGCGCTGGCCGGGCTGTGGAACGGTATCCTCGTGGCGATCCTTAAGATCCAACCTTTCGTGGCGACGCTGATCCTGATGGTGGCCGGACGCGGGGTGGCGCAGTTAATCACCTCGGGGCAGATCGTCACCTTTGATTCCCCGGCCCTGGCATGGCTCGGCAGCGGATCGTTTCTGCTGTTTCCGACGCCGGTGATCATCGCCGCCGCCACGCTGCTGCTGTTCTGGCTGTTTACCCGTAAAACGGCGCTGGGTATGTTTATCGAAGCGGTGGGGATCAACATTCGCGCGGCGAAAAACGCCGGCGTGAATACTCGTATTGTGGTGATGCTGGCCTATGTGCTGAGCGGCGTTTGCGCAGCGATTGCCGGGATCATCGTGGCGGCGGATATACGCGGTGCGGATGCTAATAACGCCGGGTTGTGGCTCGAACTGGACGCCATTCTGGCGGTGGTCATCGGCGGCGCCTCCCTGATGGGTGGGCGCTTCAACCTGCTGCTGTCGGTGGTGGGGGCGCTGATTATCCAGGGGATGAATACCGGGATTTTGCTCTCTGGCTTCCCGCCGGAGCTCAACCAGGTGGTGAAAGCGGTGGTGGTGCTGTGCGTACTGATTGTCCAGTCGCCGCGCTTTATCGGTTTACTGAAAGGGGTACGCGGCCATGATAAAACGTAATTTACCGTTGATGATCACCCTTGCGGTGTTTGTGCTGGGCTACCTCTACTGCCTGACGCAATTCCCCGGCTTTGCCTCAACGCGGGTGATCTGCAATATCCTGACGGATAATGCCTTCCTTGGGATCATCGCCGTCGGCATGACCTTTGTGATCCTCTCCGGTGGGATCGATCTGTCGGTGGGGTCGGTGATCGCCTTTACCGGCGTCTTCCTCGCCAAAGCGATTGGCTTTTGGGGAATATCACCGCTGGTGGCGTTTCCACTGGTGCTGGTGATGGGCTGTGCCTTCGGTGCGTTTATGGGGCTGCTTATCGACGCGCTAAAGATCCCGGCTTTTATCATCACGCTCGCCGGCATGTTCTTTCTGCGCGGCGTCAGCTATATGGTGTCGGAGGAGTCGATTCCGATTAACCATCCGGTCTACGACACCTTGTCTGGGCTGGCATGGACCATCCCCGGCGGCGGTCGTCTCAGCGCCATGGGGCTACTGATGCTGCTGGTGGTGGTGGCCGGTATTTTTGTCGCCCATCGCACTCGCTTTGGCAACCAGGTGTATGCCATCGGCGGCAACGCCACGTCGGCGAATTTAATGGGGATTTCGACTCGCAGCGCCACGATCCGTATCTATATGCTTTCCACCGGGCTGGCGACGCTGGCCGGGATCGTCTTTTCCATTTATACCCAGGCAGGCTATGCGTTGGCGGGCGTCGGCGTGGAGCTGGACGCCATTGCCTCGGTGGTGATCGGCGGCACGCTGCTCAGCGGCGGTGTTGGCACCGTGCTGGGAACGCTGTTCGGGGTGGCGATTCAGGGGTTAATTCAGACCTACATCAACTTCGACGGCACCCTCAGCTCATGGTGGACGAAAATCGCTATCGGTATTTTGCTGTTTATCTTTATCGCGCTGCAGCGTGGGCTGACCGTGCTGTGGGAAAATCGGCAGAATGCGGCGGTGACGCGGGTGAGCGGAGCGGGGAGTCGCTAACAGGGAACTCCCTTCCCGCAAGGCGGGAAGGGAGGGCAGGGATCAGGCGTCCGGGAACTCTTTAATGAAGTTCTCGACGTCTTCTACCATGTGGTTGTTACCGACGAAGAACGAGCGGCGCTGGTGCAGGCTTTCCGGAATAATATCCAGAATACGCTCTTTACCGTCGCTGGCCTTACCGCCCGCCTGTTCGGCGAGGAAGGCCATCGGGTTGCATTCATACAGCAGGCGCAGCTTACCGTCCGGGTGGCTGGCGGTGCTCGGATAGAGATAGATGCCGCCCTTCAGCAGGTTACGGTGGAAGTCCGCCACCAGCGAGCCGATATAGCGTGAGGTATAAGGACGCTGAGTCGCTTTGTCCTCTTCCTGGCAGTACTTAATGTACTTCTTCACGCCCTGCGGGAATTTGATGTAGTTGCCTTCGTTGATGGAGTAGGTATTGCCCTTCTCCGGGAAGCGCATGCGCTCCTGACATAGACAGAAGACGCCGAGGGACGGGTCGTAGGTGAAGGCGTGGACGCCGCAGCCGGTGGTATATACCAGCATCGTCGAAGAGCCGTATACCACATAGCCCGCGGCCACCTGCCTGTTACCCGGCTGCAGGAAGTCTTCTTCTGTCACCGGCGTGCCGACAGGCGTGACGCGGCGGTAGATAGAGAAGATCGTACCGACAGAGACGTTAACGTCGATGTTAGAGGAGCCATCCAGAGGGTCCATCAGCACCACGTATTTGGCGTGTTCACACCCTTCGAAGACGACAATTTCATCTTCTTCTTCGGAGGCGATCCCGGCAACAATATCGCGTGCTCGCAGTGCGGCTTTTAATTTTTCATTAGCGAACAGATCGAGTTTTTGCTGAACCTCGCCCTGAACGTTTTCAGCACCGCTGGCACCCAGGATATCGACCAGACCGGCCTTGTTGATATCGCGGTGGATGATCTTGGCGCCCAACTTTATTGCTGACAACAAAGCAGTCAGCTCACCGGTGGCGTGGGAGAACTCGTGCTGCTTTTCAACAATAAACTCACCTAACGTTTTCATAACTCGTTCCCTGCATTTTTATGTTGAGTAAAACGAACGCAACAATCTTAACAAAGAATCAAAAAAGTGCGCACTGGTGAATCGCGCCAGCAAAATACAGATTCGCCTGAAAATGCATTTCGCCAGGGCCCGGGATATGGGTAAAATGTGCCCCGGATAAGAGAAGGAAATGACGAATGCGCATTCATATTTTAGGAATCTGTGGCACGTTTATGGGGGGCCTGGCCATGCTGGCGCGCTCCCTCGGTCATGAGGTAACAGGGTCGGATGCTAACGTCTATCCGCCGATGAGCACCCTGCTGGAAAACCAGGGGATTGATTTAATTCAGGGTTATGACCCCAGCCAGCTGGATCCCCGGCCGGATCTGGTGATCATCGGTAATGCCATGACTCGCGGCAACCCGTGCGTTGAAGCGGTGCTGGAAAACAATATTCCGTATATGTCCGGCCCGCAGTGGCTGCACGACTTCGTGCTGCGCGATCGCTGGGTGCTGGCCGTCGCCGGGACCCACGGCAAAACCACCACTGCCGGGATGGCAACCTGGATCCTCGAAGCCTGCGGCTATAAACCGGGCTTCGTGATCGGTGGCGTACCGGGGAACTTTGATGTTTCCGCACGCCTGGGCGACAGCCCGTTCTTTGTGATTGAAGCCGACGAATATGACTGCGCCTTCTTCGACAAGCGCTCCAAGTTTGTTCACTACTGCCCGCGGACGCTGATCCTCAACAACCTTGAGTTCGACCACGCGGACATCTTTGACGACCTGAAGGCGATTCAGAAACAGTTCCACCATCTGGTGCGTATCGTGCCGGGCAAAGGCAAAATCATCCTGCCGGAGAACGACATCAACCTGAAGCAGGTGATGGCGATGGGCTGCTGGAGCGAGCAGGAGCTGGTGGGCGAGCAGGGCCACTGGCAGGCGAAGAAGCTGAACGCCGACGCCTCGCAGTGGGAAGTGCTGCTCGACGGCGAAAAGGTTGGTGAAGTGAAGTGGGCGCTGGTCGGCGAGCATAATATGCATAACGGCCTGATGGCGATTGCCGCGGCGCGTCACGTCGGCGTGCTGCCGGCGGATGCCGCGAACGCGCTGGGCAGCTTTATCAACGCCCGCCGTCGCCTGGAGCTGCGCGGCGAAGCCAACGGCGTTACCGTGTATGACGATTTCGCCCATCATCCGACGGCAATCCTCGCCACGCTGCAGGCGCTGCGCGGCAAAGTGGGCGGCACCGCGCGCATTCTCGCCGTGCTGGAGCCGCGCTCTAACACCATGAAAATGGGCGTCTGCAAAGACGATCTGGCGCCGTCTCTCGGTCGCGCTGATGAAGTGTTCCTCCTGCAGCCGCAGCATATTCCGTGGCAGGTGGCGGAAGTGGCGGAAGCCTGCGTCCAGCCGGCCCACTGGAGCGCCGACGTCGATACCCTGGCGGAGATGGTGGTCAAAACCGCCCACCCGGGCGACCATATCCTGGTGATGAGCAACGGCGGCTTCGGTGGCATTCATCAGAAGCTGCTGGATAAGCTGGCGCAAAAAGCGGCCGCGGCAGAATAAGCGCGAACGCCTCCGATCACTGCCCTCCGTGTGAGGGCAGTTTTGTTTTCGCTACCAGGGATTGTGCCATGCTGACCTGCGAAAGATTACGTTCTACCGACTCGCCCCATTTCGCCACGCTGGACGCGCTCTACGCGCGCGCCTTTCCGTGGCACGAGCAGCGCGAAAGCGACGCCAAACTTCAGGCGCTGAGCCACCCGCGCTACGCGCTGGAAGCGTGGTTCGATGAGGGCGTATTTATCGGCCTCAGCGGCTGCTGGCAGTTTGCCGGCTACGGTTATATCGAACATCTGGCGATCGACGATACGCTGCGCTCCCGCGGCTATGGTAAACAGCTGCTGGCGCAGATCCTGACGCGCGCGCCGCTGACCATTCTGGAAATCGATCCGCTAACCACGGCAATCGCTCATAAACGGCTGCGCTTTTATCAGTCGATGGGATTTCATGCCAATGCGTGGGCGCATCATCACCCGAGCTATCATCAGGGCATCGCGGATCATGAGTTGCTGGTGCTGAGCTACCCGCAGCCGATCGATGAGCGACAGTACCAGCAGTTTGCCCGGGATCTCGGGCGCGAGGTGATGGGGCGGGAGTAGTCCGGAACGGGGCGTCGCCCCGCTCCGGGAATTCACTGGTTACAACCTTACTCTTTGGCGATCGGCGTCTCGTTCTCCGCGACTTTATTGTCGCCCTGAATCTGCGCGATTTTCTGCTCAACGGCGGCCACCTGAGCGCTGTCGTGCAGCAGGGTGTAGGTCAGATCAAACTGCGCGCTGGCGCCCGGCTGCAGCTGCTTCACGCGTTTTTGTTCGCGTTCAATGGTGACCGGATAGGCGTAGCTGGTGCCCGGTTCGATACCGGTGACGTAGCCCTGTTTGATGGTGTCGGTGTTTTTCCATAGCGTCAGGACCGGCAGCTGACGGGTATCAAACTGAATGGAGGCCCCTTTATCGCCCGCTTTGTTGACCACCGCGGCCAGGGTCTGGTGATTTTCATCGGCCAGCGGCTGAATATTAAATACCATCTCGTCAAAATCTTTGGTCGGTCCCTGATAGGTCTGCCAGGTTTTTAACCCGCTCTTCGCGTAATCATTGAACGGGCTGATGCTGGACATCGGGGCGAGGAAGCGCGCGCCTTCTTCCAGAATCGGGGTGCCGAAGTTGCTGTGGTAGATAATCTGATAATCATGCGGATAGTCAGCATGGTTGGTTAAGACATCATGCAGGCTGAAGCTGTTGCTGCCCGGCACGTAGCGCAGTTCGGTCAGGGTCTGCAGATCGGCTTTTTTGAAGGTGCTCTCTTTCACCAGCCCGCGGATGCGGATTTCATACGGCGCGCTGTCAGCCACCTCGACTTCTACCCGCGAGGCCGGCGTGTTGCCCGCCTTGCCGTGCAGGGTATAAATCTGCCCGTCCGCGGTCACCGGATGGCCGGTCCATTCATAGCCGCAGCGGACCATCATCTCGTTGAATCCTTCCAGCCAGCCGAGTCCATTGCGGCTTTCCAGGTTGATAAACGCCGGGTTGACGACCTCTTTAACCGGCGAATCCCAGCCCATCCGGCTGCCGAAACCCTCAATACGCAGTAAGTTCATGCCACGGGTTGGGCTGAGAGTGATGGTCAGGCCGTCTTTACTGTGAATGGTGAGGATTTTGCTGCCTTCTTGCTTACCGCCGTGCAGGACTTTTTGCTCAATGCTGAACGCATGGTCTTTTACCTTCAGCTGATCGCTGCTGATCTGCCAGTTTCCTTTATCCATGCCCTCTTCAGCGTTCGTCAGCACCCATGTTTTTGCCGCGGCTGAGCCAGAAACCAGCAGGGCGATCGTCGTCAGAACCAATGTCTTTTTCATTTTTATTCCCTTTTTGCTGAATCGATTGTGTCATTGACGTGTGAAATCTACCGGCATGGGGGTGATTAAAATGTGAAGCGCCTCACCTGGTGAGAAAGTGGCCGTTTTTATGATGTTAAATGCGATGAAAGTCGTATTATTTTGCTAAGTAATGCGTATTTATCACCAGGATATGTGATCTACATTGTTTTTAGCTTTAACGATTCAGCTTGGCAACAAGGCAAAAAACAAACGTATCGTCGTGCGGATGAGGGGCCCCAGGCGATACGGAGGGTACATCCCTGCTGGCGCAAACCTTAGAACTGGGGTGAAGGTAGGCCGGATAAGGCGTTAGCCGCCATCCGGCACAATGACGGGAACGGAGCATGGTACAGCTTGCCCGGCGGCGCTGCGCTTGCGCGGACGTACGAAACAGATTAACCGGTTGATATACAGGGCTCCGTAGGCCGGATAAGGCGTTAGCCGCCATCCGGCACAACGACGGGAACGGAGTCTGGTACAGATTGCCCGGCGGCGCTGCGCTTGCGCGGGCCTACGAAACAGATTAACCGGTTGATATACAGGGATCTGTAGCCCGGATAAGGCGCAGCGCGCCGCCATCCGGGAGACGATTGCGGGCAAAAACAGCGGGACTTAGCCTTCGTTTTCCGCCAGTTCACGCAGATACTGGAAGATCAGGCGCGCCGATTTCGGCGGCTTGTTGCCTTCTTTCTCTTTCTTCGCATTGCGGATCAGCGAACGCAGCTGCTGACGGTCAGCATCTGGCCACAGGTTCAGCACTTCAGCGACAGCGTCATCCCCATCGTCAATCAGTCGATCGCGGATCTGCTCCAGCTTGTGGAACAGCGCAACCTGCTGGTTGTGACGGTTTTTCAGCTTGTCCAGCGCCTGACGAATCGGATCGACATCGCGGTTGCGCAGCATCTTACCGATAAGCTGCAGCTGGCGGCGGCGACCCTCTTTTTTGATTCGCTGGGCGAGTTCGATGGCGTCGCGCAGGTCAGTATCCAGCGGAATTTTATCCAGCGCGTTTTTCCCCAGGTCAACGAGTTCCGCGCCAAGACGCTTCAGTTCTTCCGCGTCGCGCTTAATTTCACTCTTACTGACCCAGATGATTTCATCATCTTCATCTTCAACGTCATCACCGGGCACGTCGTCGAGCCAGTCTTCGGGCTGCTTTGTCATCTCAGGCTCCTTAAAAAAAGAGGCTAATGTTACCAGTTAAGGCGCGCACTGAAAAACGGTTCTCTGTTAGACTTCAGTTAACTCCTTCTTACATTATGGCATTAGCAATGAAAGTCATCTCTCAAGTTGCACAGCAGCGTAAGACGCTGGAAGAAGCCGTTACCACGGCACTGGAACTGGCGGCAGGTAAATCTGACGGTGCGGAAGTCTCCGTCAGCAAAACGACGGGCATCGGCGTCAGCACCCGCTATGGCGAAGTGGAGAATGTAGAATTCAATAGCGATGGGGCGTTAGGCATTACGGTTTACCATCAGAACCGCAAGGGCAGCGCCTCTTCCACCGATCTTAGCCCGGACGCCATCGCCCGCACCGTACAGGCGGCGCTGGATATTGCGCGCTACACCTCCCCGGATCCGTTTGCCGGTGTGGCCGATAAAGAGCTGCTGGCCTTTGACGCCCCGGATCTGGACCTGTTCCACCCGGCGGAGGTCTCCCCGGACGAAGCCATCGAACTGGCCGCCCGCGCGGAGCAAGCGGCGCTGAAGGCCGATAAACGCATCACCAACACCGAAGGCGGCAGCTTTAACAGTCACTACGGCATCAAAGTGTTCGGTAACAGTCACGGCATGCTGCAAAGTTACTGCTCGACTCGCCATTCGCTCTCCAGCTGCGTCATCGCGGAAGATGATGGCGATATGGAGCGCGACTACGCCTACACCATTGGCCGGGCGATCGAGGATCTGCAGTCCCCGGAATGGGTCGGGGAAGAGTGCGCTCGCCGCACCCTGTCGCGTCTGGCGCCGCGTAAGCTGTCGACCATGAAGGCGCCGGTTATTTTCGCCAACGAAGTGGCGACCGGGCTGTTTGGCCACCTGGTCGGAGCGATTGCCGGTGGTTCGGTATACCGCAAATCCACCTTCCTGCTCGATTCGCTGGGCAAACAAATTTTGCCTGAGTGGCTGACCATCGAAGAACATCCGCACCTGCTGAAAGGGCTGGCCTCCACGCCGTTCGACAGCGAAGGCGTGCGCACTGAGCGTCGTGACATCATCAAAGACGGCGTGCTGACCCAGTGGCTGCTGACCAACTACTCGGCGCGTAAGCTGGGGATGAAAAGCACCGGCCACGCCGGGGGCATCCACAACTGGCGCATTAACGGCCGCGGCCTGAGTTTTGCAAAGATGCTTAAAGAGATGGGCACCGGTCTTGTGGTTACCGAACTGATGGGGCAGGGTGTCAGTGGCGTCACCGGCGACTACTCACGCGGCGCATCCGGCTTCTGGGTAGAAAACGGCGAAATTCAATATCCTGTCAGTGAGATCACCATTGCAGGAAATCTGAAAGAAATGTGGCGTAATATCGTGACCATTGGCGATGATATTGAAACGCGCAGCAACATTCAGTGCGGTTCTGTGCTGCTGCCGGAGATGAAAATCGCCGGGCAATAACACCTGTTTGCTTAAATAATAAAAAGGAAGTGAGCAATGCGTAAAAAACTGTTAGCGATGCTGGCTGTCTCTGCTTTTGCGCTCGGTTCAGCGTCGGCCTTCGCCGACCTGGGCGAAGACATGGACACTCTGGCAGAAAACCTGCAAGTGGTACAGAAGACCTCCGACGCCGGCGAGCTGAAAGCGGCGCTGAATAAGATGCGTACCGCCGCGGTCGATGCCCAGAAAGAGACCCCGCCGAAGCTGGAAGGCAAAGCGGCCGACAGCGCTGAGATGAAAGATTACCGTCATGGTCTGGATATTCTGATCGGCCAGATCGACGGTGCGCTGAAGCTGGCGAACGAAGGCAAGGTGAAAGAGGCGCAGGCCGCCGCGGAGGAGTTTAAAACCACCCGCAACACCTACCATAAGAAGTACCGCTAACCGTTCTTTTCGGGAGGCATCAGCCGATGCCTCCCGCCTGAAAGCCTACCGATATCACATTTTTCCACTCTCTTTTTCCGGCCTTTCCGCTGCCGCGGGCGCCTTGTCCACGCTCATTGTTGTGATACATCTCACGTCATAGCCGTCGTTTTTGCCTTTTCCCTGTGAATATGTGGGGTCGATCACGCCTGCCGTCTCCCTTTCCACTTCGAAGTGGAAAACAACTCGCTACAAACTCCCATCCCCCGGCGCTACCTTGATTTCCAGAGACATCAGCGGGGTATCAGAAGTGAATAACGGAGCGGTAATACACGACGAAGGGGAGCAGGCAGCGCAGACCGAACGGCTGGCTGACAAGATGCTGCAGCAGGTTTACGCCTTGTTAAACCGTCACGGCATCGTCCCTAACGACGTTCAGGAGCAAATGCTGACTTCCCACGTGCGGGCCATGGCCCACCGGTCAATCAGTGGTGAACCGCTGCCGGAAGTGGATGCCAGCCTGTTCGAAGAGATTTCACCAGATTCAATGACGCTGGCCCGCGAAGTGGTCGCGCAGTTCGGCAACCTGCCCGATGAAGAGGCCTGGCTGCTGTCCGTCCATTTCGAAGTCGCAAAAGAAAACCTGTAAGGAGCAAAACATGGAACAAATCACCGTAGTCATTGGCGACCGTCTGGGTAAAGGCCAAAAAGTCGCTGCAGGCGCTGAGAAAGCGGGCGCACGTGCTGTGGTCGTCCCTGGCGTTGCTGCCGATATGAAGCTTGGCGACATGATGAAAGCGGAAAACGCTACCTTCGGCATCTCCTTCTGCGGCAGCGGCGGCGCCGGGGCCATCACCGCCCAGACCAAATACGGCTACAAAGCGAAATATGGCATGCGTTCGGTGGAAGAGGGCGTCACTGCCATCAACGAAGGGTGCAACGTGCTGGGCTTCGGCTTTATGGATAAAGAAGAGCTGGGCGAGCGCCTGGTAGAAGCCTGGAAAAAGAAATACGGCGCATAAGTATGAAAGAGCAATTCACCACCACGGTGAGGGTTGCCGGCAAAGGCGAAAGCAAATCACGGGCCTTCGCCGATGCCCTGAACCATGTGCAGGCTGCGGTGATGAAAACCTCATCGCACATTCTGCTGCGTATTGAGCCACAGGACGTGACGGTTGTTCATGCGCGCGAAGCGGTACGAAAAGAGGCCTTCCTGTTCTTCTTTTTGCGCCGTGAACGACGGACCTACAGCGTGGAGCTGGACGTCACCGTCAACGTGACCGCCATCGATCTCGATAAAGTGGATTTCGTCACGCAAACCTGATTGTTAGCAAAGGGTCTGACTATGTTCCTGATAATTTTAATAAAATCGCTCATCATCGGCGGCCTGGTCGGCGTCGGCGTGGGCGCCGGAGCGGCACGCATGTTTCACGCCCCTACCACCCAGGGGATGGGGGCGTTTCGAACCCTGGGCGAGCTGAATTCCTGCGAAGGCGATCCGGCTTCCCACTTCTCCTTTGGCCTCGGTTTCTTCTTTAACGCCTGGGCCTCTTCCGTGGCAGCAGGCTCCTTCACCCAGGATGTTGACCACCGCATTATCCCCAACTGGGGCGCGGCGGCGCTAATGCTGAAAAATCGTAACGTCGGCGAAACGCTGCACGATCCGAAAAAAATGGCCATCTCCTGCGGCATCATCGGCATGATTGTCGTCGCCTTCCTCAACCTCACCGCCTCGTCCGTACCGGAAGCGCTGCAGGTGACCGCGGTTAAGGTCCTGGTGCCGGCGGCAAACCTGCTGGTGAACACCGTGATGCCGGTGATCTTCTGGCTGGCGGCTATCGATGCCGGTAAGAAATCAGGCTTCTGGGCGACGATTTTCGGCGGCGCCGCGCAGCTGATTATGGGTAACGCCGTACCGGGTCTGGTGCTGGGGATCCTGATCGGTAAAGGCGTCGAAGAGAGCGGCTGGAACCGGGTGACTAAAGTGATGATGGTGGCCATCGTCGCGCTGTTTGTCCTCAGCGGCTTCTTCCGCGGCTTCGACATGAAGATGATCGAATCCTTCCATCTGACCGTGCCGAACTGGCTGGACATGATCCACAACTCACTCAGCGGCAAGTAACGGGAGCCTGATAATGGAACAGAATAAAGGTTTTTGGTATGCCGACTGGTCGTTCCCGATCTTTGTTGGCCTGCTCTCCTCCGGCGTCTTCGCCGGGACGCACATGTACTACCTGTACGGCATCGGCGCCTTTAACGAAGTGGCCTTCGTGGCCATGCTGAAGTCGGGGATTGATACCGGCGTTTACGGCGCGGTGGCGGCGTTTGGCGCCAGCTTCCTGTTCGCCCGCATCATCGAAGGGTCGCTGGTGGGGATCCTCGATATCGGCGGAGCGATACAGACCGGTATCGGTCTTGGCGTACCGGCGCTGCTGCTCGGCGCGGGCTTTGTCTTCCCGGTGGCGAACTTCGCCGCCTCGCTGGTCACCGGCCTGGTCCTTGGTCTGGCAGTGGGTTACATCATCATTCTGGCGCGTAAGTTCACCATTAACCAGAGCGATTCCACTTACGGCGCCGACGTGATGATGGGGGCCGGTAATGCCTCCGGCCGCTTCCTCGGTCCCTTGATTATCCTCAGCGCGATGACCGCCTCGATTCCTATCGGGATTGGCTCGCTGGTTGGCGCACTGCTGTTCTACATCTGGCAGAAACCGATCACCGGCGGCGCCATCCTCGGCGCGATGATCCTCGGCTCCATCTTCCCGGTGGCGATTAGCTAATCGCCCGATGGCGCTGCGCTTATCGGGCCTACACGTCAGCGCGATTGGTAGGCAGGATAAGGCGGTACGCCGCCATCCGGCAACAGATTCACCCTTTTCATCAGGAGATAGCTATGTTTGATTTACTCCTGCGCCGTGCGCGCCTCGTCGACGATACCCTGACTGATATCGCCATCCAGGACGGGAAAATCGCGGCGCTGGGCGAGATTAGCGCGCCCTCCCGCAACACCCTCGATCTGCACGGCAACAGCTACGTCAGCGCCGGCTGGATTGACTCCCACGTTCACTGCTACCCGAATTCGCCGATTTATCACGATGAGCCGGACAGCGTCGGCATCGCCACCGGCGTCACCACCGTGATTGATGCCGGCAGCACCGGCGCCGACGACGTCGATGACTTCTATCAACTGACCCGTAACGCGGCGACGGAAGTTTATGCGTTGCTCAACATCTCCCGCGTCGGGCTGATTGCGCAGAATGAGCTGGCCAATATGACCAATATCGACGCCGCTGCGGTGAAGCAGGCGGTGCAGCGTCATCCTGATTTTATCGTCGGCCTGAAGGCGCGGATGAGCAGCAGCGTCGTCGGCGAAAACGGCATTACGCCGCTGGCGCGCGCCAAGGCCATTCAGCAGGAAAACGGCGATCTGCCGCTGATGGTGCACATCGGCAATAACCCGCCGAACCTCGATGAAATCGCCGATCTGCTGAGCCGCGGCGACATCATTACCCACTGCTATAACGGCAAGCCGAACCGCATTCTGAATCCCGCCGGCGAACTGCGTAGCTCGATTACTCGCGCCCTGCAGCGCGGCGTGCGCCTCGACGTTGGGCACGGCACCGCCAGCTTCAGCTTTGAAGTGGCGCGGCGGGCGATTGCGCTGGGCATTCTGCCGCACACCATCAGCTCCGATATTTACTGCCGTAACCGTATCGATGGCCCGGTGCGCTCGCTGGCGCTGGTGATGTCGAAATTCCTCGCCATCGGCATGACCCTGCCGCAGGTCATTGCCTGCGTGACCGTCAGCGCCGCCGAGGGGCTGCGCCTGTCGCGTAAAGGGCGGCTGGAAGTGGGCTTCGACGCCGATTTAACGCTATTTCGCCTGGAGCACCGGCCCACGCTGCTGGTGGATGCCGAAAAAGAGAGCCTCCAGGCTGACAACATTCTGGTGCCGCTGGCCGCGATCCGCGCGGGCAAAGGCTATCTGACCGAACAAGGGAGCGCGGAACATGCCTTCGATTTTTGAGAAATACCATTTAAAACAGGTGATTAATACTTCGGGCCGCATGACGGCGCTGGGCGTTTCCACGCCGCGCCCGGAAGTGGTGGAAGCCGCGATGGCCGGTATGAACCAGTACTTTGAAATGAAAGACCTGGTGAATAAAACCGGCGAGTACATCGCCAGGTTGCTGGATGTGGAAGGGGCGACCGTTGTCTCCTGCGCGTCGGCGGGGATTGCCCAGTCGGTGGCGGCGGTGCTGGTGAAAGACAGCGACTGGCTGCTGGAGAACCTGCACGTTACGCCGATTGAGAATAACGAAATCGTGTTGCCGAAGGGCCACAACGTCAACTTCGGCGCGCCGGTTGGCACGATGGTGGCGCTGGGCGGCGGTAAGCTGGTGGAAGCGGGCTACGCCAACGAATGTTCCGCCCAACAGCTGGCGGCGGCAATCACCCCGCGCACCGCGGCGATCCTGTACATCAAATCCCACCACTGCGTACAGAAAAGCATGCTCAACGTCGCGCAGGCTGCGGAAGTGGCGCGCCAGCATGGCTTGCCGCTGATTGTCGATGCGGCGGCGGAAGAAGATCTGCAGTGCTACTACCGCATGGGCGCCGACCTGGTGATCTACAGCGGCGCAAAAGCCATTGAAGGGCCGACCAGCGGGCTGGTGATCGGCAAAACGCAGTACGTCGAGTGGGTTAAACGCCAGTCGATGGGGATTGGCCGGGCGATGAAAGTGGGTAAAGAGGGCATTCTCGGCCTGACCTGCGCCATTGAATACTACCTGACGGCGAGCAAAGAGAGCGGCGAGCAGATGGTGGCGAAGATGACGCCGTTTATCGAACAGCTCAACACGCTTAACGGCGTGACCGCCCGGGTGGTGTGGGATAGCGCGGGTCGCGATATCGCCCGCGCCGAAATCAAATTCAACGAAGCGGTGACCGGCGTGAAGACCGGCGATCTGGTTAACGCGCTGAAGCAGGGCGAATACGCCATCTACTTCCGCGGCTATAAAGCGAATGAAGGCATTATCGAAGCCGATGTCCGCAGCGTGAACGCGGAGCAGCTGGCGGTGGTCGCCCGCCGCATCGCGGAAGTGCTGAACAAGGAGAAACAAGCATGAAACTGACCCCAAACTTTTACCGTGATCGCGTGTGCCTGAACGTCCTGGCGGGCAGCAAAGACAACGCCCGCGAAATTTACGACGCGGCGGAAGGTCACGTCCTGGTCGGCGTGCTCTCCAAAAACTATCCGGATGTCGCCAGCGCGGTGGCCGATATGCGTGACTACGCGAAGCTTATTGATAACGCGCTCTCCGTCGGGCTGGGCGCAGGCGATCCAAACCAGTCGGCGATGGTGAGCGAGATTTCTCGCCAGGTGCAGCCGCAGCACGTCAACCAGGTCTTCACCGGCGTGGCTACCAGCCGCGCGCTGCTCGGGCAGAATGAGACCGTGGTGAATGGCCTGGTCTCGCCGACCGGTACGCCGGGAATGGTGAAGATCTCCACCGGCCCGCTGAGCAGCGGCGCGGCGGATGGCATTGTGCCGCTGGAAACCGCCATCGCGCTGCTGAAAGACATGGGCGGCAGCTCCATCAAATACTTCCCGATGGGCGGCCTGAAGCACCGCGCCGAATTCGAAGCCGTCGCCAAAGCCTGCGCTGCGCACGATTTCTGGCTGGAACCGACCGGCGGTATCGATCTGGACAACTACAGCGAGATCCTGAAAATCGCTCTCGATGCCGGGGTGAGCAAAATCATCCCACATATCTACAGCTCGATTATCGATAAAGCCAGCGGCAACACCCGCCCGGCCGATGTGCGCCAGCTGCTGGAGATGACCAAACAGTTAGTGAAGTAGTGCTATTGCCGCTCATCCTAACTTTCTCCCGGAGGGAGAGGGAACCATCTGGTTTTCTCCCTCTCCCTTTGGGAGAGGGCCGGGGTGAGGGGAAACTTACCCCACCGAACCATCAAGGAGTTGCTATGCCTGTCGCTCGTCATCTGCTTGTCGCTTCACTGTCCCTTTTTGCCGCCGCCGCGGGCGCCGCGCAAACCCACTATGCCTGGGTAGGTACCTATAATCCCAATGGCGAAGGTCTGTACCGCTTTACCGTCGATGCCAACACCGGTGCGCTGCGTGACAGGGCCCTGGTGAGCGCGTTGCCAAACGTCGCGCAACTGACCGTGTCGCGCGATGGCAAAACGCTGTATGCCGCCAGTGAAGTCGAAAAAGGCGTCGTGCAGGCGTGGCGCATTGAGAAGAATGGCGAGCTGACCGCGCTCAGCCAGGTTGCCTCCGGCGGCGCCGGGCCGGTGTATCTCTCCCTGACGCCGGATGGTAAACATCTGCTGGTGGCCAACTACGTCAGCGGCAGTATCGCCGTGCTACCGGTGAAAGAAGATGGTAGCCTGGGCGAGGCAGTGGACAGGCATCAGGATGAAGGCCCGGCAGGCGCCGAACGCCCGGCGGCGGCCGTCGAGGGCAGCTTCGCCATCAGCGATCACAATGGCCCGCACGCCCATATGATCGCCGCCGATCCCAGCGGGAAATTTGTTTACTCCACCGATCTGGGGCTGGATCGGATCTATCAGTACCGGCTGGATAGCGCCAGCGGCAAGCTGACGCCGAACGATCCGCCGTTCATCGCCGCTTCGTCGCCGGGCGCCGGCCCACGCCACTTCGTCTTTACGCCAAAGGGCGACGGCCTGTGGCTGATCAACGAAGAAGCGTCGACGCTGACTTTCTATCATCTGGATAAGCAAAGCGGCCTGCTGCGCGAAGGCAAAACCGTCTCCGCGCTGCCGAAAGAGTATAAGGGCACCAGCTTTGCCGCCGGTCTGGCGCTGAGCAACGATGGTAAGCAGCTGTATGTCGCCAACCGCCTGCATAACAGCATCGCCCACTTTACGGTGCAGGCCGACGGCCGCCTGAGCCACCAGGAGGATATCTGGACGCGTGGGGATTACCCCCGTACGCTGACCCTGGATAATCAAGGGCAGTGGCTGTACGTCATCAACCAGCGTAGCGATAATATTACCCGCTTCAGCGTGGCGCCGAAGGATGGCAAATTAACCTTTGCCTCCGACTACACGCCGGTTGGTAGCCCATCGCAGATGGTGATATCCGCCCAACCCTGAGCCGTAACCACAAGGAACTGACATGCGATTTCCCAACCAACGCTTAGCGCAACTCTTCACCCTGCTGCGAAATGAAACGCTGCCGCAGGATGAGCTGGCGCAACGCCTGTCGGTTTCCACCCGTACCGTGCGCGCCGATATTACCGCCCTGAATGCGCTGCTGGCGCAGTATGGCGCGCAGTTTATCCTCAACCGCGGCAGCGGTTATCAACTGAAAATTGATAACCCGGCGAGCTTTCAGGCGCTGGAGGAGACGGCGCCGAAGACGCAGCACGTGCCGCGAACCGCCCAGGATCGCATCACGTTTCTGCTGGTGCGCTTCCTGACGTCGGCGTTCTCCATCAAGCTGGAAGATCTGGCGGATGAGTGGTTCGTCAGCCGCGCGACGCTGCAAAATGATATGGTCGAGGTGCGTGAGCGCTTCCAGCGCTATCAGCTTACCCTTGAAACCCGCCCTCGCCACGGCATGAAGCTGTTTGGTAGCGAGGTGTCGATTCGCGCCTGCCTGACCGATCTGCTGTGGGAGCTGGCCCAACAGGGCGGTATCAATCCGTTGATCGGCGCCGAGGCGCTGGAGGCGGATGTCCCTGCGCTGCTGGAGCCGGTGCTACAGGAGACGCTTACCCGGCACCATATTCGCCTCACTGATGTCGGTGAGCGCTTTATCTGCCTGTACGGCGCAGTGGTGGTGCGCCGCGTTAGCGAAGGCTATCCGCTGGCCGATTTCAACGCTGAAGATGTGGCGCAAAACGTCCGCGACGCCGCGCGCGATTTGGCGGGAGAGCTGCAGCGGCTGGCCGGAAAACCCTTCTCGCCCGCTGAAGAAGAGTGGCTGTGCGTGCATCTCGCCGCCCGTCAGGTGCAGGACGTCGACCCGGAAACCATCAGCGCCGACGATGACGAAGCGCTGGTCAATTACATTCTGCGCTACATCAACAGCCAGTATAACTACAACCTGCTGGACGACGCCCAGTTGCACGCCGATCTGCTGACCCACATTAAAACCATGATCACCCGCGTGCGCTACCAGATCATGATCCCCAATCCGCTGCTGGATAACATCAAACAGCACTACCCGATGGCCTGGGATATGACCCTCGCCGCGGTCTCCAGCTGGGGGAAGTACACGCCTTATACCATCAGCGAAAACGAAATTGGCTTCCTGGTGCTGCATATCGGCGTCGGGCTGGAGCGCCACTACAACATTGGCTACCAGCGTCAACCACAGGTGCTACTGGTCTGCGATACCAGCAATGCGATGGTACGGATGATCGAAGCGATCCTGCAGCGCAAATATCCGCAGCTGGAGATCGCCGCCACGATTTCCCAGCGCGAGTATGAACAGCGGGATGCGATCGAGGCGGATTTTGTTATCTCCACGGTGCGCATCAGCGAAAAAGACAAACCGGTGGTGACCATCGCGCCGTTTCCCACCGACTATCAGCTGGATCAGATTGGCAAGCTGGTGTTGGTGGACCGTACCCGTCCGTGGATGCTGAATAAGTACTTCGATGCCGCCCACTTCCGGGTGGTCGATAAGCCGATGGATCAGCAAACGCTGTTCGCCGAGCTGTGCCAGCAGCTGCTGGAGGAAGGCTTTGTTGACGCCGAGTTTCATGCTTCGGTGGTGGAGCGTGAGGCGATTGTCAGCACCATGCTCGGCGATGGCATTGCGCTGCCGCACTCCCTGGGACTGCTGGCCAAAAAGACGGTGGTTTATACGGTTATCGCCCCGCAGGGGATCGCCTGGGGCGACGAAACCGCCCATATCATTTTCCTGCTCGCCATCAGTAAGCGCGAGTACGAAGAGGCGATGGCGATCTACGATATTTTCGTGACTTTCCTGCGCGAGCGCGCCATGAGCCGCCTTGCCACGACCCGCAGCTTCAATGAGTTTAAAACGGTGGCGATGGAGTGCGTCAGCCGGTTTTGAGAGGCTGACGGAGGGGATTAACGCAAATGATGTACCACCTGGT
The DNA here is from genome assembly GCF_001620885.1 of Klebsiella sp. D5A. Lineage (NCBI taxonomy): Bacteria > Pseudomonadati > Pseudomonadota > Gammaproteobacteria > Enterobacterales > Enterobacteriaceae > Klebsiella > Klebsiella sp. D5A. The sequence goes on along the minus strand of NZ_LOAR01000007.1, from coordinate 68,009 downwards.
TGCTGCTGCCGCGCCAGATCAGCGCCGGGTCTTTTAAATCCTGCACAAACTTACCGTCGACCAGCACGTTGATCAGGTTCACTACCTGCATCTGCGCCTCATTCAGCTCATCCAGTTTATAGCCGGTCCAGACCCAGATATCTTTGCCGGGGCATTCGGCGCGCACGCGCTGAACCAGCTTGAGGATCTCCGCGACGTTCTGCGGATGCAGCGGATCGCCGCCGGAGAGTGAAATCCCCTGGCGCTTGATGCGGGTATCGTTGAGGTCGGCAATGATGCGGTCGGCCATCTCAGCGGTAAACGGCATACCGGAGTTCACCCGCCAGGTGCTCTTGTTGTAGCAGCCGGGGCACTCGTGGACGCAGCCGGAGACAAACAGGGTGCAGCGGGTGCCGGGGCCGTTGACGATATCTACCGGGTAGTACTGATGGTAATTCATTTTTCGCTTCTCAATTAACGCCATAGCCGCGTTGGCTGCGCTCGCTCACCCCAGTCACGTACTGAATGTACGCTCCCGGGAATTCCCTCGTTTGCCGCCTTGCTCTGACGCTAATTGCTTTGCGAATACGAAGGAATGCGGCCATTTCCCGGGTCGCGGCGTTCCGCCTTACCCGGGCTACCGGACGGTGCAAAACAGTAGCCCGGATAAGGCGCTGCGCGCCGCTCTCCGGGAAAAGCGCATAGCTCTTTAACCGATCTGCCCATTGGCCAGGTGCTTAACGCGGCGCTTCACTTCTTCCTGCTTGCCGGCGTTGAACGGACGCGCGTCCGGACTGCCGAGATAACCGCATACCCGACGAGTAACCGACACGCGAGCGGCATCGTGGTTACCACATTTCGGGCAGGTAAAGCCCTTGCTGGTGCACTCGAACTCGCCGGTAAAACCACACTCGTAGCATTCATCGATCGGCGTGTTGGTGCCGTAGTACGGCACGTGCTCATAGCTGTAATCCCACACGTCTTCCAGCGCCTTCAGGTTGTGCTGGATATTCGGGTACTCGCCGTAGCAAATGAAGCCGCCGTTGGCCAGCGGCGGGTACGGCGCTTCGAAATCGATCTTGTCGTACGGGTTGACCTTCTTCTCGACGTCAAGGTGGAAGCTGTTGGTGTAGTAACCTTTATCGGTCACGCCCTCCACTATGCCAAACTCGGCGGTGTCGAGACGGCAGAAGCGGTCGCACAGGTTTTCGCTCGGCGTGCTGTACAGACTAAAGCCGTAGCCGGTTTCTTCCTTCCACACATCGACGGCGTCGCGCAGGCGCTGGACGATGGCCACACCTTTCTCACGCAGCGCCTCGCTGTCGTACATATGCTGATTACCGTACAGCGCATTGATGGTCTCATGGATACCGATGTAACCCAGTGAAATGGACGCGCGGCCGTTTTTGAAAATCTCGGAGACGTCATCGTCGGCTTTCAGCCGCACGCCGCAGGCCCCTTCCATATACAGGATCGGCGCCACGCGGGCCTTCACCCCTTCCAGACGGGCAATACGGGTCATCAGCGCTTTGCGCGCCAGCTGCAGGCGCTCGTCCAGCAGCGCCCAGAAGGCGGCTTCGTCGCCTTTCGCTTCCAGGGCGATACGCGGCAGGTTGAGGCTAATCACGCCGAGGTTATTGCGCCCGTCATGTACCTGCTCGCCATCCTCGTTTTCCCACACCCCGAGGAAGCTGCGGCAGCCCATCGGCGTTTTAAACGACCCGGTGACTTTCACCACCTGATCGTAGTTGAGGATATCCGGGTACATGCGCTTGCTGGCGCACTCCAGCGCCAGCTGCTTGATGTCGTAGTTCGGATCGCCGAACTTATGGTTCAGACCGTCGCGAATGGCGAAGACCAGTTTCGGGAATACCGCGGTTTTGCGATTTTTACCGAGGCCAGCGATGCGGTTGCGCAGAATCGACTGCTGGATCATGCGCGACTCCCAGCTAGTGCCGAGGCCAAAACCAAAGGTGACAAACGGCGTCTGACCGTTGGCGGTATGCAGCGTGTTGACTTCATACTCCAGCGACTGGAAGGCGTCGTAGCACTCTTTTTCGGTACGGGCGCGGGCATAGCCTTCGGCGTCCGGGATCTGCCACTCTTCGGCGATTTTACGATGCTTTTTGAAGCTTTCGGTGACGAACGGCGCCAGCACTTCATCGATACGGTTGATGGTAGTGCCGCCATAAATATGGCTGGCGACCTGGGCGATGATCTGCGCCGTCACCGCGGTGGCGGTAGAGATAGACTTCGGCGGCTCGATCTCCGCGTTGCCCATCTTAAAGCCCTGAGTCAGCATCCCTTTCAGATCGATCAGCATGCAGTTGAACATCGGGAAGAAGGGCGAGTAATCGAGGTCGTGATAGTGGATCATGCCGCGCTCGTGGGCCATCACCACATCGTGGGGCAGCAGGTGCTGCCGCGCATAGTGCTTGGCGACGATACCGGCCAGCAGGTCGCGCTGGGTCGGGATGACTTTACTGTCCTTGTTGGCATTTTCGTTGAGCAGCGCGGAGTTGGTCTGCTCGACGAGGCCGCGGATCTCCTGATTGAGACGGCCGCGCTTTTCGCGCTGGCTATCACGGTCATGGCGATACTCAATGTAGGCGCGCGCCAGCTGCTTATAGGGGCCGGACATCAGCTGGTTTTCTACCGCAGTCTGGATCTCGTTGATGTCGACCTGGGCGCGGCCCTGCATTTGTTGGCTAACGACTTCTGCGACGGTGGCGCAATAGTCTGCGTCATCGACTCCCGCTGCTTTAGCTGCACGTAGAATTGCTTCCTGAATGCGCTCTGATTTGAACGGCACTTTACAGCCATCACGTTTCATCACATGCGGTGTCATGATCACTCCATATATAGAACAGGTTATCCACAGAGGCGGAGGTTATCCCGAAGGCGCTGCACGCTACGGCTCGTGCTGTTTGCCTTCAGATCCGGCCCGTTTTATCCACATCTCATCACCGCCAGACATCGACAAGATATGGTGACATAATAGACGATTAATACAACATGTAGGGCCGGGACGCATTTTAAGTTCTATATGTAGTGATTTGCATCAAAGATGTTTGCGATTTTATTGACCCAGAACAAGGTAAAAAGGTGAGAGTACGGATGATGGGCGCTGGCGATAAATGTAAATTTATCTGGCTGGAAAATAAGCAAAAATGCCTGGCATCCACCTCCGATGCCAGGCATTACGCTCCGGTTTCTGTCGGGCAAGAAGTACCTTACGCCTGCAGCCACCATACGGCTTCGAACGGCCGCAGCGTCAGACCGGTCGGGCGGGGCGTAGTTTCTGCATAGTTGCTGATGATCATCTTCCAGTCGCCCTGGGCTTCCTCTGGCTGCCAGGTCTGCAGGTCGCGGCTCAGGTTGGCGGCGACCACCAGTGTTTGCCCCTGCCACTGACGGCGATAACACCACAGCGACGGATGGTCCGGCAGGAGATCCTGGTAATCGCCCCAGGTCAGCAGCGGCAGGGTTTTACGCAGCGTAATCAGCTGCTGATAGGCATAAAACACCGAATCGGGGTCCGCCAGCGCCGCCTCAACGTTGATCTCCCGGTAGTTATCGCCAAGGCCGATCCACGGCTCACCGTCGCTGAAGCCGCCGTTCTCCCCGGCGTGCCATGGCATCGGCGTGCGGCTGTTGTCGCGCGACTTACTGGCGAGGATTGCCAGCAGTTCGTCCGGGCTTTGCCCCTGCGCTGCGCGTTCGATAAACATATTGTGGCTTTCGACGTCGCGATAGTCGCTGATGTTGCTGAAGTGCGGGTTGGTCATGCCGATCTCTTCGCCCTGATAGATATAGGGCGTGCCCTGCATGCCGTGCAGCACCATCGCCAGCATCTTCGCCGCCGGCACCCGGTACTCGCCTTCGTCGCCAAAGCGCGACACGATGCGCGGCTGATCGTGGTTACACCAGAACAGCGCGTTCCACGCCCGATTGTGCATCCCCTGCTGCCAGTGACGGAACAGCGCTTTCAGCGCCACATAGTCCGGGCGGGCGAGGGTCCATTTTTCACCGCCGGGATAATCGACCTTTAAATGGTGGAAGTTAAAGGTCATCGACAGCTCGCGGCCGTCCAGCGCGGCGTACTGCTGGCAGTGCTCCAGCGAGGTGGAGGACATCTCGCCGACGGTCATCAGGTTACGGGGAGTAAAGACATCGCGACTCATCTCCTGCAGGAATTCATGCACCCGCGGGCCGTCAGTGTAGAAGCGGCGGCCATCACCCTCCGCATCGCAGGGGAAGGTCTGGTCTTTCGAGATCAGGTTGACGACGTCGAGGCGCAGACCGTCGACGCCGCGGTCGGCCCAGAATTCGCAGACCTTTTTCAGCTCGGCGCGTACCGCCGGGTTCTCCCAGTTGAGATCCGCCTGTTCAATGGCGAACAGGTGCAGATAATACTGCCCGCTGTCGGCATGCCACTGCCAGGCGTTGCCGCCAAACTTGGAGCGCCAGTTGTTCGGCAGCGCGTCCGGTTCGCCGTCGCGCCAGATATAGAACTGCCGGTAGGGACTCTCCTTATTCAGCGACTGACGGAACCATTCATGCTCGGTCGAGGTATGGTTCAGTACCATATCCAGCACGATGCGGATACCACGGGCCTTCGCCTCCGCCACCAGGGCGTCAAAGTCGGCCATTGTGCCGTAGGAGGGATCGATAGCGGTGTAGTTCGCCACATCGTAGCCGTTATCCACCTGCGGTGAGACATAGAACGGCGTCAGCCAGATGGCGTCGACCCCAAGCTTCTGCAGATAGTCGAGGCGGGAAGTGACGCCGCGCAGATCGCCGGTACCGCTGCCGGTGGTATCCTGAAAACTCTTCGGATAGATTTGATAAATAACGCCGTTTTGCCACCAGTGGGGAAGATGATTCATAGTGCTTTCCTGCTGCAACGAGGGGCGCCAAAGGCGCCCCGAAAGAAGAAGTTAGACAATCTGCAAGGTGCCCTGACGGTACTTGCGCTGATACACCACGGTGGTCAGGATAATCGGCACCACCACCGCGATAGCCATCGCCATGGCGTACACCTGCCAGTAGGTTGGCTGGATGGAGAGGATGCCCGGCAGGCCGCCGACGCCGATGCCGTTCGCCAGCACGCCGTTCAGGCCGCACAGCAGGCCGGCGAGGCCGGAGCCGATCATCGCGCACAGCATCGGGAAGCGGTACTTCAGGTTGATACCGTACATCGCCGGTTCGGTAACCCCGAGATAAGCAGAAATTGCCGCCGGCACCGAGATTTCGCGTTCATTCTGTTTACGGCTGGCAATAATAATGCCGACTACCGCCGATGCCTGGGCAATGTTGGATAGCGCAATCAGTGGCCACACCGGGGTGCCGCCCATGCTCTGGATCATCTGCATATCGATAGCGAGGGTGGTCTGGTGGACACCGGTAATCACCAGCGGCGCGTAGAGGAAGCCGAACAACGCGGCGCCGATCGGCGCAAAGCTGCCGGTTAACAGGTGGCGTACCGCGAAGGCCACGCCGTCGCCGATCAGGCGGCCGAACGGACCGATAATGGCGTGCGCGAGGAACACCGCGAGGATCAGCGAGCAGACCGGGACAATGACCAGGTAGAGGTAGTCAGGCACGATGCGCTTGAGGCGCGTCTCGATAAAGCCGAGCGTCAGGCCCGCCAGCAGGGCCGGGATCACCTGCGCCTGGTAGCCGACTTTGGCAATCGTAAACAGGCCGAAGTTCCACACCTCCGGCACCTGCTGGCCGAGGAGATAGGCGTTCATCAGCTGCGGGGAAACCAGGGTGACGCCAAGAACGATCCCGAGGATCGGCGTGCCGCCCATCTTCTTCACCGCTGACCAGCAGATCCCCACCGGCAGATAGAAGAAGATCGCCTCGCCAATCAGCCACAGGAAGTCATAGATGGTTTTCAGCGACGGGTGCATCTGAGCCAGCGTCTGGCCGTTGCTCATGGGTAAGTCGCCGATGACGTTACGGAAACCCAGGATCAGACCGCCACTGATTAGCGCCGGCAGCAGCGGGAAGAAGATCTCGGCAAAGTGCGAGATCAACTGCTCATGCCACTTCATATTTTGCCGCGCGGCCTGCTTGACCTGCTCTTTATCGGCGGAGGTCTGGCCGGTGGTAGCCAGCAGGGCCTTGTAGTAATCGCCCACCTCGGTGCCGATGACCACCTGGAACTGACCGGCGTTAGTGAAGCATCCCTTCACCATGCGCAGCTGTTCAATCTCTTTTGGTTTGGCGATGGCCGGGTCGTTCAGCACAAAGCGCAAACGGGTAATACAGTGGGTGACGGTGGCGATGTTGCCGCGTCCGCCCACCAGTTCGATCAGTTTATCGATGTCCTGCTGGTTTACTTTGCTCATGATGAAGCCTCAAAAACAGAGGGGGAGAGATGCCGTTTTTTACCTTGAGGGCATCCTAACCGTTCCGCTTGATTTGCAAAATGGGAACGTTCCCAAAACCCGGCGACGATCACATAAATCGTCCGAACGAGATTAATTCAGGGCGGCGGGAATCACGATCTGGCGGGGTTCGACGCTGCCGGCGATCTGCTCGATCAACTGCCGGGCGGCCCGGCGTCCGGACTCGGCATAGCCGGGATCGACGGTCAAGATTTCCGGGTGGAGAAACTTCATCAGCGGCGTGCTACCGACGCTGGCGAGCTGCAGCGCAGCGCGGCCCTGCTGCTGGAGGTACTTGCTGGCGCCGAGGGCGAGGGTATCCGTCGCGCAGACCAGGGCGCTGGTTTCGGCCGTCAGCACGCTGGCGACGGTGTCATACCCCTGCTTCATGCCCAAGCCCGGCAGAGCGGCGGTGGGCGTCAGGCGATGCTTTTTACAGAAAGCGAGGTAGGCGAGATGGCGGCGTTCGCCGGTGGTGACGTCGCTGTGCGGGACGCCAAGAAAACTGATGTGGCGATGTCCGCGATCGTAGAGCCGCTGCATCAGCAGCGTGATGGCGCCTTCGTCGTCATAGCACACCGAGGCGAAACCGGGGGCGTCGCGGGCCATCAGCACCAGCGTATCGCGCCAGGGGGCGAGCATCGCCTCATCAATGCCGGTAAATCCGAACAGCACTACGCCGTCAATATTACGCCGGGCGAGCATGCCGAGATGCTCTTCAACCAGTCCCGGGGAGAACTGGCTCTCCATCATAATCGGATCGTAACCCTGTTCATAAAAGGCGGGCAGCATGGTCTGCACGGCAAGGTTTTCCGACAGGGAATCCAGACGGGTAACGATAATCGCCACCACTTTATCGCTCTGGCCGCGCATGGCGCGGGCGGAGCGGGAGGGTGAGAAACCGTGCTGCTGCATCACCGCTTCGACGCGCTCGCGGGTCCGTTCGCTGACCCCGCTCTCGTTGTTAAGGACGCGGGATACCGTCGATTTTCCTACGCCGCTTAAACGCGCAATATCTTTGATGGTCAGCCGGTTCTGCATGCGGAATTCTCGTCAGGGATGGTAGAAGTGAGCCTAATGCTACTCAACCAAACCGCAATGAGCAAAGTCTGGTTTACGTTCGGTTTAGTTGCGCGGGCTTATCATCGCCATAAATGCCACACATGTCTCAACGAGCGCGCTATAATCCGCGCCGTTTATATTCACTTACCGGAGAATTTATGGACCCCGATCCCACTCCTCATCCTCGATGGAGCAACCTTTCTTTCCGGTAAGCCTGTTTAACACTGCTTTACCGGAAAGCGTAAAGCAGTGATGTCCTTGATGTCCCTGCCATAAAAATTACATGCCTGACAGGTAGGCTTTGCTACGCCTGTTGGCGACGCTGCGTTCGCTCGCGCGAGCGCGGAGGGACTGTTTATGTTGAAAAATTATACCCGGCAGCTGTTCGCGCAGCTTAGCCGCCATCTGCCACGCCGTTTGGTCCAGCGCGATCCGCTGCCTGATGCCCGTAACCTGACCAGCGTGCCGATCCCGGACTCGCTCGGCAAGCGCTGCCTGGACGTTGCGGCGATGGATGACCAGGAGATCTGGCGTGCCTTTGACAGCCACCCTGAAGGGCTCAATGAAGGCGAAGTGGCGGCAAAGATCCTCAAACATGGTGACAATCAGATCCCGGCGCAGAAGCCCTCGCCGTGGTGGGTGCATCTGTGGACCTGCTATCGCAACCCGTTCAACCTGCTGCTGACGGTGCTCGGCATCGTCTCCTATTCCACCGAAGATCTGTTCGCCGCGGGCGTTATCGCGCTGATGGTCGGCATCTCGACGCTGCTTAACTTCATCCAGGAAGCGCGCTCGACCAAAGCGGCGGATGCGCTAAAGGCGATGGTCAGCAATACCGCCACGGTGCTGCGGGTGGTGAACGAGCAGGGGGAGAGCCGCTGGCTTGAACTGCCTATCGACCAACTGGTGCCAGGAGATATCGTCAAGCTGTCGGCGGGAGATATGATCCCGGCGGACCTGCGCATTATTCAGGCGCGCGATCTGTTTGTCGCTCAGGCCTCGCTGACCGGCGAATCGCTGCCGGTAGAGAAAGTCGCGCGCAGCCGCGACCCGCTGCAGCAGAACCCGCTGGAATGCGACACCCTGTGCTTTATGGGGACCAACGTGGTGAGCGGCTCGGCGCAGGCTATCGTCTACGCCACCGGCGGCAACACCTGGTTTGGCCAGCTGGCCGGGCGCGTCAGCGAGCAGGAAAGCGAGCCGAACGCCTTCCAGAAAGGCATCAGCCGGGTCAGCATGCTGCTGATCCGCTTTATGCTGGTGATGGCCCCGGTGGTGCTGTTGATTAATGGCTACACCAAAGGCGACTGGTGGGAAGCGGCGCTGTTTGCACTGTCGGTGGCGGTCGGCCTGACGCCGGAGATGCTGCCGATGATCGTCACCTCGACGCTGGCGCGCGGGGCGGTGAAGCTGTCGAAACAAAAAGTGATCGTCAAACACCTCGACGCCATTCAGAACTTTGGCGCGATGGATATTCTCTGCACCGATAAAACCGGCACCCTGACTCAGGACAAGATCGTGCTGGAGAACCACACCGATGTCTCCGGTAAGTCCAGCGAGAGAGTGCTGCATACCGCCTGGCTCAACAGCCATTACCAGACCGGGCTGAAAAACCTGCTCGATACCGCGGTGCTGGAAGGCGTGGAGCTGGAGGCCGCCCGCGGCCTCGCGGAGCGCTGGCAGAAGGTGGATGAGATCCCGTTCGACTTCGAACGCCGCCGCATGTCGGTGGTGGTGAAAGAGCAGGGCGACGCGCATCAGCTGATCTGTAAAGGGGCGTTGCAGGAGATCCTTAACGTCTCGACCCAGGTGCGCTACAACGGCGAAATCGTACCGCTGGACGACACCATGCTGCGCCGCATCCGCCGGGTCACCGATACCCTGAACCGTCAGGGACTGCGGGTGGTGGCGGTGGCAACCAAATACCTGCCGGCGCGCGAGGGCGATTACCAGCGCGCCGATGAATCCGACCTGATCCTCGAAGGCTACATCGCCTTCCTCGATCCGCCGAAAGAGACCACCGCCCCGGCGCTGAAGGCGCTGAAGGCCAGCGGCATCACGGTGAAAATCCTCACCGGCGATAGCGAACTGGTGGCGGCGAAGGTGTGCCATGAAGTGGGGCTGGATGCGGGCGAAGTGGTGATTGGCAGCCAGATTGAAGCCATGAGCGACGACGAGCTGGCGGCGCTGGCGAAGCGCACCACTTTGTTTGCACGTCTGGCGCCGCTGCATAAAGAGCGTATCGTGACGCTGCTGAAACGCGAAGGTCACGTGGTGGGCTTTATGGGCGACGGCATCAACGACGCCCCGGCGTTACGCGCGGCGGATATTGGCATCTCGGTTGATGGCGCGGTGGATATCGCCCGCGAGGCGGCGGATATCATTCTGCTGGAAAAAAGCCTGATGGTGCTGGAGGAGGGGGTGATCGAAGGCCGTCGCACCTTCGCCAACATGCTCAAGTACATCAAAATGACCGCCAGCTCCAACTTCGGTAACGTCTTTAGCGTGCTGGTGGCCAGCGCCTTCCTGCCGTTTCTGCCGATGCTGCCGCTGCACCTGTTGATTCAGAACCTGCTGTACGATGTCTCCCAGGTGGCGATCCCGTTTGATAACGTCGATGATGAGCAGATCCGTAAACCGCAGCGCTGGAACCCGGCCGATCTCGGGCGCTTTATGGTCTTCTTCGGACCGATCAGCTCGATTTTCGATATCCTCACCTTCGGCCTGATGTGGTGGGTGTTCCACGCCAATACCGTGGAGATGCAGACTCTGTTCCAGTCCGGCTGGTTTATCGAAGGGCTGCTGTCGCAGACGCTGATTGTGCACATGATCCGCACCCGGCGCATTCCGTTCGTTCAGAGCCGCGCCGCGTGGCCGCTGTTCGCCATGACTCTGGTGGTGATGGCCGTGGGCATTGCCCTGCCGTTCTCGCCGCTGGCGGGCTACCTGCAGCTGCAGGCGCTGCCGCTCAGCTACTTCCCGTGGCTGGTGGTGATCCTGGCGGGCTATATGGTGCTGACCCAGACCGTTAAAGGTTTCTACAGCCGTCGCTACGGCTGGCAGTGAAGGGCGCATTTTCGGATGAGCCACGTAAAAAAGGCAGCCACTGGCTGCCTTTTTTTCTGCCAACCAAAGCGATCAGCGACGCACGGCGATGGCTTCGATCTCGATCTTCACGTCTTTCGGCAGACGAGCGACTTCCACACAGGAGCGCGCCGGGAAGGTGGCATTGTGCTCGGTGAAGAACGCTTCGTAGGTGGCGTTAACGGTAGCGAAATCGTTGAGATCTTTGACGAATACGGTGGTCTTGACGATGTCGCCGACGGTGAGGCCAGCGGCTTCAACGATCGCTTTCACGTTGTTCAGCGACTGACGCGCCTGCGCGGACACGTCTTCCGGGACGCTGCCGGTTTTCGGGTCGACCGGGATCTGGCCAGAGGTGATGATCATGCTGCCCAGATCAACGCCCTGAACGTATGGGCCAATCGCTGCTGGTGCATTTTCCGTCGCAATAGTTTTGCTCATGTTATCTCCAGATGAACTGAGTAATGTTACGCAAAATCATTCAGGTTGCCGCCAGAGGGTAAGCGCTGTGCCGCCGGCGCAGACGCCGCCTGAAGGACGAAGCGTAGGGTGGTAGCCATTATAGGGAGGCCTACCACCAATACCAACCGCATTTAGTTGGCCAGCACCACATAATGAGAAAACTCTTTTTCACAGTATTTGCATTTGAGTGCGATGTCATCGGCGCGTTTTTTCACTGCAAAACTGGAAGAAACCGGTTCGGCGTGGCTGATACAGTTGCTGTTCGGGCAGACCAGCACGCTGTCAATGCGATCCGGCAGGCTCGGGCGGGATTTGCCCACCACTTCGTAATCATCAATGCGGTTTACCGTCGCCTGCGGGGCGTACAGCGACAGCTGGTTAACCTGCTCGTCGGTCAGGAAGGTGTTCTCGATTTTAATCAAATCCTTGCGGCCCATCTCGCCGGAGGGCAGGTTCAGGCCGATGGTGATACGCTGGTCGGTTTCGGTCAGTTTGAACAGGGTGAGCAGCTTAAAGCCGACCTGCGCCGGGATATGGTCGATCACGGTGCCGCGTTTAATGGCTTCTACTTGCAGTTTATTGTCGTGTGTCATCTCTCATTCCCCCTTACAGTGCCAGCTCGCTATTCAGTACCAGTGCCAGTAACGCCTGGCGGGCGAAGATGCCGTTACCGGCCTGCTGGAAGTACCAGGCGTGCGGTGTTTTATCGACATCGGTGGTGATTTCGTCAATGCGCGGCAGCGGGTGCAGCACCTTCATGTTGGCGCGCGCCCCTTCGAGGTCGGCGGCGCGCAGGACGAACTGCGCTTTCACGTTGGCGTATTCCGACGGATCCAGACGCTCTTTCTGCACGCGGGTCATGTACAGAATATCCACTTCCGCCATCACGTCGTCGATGGCGCTATGCAGGCTCCAGGCGATACCTTTTTCATCCAGCATATCGAGGATGTACTGCGGCATGGCCAGCGCGTCCGGGGCGATAAAGTAGAAGCGGTTGCCGCTGAATTTGGCCAGCGCCTGGGTCAGGGAGTGGACGGTACGGCCATACTTCAGATCGCCGACCATCGCCACGTTGAGGTTTTCGAGGCGGCCCTGGGTCTCCTGAATGGTGAACAGGTCGAGCAGGGTTTGGGTCGGGTGCTGGTTAGCGCCGTCGCCAGCGTTCAACACCGGCACGCCGCCGGAGAATTCGGTCGCCAGGCGCGCGGCGCCCTCCTGCGGATGACGCATCACGATGGCGTCAACGTAGGTGCTGATAACGGAGATAGTATCCGCCAGGGTTTCCCCTTTTTTGCCCAGCGAGGTATTGGCGCTGTCAGAAAAGCCGACCACGCTGGCGCCCAGGCGGTGCATCGAGGTTTCAAAAGAGAGACGGGTACGGGTGGAGGCTTCAAAGAAACAGCTGGCGATAACCTTATGCTTCAGCAGCTCGGGTTGCGGATTGGCTTTCAGCTTTGCCGCCGTCGCCAGCACCAGTTCGAGGTCTTCGCGGCTGAGATCGTTTATGGAAATGATATGTTTTTGATATAGCGGGTTAGCCATGCTTATCTCCTGACGCCTGGGCAAAAAAAAAGCCCCTTAAATAAGGGGCTTCGGGAATCCAATGAGCAACGGAAAGAAAAACGCCAGGCCAGCGTCTGCGTTCAGACGCGCTAAGACAGAATGTCGTACGCAATTGGCCATGCTTCCTCCCGGCAAAACGACTGGCATTATACGCAGACCGTTATGACGATCAAGCGATTCATTCACAAACAGGTAATCGTTTGCCTGCAGAAAAGTGCGCCAGCGCAAAGAACGGTGAAACTGTACTGGTATGGCAGTGGCGATGGGGGTATAAAGTCATAAAATGAAATGCTGTTTTATATTCGAGGTAAGTGATGATTATTGGCAATATCCACCATCTGCAGCCATGGCTGCCTGCTGCGCTGCGCGAGGCCATTGAGCACGTCATCGCCCATGTCAGCGAGGCGACGCCGCTGGGTAAACACGATATCGACGGCAATAACCTGTTTTATCTGATTTCCGAAGACACCACCGAGCCGCAGGCCGCGCGCCGCGCGGAATACCATGCCCGCTATCTCGATATTCAGATTGTGCTCCGCGGCATCGAGGGGATGACCTTCAGTACCTTGCCGGCTGGAGAGCCGCAGACCGACTGGCTGGCGGAGAAAGACATCGCTTTTCTTGCCGAAGGCCAGCAGGAGAAAACGGTGATCCTCAACGAAGGGGATTTTGTGGTGTTTTATCCCGGCGAAGTGCATAAACCGCTGTGCGCCGTAGGCGCCCCGGCGAAGGTGCGCAAAGCGGTAGTGAAGATGCTGATGGCGTAAAATGGCGAGCCATATCCCGGATAAGCGCCGTGCTATCCGGGATTTGACCGCCAGCGAGGGGCTACTTGCCCAGCGTCGCCACCATCACCGCTTTGATGGTGTGCATCCGGTTTTCCGCCTGATCGAAAACCACGCTCGCCGCCGACTCAAACACTTCGTCAGTCACTTCCATGCCGCCGTGCAGGCCGTAATCGGCGGCCATCTGTTTGCCCAGCGTGGTCTGGTCGTCATGGAATGCCGGCAGGCAGTGGAGGAACTTGACCTGCGGATTGCCGGTCAGCGCCAGCATCGCGCTGTTAACCTGATAATCGCGGAGCAGGGCGATACGTTCGGCCCATTTTTCCTTCGCCTCGCCCATCGATACCCAGACGTCGGTATAGATAAAATCGGCGCCTTTCACCCCCGCGGCGATATCTTCCGTCAGGGTGATGTTGCCACCCTGCTGTTTGGCCAGTGCCGTACAGGTCTCCACCAGCTGAGACTCCGGCCAGCAGGCCGATGGCGCTACCAGGCGCAGATCCAGACCGGTCAGCGCTGCGGCTTCCAGCATCGAATTGCCCATGTTGTTGCGCGCGTCGCCGGCGTAGACCAGCGTCATCTGGTTAAAGGCTTTGCCCGGCAGGTGCTCTTTCATGGTCAGCAGGTCCGCCAGCAACTGGGTGGGGTGGAACTCGTTGGTGAGGCCGTTCCACACCGGCACGCCGGCGTATTGCGCCAGGGTCTCCACCACCTCCTGGCCGTGGCCGCGATACTGAATGCCATCGTACATCCGCCCGAGCACGCGGGCGGTGTCTTTGATCGACTCTTTATGGCCAATCTGGCTGCCGCTTGGCCCCAGATAGGTCACGCGGGCGCCCTGATCGTATGCGGCAACTTCGAAAGAGCATCGTGTACGGGTTGAGTCTTTTTCGAAGATGAGCGCGATGTTTTTCCCTGCCAGTTTCTGGACTTCGATACCGTTTTTCTTATCGGCTTTGAGCTTTGCCGCCAGCTCGAGCAGGGCGGTGATTTCTGCAGGCGTAAAATCGAGTAACTTTAAAAAATGCTTCTGGTAAAACGCAGACATGGTTCCCTCACCTGGCATAGGCCACTAATTGAATTAAAATTCAATTTATATGTATGAATATTCATTTGCAAGTCTGTGATCGAAATCTTTCACTGAGAAGTGGAGGCAATGACGGCGGTATGTGACAATAGGGACAACTGCCGCACATTATGAGGAACGAGCCATGGCAAACCCGGAACACCTGGAAGAACAGCGTGAAGAGACGCGTCTGATTATCGAAGAGCTGCTGGAGGATGGCAGCGATCCGGACGCACTGTACACGATTGAGCATCACCTCTCTGCAGACGATTTCGAAACGCTGGAGAAAGTGGCGGTGGAAGCGTTCAAGCTGGGCTATGAAGTGACCGAGCCCGAAGAGCTGGAAGTGGAAGAGGGTGACATGGTCATCTGCTGCGATATTCTCAGCGAATGCGCGCTGAACGCAGACCTGATCGATGCCCAGGTGGAACAGCTGATGACGCTGGCAGAAAAATATGACGTCGAGTATGACGGTTGGGGTACCTATTATGAGGACCCGAACGGTGAAGAAGACGGCGACGATGACGAAGATTTTGTCGATGAAGACGACGATGGTGTTCGCCACTAAGCTGCAGATGGATACGGCGGCGCCTGCCGCCGTATAGCAAGGAACTTCCATGGATTACCCGCAGATACTCTCCCCGATTATCAACTTCCTGCACTGCCCGACACCGCAGGCGTGGATTGATGAAGCCCGCAAGCCGGAAAACCTGCCGCTGCTGCTGACCGACCATATGGTGTGCGAACTGAAAGCGGCGCAGAACGCCATGCTGCTGGTGCGTCGCTACGTCGCGGATAAAGCCGACGCCGACGAGCTGCTGGCCTGCCTGAAGCCGTATGAAGACTTCACCTACCGCTGGGGGCCGGAGCCGGATTTCGTCGCCCTGCATAAGCGGATCAACAAAAGCGCCATGCCGCAGACCGACGACCCGTGGGGCCGCCAGTTGCTGGACAGCATGATTTTGCTGATTAAAGAGGAGCTACATCACTTCTGGCAGGTGCGGGAGATGATGCTGGCGCGCGATATCCCCTACGTCAAAATCACCGCCAGCAACTATGCCCGCGGCATGCGGCGGGAGGTGCGTTCGCACGAGCCGGTGATGCTGATCGATAAGTTGATCTGCGGCGCCTATATCGAGGCCCGCTCCTGTGAACGCTTTGCGGCGCTGGCGCCGTGGCTGGACGACGATCTGCAGAAGTTTTATCTGTCGCTGCTGCGCTCTGAAGCGCGTCACTATCAGGACTATCTGGATCTGGCGCAGAAGATTGCCGGAGACGATATTAGCGAGCGGGTGCGCCAGCTCGGCGAGGCGGAAGCGGCGCTGATCCTCAGGCCGGAGGCCGAGTTCCGCTTTCACAGCGGTGTGCCGGTGGCGGCGTAACCCTCGGTATTCGGGCCCTGCAGCCCCGGTAGCCACTAACACTGGCAGTTTCAGTAGCCCTGGGGAAAGAGATAGCGTTGAGAGCTTCAGCCCGCAATGGTACGAGCCGTAGGTCGGGTAAGGCGTTAGCCGCCACCCAACAAAAAAACGGCACCGCGAGCACGGGTAAGGTGCAAGGGGTTCCATCCGGGACATACCCCGGCTTGCGCTACGCTTAGCCGGGCTACCGAACTGTAGCCCCGGTAAGCGTAGCGCTACCGGGGACGCCTGCGATATCGAGGCGCTACAGCGTTTTCAGCATCCGCACTTCACAGTCAACGTGGCCGGTGCAACCCAGCGGCCCGTCAATGTGCTCAAAGCCGAGATGTTCATATAAGCCGATCGCCTCCGTCAGGAAGGCGGTAGTTTCCAGATAGCAGCGTTTAAAGCCCTGCTCGCGGGCGTAGTCCAGCGCCAGCAGCGCCAGCTTCTTCGCCAGCCCTTGACCGCGCGCGCTGGTCATAAAATACATTTTCTGTAACTCGCAGATATCCGGCTCGCTGCAGGCGAGCGGCGCGACGCCACCGCCGCCAACCACTTCGCCCTCTTTCTCCACCACCCAATAGGCAGAGCCTGGCTGGCTGTACAGCTCATACAGTTCATCGAGATTCGGGTCGGCGACCGTATAGCCTTTATCGGCGGTCAGGCCATATTCAGCCGAGACCTGGCGGATGACCCTGGCGATGGCGGCATTGTCTGCCGCCGTAATGCGACGCAGCAACGTCGCCGCGGGGACGCTCGTATTCATACAATGACTCATTACCCAAAAAAGACGAATGATGATGTTAATAACATCGCGACAGGGGAGAGCGCAAGCGAGGATGTTTCATAAAAAAACGCCCCTTGCCGGGTGGCAAGGGGCGGGAGGATCACAGCGCGGCGATCACCGCCTGCTGCTCAATCAGCTTCGCTTTCGCTTCCGCGTAGCCTTCCAGCTTCTCGCGCTCTTTAGCGATCACCGCTTCCGGTGCGCGGGCGACAAAGCCTTCGTTGGACAGCTTGCTCTCGATGCGGCCAATTTCACCTTCGATTTTGGCCACTTCTTTCGCCAGACGCGCCAGCTCATCTTCTTTATTGATGAGGCCCGCCATCGGGATCAGCAGCTCGGCACCGTCGATAATCTTGGTCACGGAGACCGGACCTTTATCATCGGCAGGCAGCACGGTAATGCTTTCCAGACGCGCCAGGTTCAGCAGGAAGCTGCGGTTGTCGTTCACACGACGCTCGGCCTCTTTGCTGCAGCCGCGCAGCAGCAGTTCCAGCGGTTTGCCCGGAGCGATGTTCATTTCCGCACGGATGTTACGCACGGCGACGATCGCCTGCTTCAGCCATTCGGTATCGGCCAGCGCCGCTTCATCGACCTGAGAAGCATCGTACTGCGGGAACGGCTGCAGCATGATGGTGTCGGCGGTGATACCGCAGATCGCTTTCACGCGCTGCCAGATGGTCTCGGTGATGAACGGAATGATCGGATGCGCCAGGCGCAGCAGACCTTCCAGCACGGTCACCAGCGTATGGCGAGTCCCGCGCAGCTCCGCTTCGCTGCCACCGTTCATCACCGGCTTGGTCAGCTCCAGGTACCAGTCGCAGAACTGGTTCCAGGTGAACTCGTACAGGATGCCGGCGGCGATATCGAAGCGGAAGTTATCCAGCGCTTCGCGATACGCTTTCACGGTGTGGTTGAATTCCGCGAGGATCCAGCGGTCGGCCAGGGAGAGCACCATTTCGCCGCCGTTGAAGCCACAATCCTGATCTTCGGTATTCATCAGTACGAAGCGGCTGGCGTTCCACAGCTTGTTACAGAAGTTACGGTAACCTTCCAGACGCTTCATATCCCAGTTGATGTCGCGGCCGGTAGAGGCCAGCGCTGCCAGGGTGAAGCGCAGGGCGTCGGTGCCGTGCGGCTCGATGCCGTTCGGGAACTGTTTCTCGGTGCGCTTACGGATTTTTTCCGCCAGCTGCGGCTGCATCATGTTGCCGGTACGTTTCTCCAGCAGCTCCGGCAGGGTAATGCCGTCAACCATATCCAGCGGGTCGATAACGTTACCCTTGGATTTGGACATCTTCTGGCCTTCGTCATCGCGGATCAGACCGGTCATGTAGACGGTCTTAAACGGTACCTGCGGCTTGCCGTTTTCATCTTTGATGAAGTGCATGGTCATCATGATCATGCGGGCGATCCAGAAGAAGATGATGTCGAAGCCGGACACCATCACGCTGGTCGGGTGGAACTGACGCAGGGCGTCGGTGTTTTCCGGCCAGCCGAGGGTGGAGAAGGTCCACAGCGCGGAGGAGAACCAGGTATCGAGAACGTCTTCATCCTGACGCAGGGCAACGTCCGTACCGAGTTTGTTTTCCTGACGCACTTCGTCTTCGCTACGGCCCACGTAGACGTTGCCGTCGTTGTCATACCATGCCGGGATGCGGTGACCCCACCACAGCTGACGGGAGATACACCAGTCCTGAATATCGCGCATCCAGGAGAAGTACATGTTTTCGTACTGCTTCGGCACGAACTGAATGTCGCCATTCTCAACGGCTTCCACCGCCGGCTTGGCCAGCACGTCCGCACGCACGTACCACTGGTCGGTGAGCATCGGTTCGATAACCACGCCGCCGCGATCGCCGTAAGGGACGGTCAGATCGTGCGGTTTGATCTCTTCCAGCAGGCCGAGGGCGTCAACCGCCGCAACGACGGCTTTACGCGCCGCGAAGCGTTCCAGTTTCTGGAACTCCGCCGGGATCTCGTTGGAATAAACGTCGGATTCGTTGCCTTTGGTGTCATAGACTTCCGCGCTTTCGCGGATGTCGCCATCAAAGGTCAAAATATTAATCATCGGCAGCTGATGACGGCGGCCAACTTCGTAGTCGTTAAAGTCGTGCGCCGGGGTGATTTTCACGCAGCCGGTGCCTTTTTCCATATCGGCGTGTTCGTCGCCAACAATCGGAATGCGGCGGTTAACCAGCGGCAGCACCACGAATTTACCAATCAGGTCTTTGTAGCGCGGGTCTTCCGGGTTGACGGCCACGCCGGTATCGCCCAGCAGGGTTTCCGGACGGGTGGTGGCGACCACCAGGTAATCTTTACCGTCAGCGGTTTTCGCGCCATCGGCCAGCGGGTAGCGGATGTGCCACATGGAACCTTTCGATTCGCGGTTTTCCACTTCGAGGTCGGAAATGGCGGTGCGCAGTTTCGGGTCCCAGTTAACCAGGCGTTTACCGCGGTAGATCAGATCTTCTTTGTACAGGCGAACAAAGACTTCTTTCACGGCATTGGAAAGCCCCTCGTCCATGGTGAAGCGCTCGCGCTCCCAGTCCACGGAGTTGCCGAGGCGGCGCATCTGGCGGGTAATGGTGCCGCCGGATTCCGCTTTCCACTGCCAGATTTTGTCGATGAAGGCATCGCGGCCGTAGTCGTGACGGGTTTTCCCTTCTTCCGCGGCAATCTTACGCTCAACCACCATCTGGGTGGCGATACCCGCGTGGTCGGTACCGGCCTGCCACAGGGTGTTTTTACCCTGCATGCGCTGGTAGCGAATCATGGTATCCATGATGGTTTGCTGGAAGGCATGACCCATATGCAAACTGCCGGTGACGTTCGGCGGCGGGATCATGATGCAGAAGCTCTCCTGGCTTTCATCACCATTCGGTTTGAAATAGCCCTGCTTTTCCCAGTGCTCGTAAAGCGGCTGTTCGATATCTTGTGGGTTGTATGTCTTTTCCATTATTTCCAGGTTGCCGTGTTCAGGTTGAAACCAGCCATGCGGTACGCTTTATAGCGTTCGCGCGCCAGTTGTTTCAGATTTTCTTCGTAAGGGACAAAGTCTATCACTTCTGTGAAAGCGGTGGCAAAATCTGCAAAGTTAAGCCGCAGACTGATCAGAATGTCCCGCGGGCTGCTGTTGCGTTTCTGCGGCCAGGCAATCTCCACCGGCGCGCCGCCTCTCGGGCCTTCGCCCGCCAGATTATGCGGCACAAAGCTCTCCGGCGGCCGCGACCACAGCGCCTCGTCGAGACGAATCGCCTGCTGCTCATCTTCACAGGCGATCAGGACGCGCTTGCCGTTGCGCCAACGTTCTGCGGCAATGTCGCACACCAGCTGCTCGACGGCGCTCAGGCCTTCGACGGTGTTTTCGTTGTCCAGAAGGTAGAACGTTGCATTCTTCATATATGGGGCTTCTTGTCGTGGATTTAAATGCAAAGCCGGGTGGCGCTACGCTTACCCGGCCTACAAACGGCATCTTTCCGTAGGCCCGGTAAGCGTAGCGCCACCGGGCATCAGACGGCAATCACTCTTCGCCGTTAAAACCCGCACGATTGAGCAGGAACTGCGACAGCAGGGCGACCGGACGACCGGTGGCGCCTTTGGCCTTACCGGAACGCCAGGCGGTACCGGCGATGTCGAGGTGCGCCCAGTTGTACTTACGGGTAAAGCGCGACAGGAAGCAGCCAGCGGTAATCGCGCCGCCAGGACGGCCGCCGATGTTCGCCATATCCGCAAAGTTGGACTCCAGCTGATCCTGGAACTCGTCGGCCAGCGGCAGACGCCAGGCGCGGTCGCCCGCCAGTTCGGAGGCGCCGATCAGCTCATGAGCCAGCGGGTTATGGTTCGACATCAGGCCGGTGATGTGATGGCCGAGGGCAATCACGCAGGCGCCGGTCAGCGTCGCGACGTCGATAACCGCTTCCGGTTCGAAACGCTCAACGTAGGTCAGGACGTCGCACAGCACCAGGCGGCCTTCGGCGTCGGTGTTCAGGACTTCCACCGTCTGGCCGGACATGGTGGTCAGAACGTCGCCCGGACGATAGGCGCGACCGCCAGGCATGTTTTCACAGCCCGCCAGCACGCCGATGACGTTCAGCGGCAGCTGCAGCTCGGCAACCATCCGCATCACGCCGTACACCGCCGCGGCGCCGCACATGTCGTACTTCATCTCGTCCATGCCTTCGGCAGGTTTGATGGAGATACCGCCGGAGTCGAAGGTCAGGCCTTTACCGACCAGCACGATAGGGCGCGCGTCCTCAGACGGGTTGCCTTTATACTCGATGACCGACATCAGCGACTCGTTCTGCGAGCCGTTGCCGACGGCGAGATAGGAGTTCATCCCCAGCTCGCGCATCTGCTGTTCGCCGATCACGCGGGTAATGACGTTCTTGCTGTAGGTATCGGCCAGCTGACGCGCCTGGGAAGCCAGATAGGCGGCGTTACAGATGTTCGGCGGCATGTTGCCAAGATCTTTCGCCGCTTTGATGCCGGCGGCGATCGCCAGGCCATGCTGAATGGCGCGTTCGCCGCTGGTCAGCTCGCGACGGGTCGGCACGTTAAAGACCATTTTACGCAGTGGGCGACGCGGCTCGCTTTTGTTGGTCTTCAACTGATCGAAGCTGTACAGCGTCTCTTTGGCGGTTTCAACGGCCTGGCGAACTTTCCAGTAGTTGTTGCGGCCCTTGACGTGCAGCTCGGTCAGGAAGCAGACGGCTTCCATTGAACCGGTATCATTCAGGGTATTGATGGTTTTCTGGATGACCTGCTTATACTGACGTTCATCCAGCTCGCGCTCTTTGCCGCAGCCAATCAGCAGAATGCGCTCAGACAGAATGTTTGGCACATGGTGCAGCAATAACGTCTGGCCAGGTTTGCCTTCCAGCTCGCCGCGACGCAGCAGGGCGCTGATGTAGCCGTCGCTGATTTTATCGAGTTGTTCGGCGATGGGGGAGAGGCGACGTGGTTCAAAGACGCCGACCACGATACAGGCGCTCCGTTGCTTCTCCGGGCTACCGCTTTTTACACTGAACTCCATGCACTATGCTCCTGAATCTTAAAGACAACAGTGGTGGCTACGGCTATACTCGTCGCCTTTCAAGTTGCAGATGCGCCGGCTGCGCCTGCTTACCTGATGCGGGCCTAACGCGCGCGCCAGGGGTCACAGCCCTGCTGCCTTCTTACAACTCGAAATCCATTGAGTATATAATTGCAAGCTTTCGTAACTCATGTCCGCTGTTGCGGTGACTTCGTGTTAATCTTAACGTTATTAAGGCCTGGGTTCGTCAGAAAAGATCCTGACATGCAGAACCGATGAGTCATTTAATCTTAGCGATGTTTTCAACGACCAAAGAGAATAAATGACGTTTAAGCCATGAAACAAGCAATTTTCCTGCAATAAAACGGGTTTTTACGGGCGTATTTATAGTGATAATCATAAGATATCTGGTTCGTGAGACGCTGAAAAGCCAGTTGGCGATCCTATTCATCCTGTTACTGATTTTCTTTTGTCAGAAATTAGTCAGGATCCTCGGCGCCGCGGTGGATGGCGATATCCCAACCAATCTGGTGCTCTCGCTGTTGGGGCTCGGCATCCCGGAGATGGCGCAGCTTATCCTGCCGTTAAGTTTGTTCCTTGGCCTGCTAATGACCCTGGGCAAACTCTACACCGAAAGTGAAATTACGGTGATGCACGCCTGCGGTCTGAGCAAAGCCGTGCTGATCAAGGCGGCGATGATCCTCGCGCTGTTCACCGGCGCGGTGGCGGCGGTCAACGTCATGTGGGCGGGGCCGTGGTCGTCGCGCCATCAGGACGAAGTGCTGGCCGAAGCCAAAGCCAACCCCGGCATGGCGGCGCTGGCCCAGGGCCAGTTCCAGCAGGCCAGCGATGGTAACGCGGTGATGTTTATCGAGAGCGTCAACGGCAACCGCTTCCATGACGTCTTCCTTGCCCAACTGCGTCCGAAAGGCAATGCGCGCCCCTCGGTGGTGGTGGCGGATTCCGGCGAGCTGTCGCAGCAGAAAGACGGCTCGCAGGTGGTGACCCTCAACAAGGGCACCCGCTTTGAAGGCACCGCGATGCTGCGCGATTTCCGCATTACCGACTTCAATAACTATCAGGCCATTATCGGCCACCAGGCAGTGACCTCCGATCCGGACGACACCGAACAGATGGATATGCGCACTCTGTGGCAGACCCATACCGACCGCGCGCGTGCCGAACTGCACTGGCGCTTCACGCTGGTGGCGACCGTCTTCATTATGGCGCTGATGGTGGTGCCGCTCAGCGTGGTGAACCCGCGTCAGGGGCGCGTGCTGTCGATGCTGCCGGCGATGCTGCTTTACCTGGTGTTCTTCCTGCTGCAAACGTCGATTAAGTCGAACGGCGGCAAAGGCAAAATGGACCCGGCTATCTGGATGTGGGCGATTAACCTGCTCTATTTTGCGCTGGCGGTGCTGTTAAACCTGTGGGACACGGTGCCGATGCGCCGCTTCCGCGCCCGTTTTAATAAAGGAGCGGCCTGATGCAGGCGTTTGGCGTACTTGACCGTTATATCGGTAAGACGATTTTCAACACCATCATGATGACCCTGTTCATGCTGGTGTCGCTCTCCGGCATTATCAAGTTTGTCGATCAGCTGAAAAAGTCCGGGCAGGGTAGTTACGATGCGCTGGGCGCTGGTCTCTACACCATCCTCAGCGTGCCGAAGGACATCCAGATCTTCTTCCCGATGGCGGCGCTGCTTGGCGCGTTGCTGGGGCTGGGGATGCTGGCCCAGCGCAGCGAGCTGGTGGTGATGCAGGCATCCGGTTTCACCCGGCTGCAGGTGGCGCTGGCGGTAATGAAAACTGCGATCCCGCTGGTGCTGCTGACCATGGCGATCGGTGAGTGGGTGGCGCCCCAGGGTGAACAGATGGCGCGCAACTACCGCGCCCAGCAGATGTACGGCGGTTCGCTGCTGTCGACTCAGCAAGGGCTGTGGGCGAAAGATGGCCACAACTTTGTCTATATCGAACGCGTGAAAGGCAACGATGAGCTGGGGGGCGTCAGCATCTATGCCTTCAATCCGGAGCGTCGTTTAGAGTCGGTGCGCTATGCCGCCTCGGCAAAGTTCGATAGTGAAAATAAAGTGTGGCGCCTGTCGCAGGTGGATGAATCCAACCTGACCGATCCAAAGCAGGTGACCGGGTCGCAGATGGTGAGCGGCACCTGGAAAACCAACCTCACGCCGGATAAGCTCGGCGTGGTTGCCCTGGATCCGGATGCGCTGTCGATCAGCGGTCTGCACAACTATGTGAAATACCTGAAGTCCAGCGGCCAGGATCCGGGACGCTACCAGCTCAATATGTGGAGCAAAATCTTCCAGCCGCTGTCGGTGGCGGTGATGATGCTGATGGCGCTGTCGTTTATCTTTGGCCCGCTGCGTAGCGTGCCGATGGGCGTGCGGGTGGTGACGGGGATTAGCTTCGGCTTTATCTTCTACGTACTGGATCAGATTTTCGGCCCGCTGACCCTGGTCTACGGCATCCCGCCGATCATCGGCGCGCTGTTGCCGAGCGCCAGCTTCTTCCTGATAAGCCTCTGGCTGATGATGCGCAAGGCCTAGCGGGTAAGCCTGAAACGTATAAGCCCCCTCAACGATGAGGGGGCTTTTTTTTAGCGCTTGCGTCCGCCCAGCAGGCTGCCCAGCATGCCGCGGACGATCTGATTGGTGACCTGGCGAACCGCGCTTTTCGCCGCGGTCTGCACGATACCGTCGCGTTTGCCGCCGCGCGGGCCGGTGCTGCCGAACAGAATATCTTTCAGGCCGCCGAGTAGCCCATCGTCATCGCCGCTCTGCTGGCCCTTCGCCGGCGGAGCCGACTGCTGCCCGGTGGCGACCTGCACCCCTTGCTGCAGCATCTCAAAGGCCGACTCGCGGTCCACCTCCTCCTCATACTTGCCGTACAGCGGCGAGTGATTCAGCAGGCCATTGCGCTCGTCATCGCTGACCGGACCCATTCGCGAGCAGGGGGCGATAACCATCGCCCGCTCGACCACCGACGGACTGCCTTTCTCATCGAGGAAGGAGATCAGCGCCTCGCCGGTGCCCAGCTCCTGGATCGCCTGCTCGGTACTGAAGGCCGGATTGGCGCGCATGGTCTGGGCGGCGGTTTTCACCGCCTTCTGGTCCTTCGGCGTAAAGGCGCGCAGGGCATGCTGCACGCGGTTGCCCAGCTGGCCGAGCACGGCGTCGGGAATATCCGCCGGGTTCTGCGAAACGAAATAGACGCCGACGCCCTTGGAGCGGATGAGGCGGATCACCTGTTCGATTTTATCCAGCAGTACCTGCGGCGCGTCGTTGAACAGCAGATGCGCCTCATCGAAGAAAAACACCAGTTTGGGTTTTTCGAGATCGCCCGCCTCCGGCAAACGCTCGTAGAGTTCGGAGAGCATCCACAGCAGGCTGGCGGCATAGAGCTTCGGCATCTGGTAGAGTTTTTCGGCGCTGAGGATATTGATCACCCCTTTACCACTGGCATCGACGCGCATCCAGTCGGCAATATCCAGCATCGGCTCGCCGAAGAAGTGCTCGGCGCCCTGCTGCTCCAGGGTTAACAGCCCGCGCTGGATGGCGCCGATCGAGGCGCTGCTGATATTGCCGTACTGATTCTGGAACGCTTTGGCGTTGTCGCCGATAAACTGGGTGATGGCGCGGAGGTCTTTGAAGTCGAGCAGCAGCAGGCCGCGGTCGTCCGCGATGCGAAAAATAATGTTCAGCACGCCGCTCTGCACCTCGTTGAGATTGAGCAGGCGCGCCAGCAGCAGAGGGCCAAGATCGGAGACCGTCGCCCGAACCGGGTGACCCTTCTCGCCAAAGATATCCCAGAGCACCACCGGGTTGGCGTGCGGCTCCCAGTCGCTGACGCCAATCTTCTCCAGCCGCGCCTGCAGTTTCTCTGAGCTCTGCCCCGCGGCGGCAATGCCGGTCAGGTCGCCCTTGACGTCCGCCATAAATACCGGGACGCCAATCTCCGAGAACGACTCAGCCAGCTTTTGCAGGGTGACGGTTTTACCGGTGCCGGTTGCACCGGTGATCAGCCCATGGCGGTTGGCCATCGCGGGCAGCAAATACAGCGCGTTATCCAGCGTGCGCGCAATCAACAAGGGTGAGCTCATGATCGATTCCTCCATTTATCCTGCGACGATTATAGGCAACCTCGTCGTCCGGCGTTGGGAAAATCGTCACGCGCCGCGCACGCTGTCCAGAGCAGGCTTCAGGCGCAGTGGCGCTGGATAAGCGCGATGCTCTGCTCAATTTCGCGCTCGATATCCGCTTCGCTCCACTGCGCCAGCTCAGGTGCGAAGGGTTCAAAAGCGTATACCCCTTGATAGCCGCGGGCTTCCAGCGCTTTAACCTGCTCGCAGGTGCCAAGACGATCCTGCGGGGTCAGCATGATGCGCTCGGCATCGGTGAGCTGCTCGCGCGGACGGCTATCGTCCACTCCTGAAAGGTGCACCAGCCCGATATCCGCCACCTCCACCTGGCTGAACTCGTCCGCCGCCTGGGGGTAGAGATGGTGATGGAAAGTGTCGATCAGCAGCTTAAACGGCACGCGGGCGTCGTGGATCAGCGTCTGCGCCTGGTGTGCCGAACGCAGCGAGCTTTGCGGGAAGCCCAGCGGCTCCACCAGGCCGTGGATGCCATAGAACGCAAACAGCGGCGACAGATCGCGCAGGGTGCCCAGGGTGTCGCTGGCCGGCACTTCGCTGCCGTCGTTAAGCGGACAGAGCACCAGCGATTTGGCGCCGATGGCCTGGGCCTCTTTCAGCAGCGATTCGGTCAACTTCCGCACCTCTTCGCTACGACGGTTAAAGGGGTAGACTGCGTTAATCGTCAGGATCTCGATGTGGTAGCGCGCCGCCAGCTCGCGCACCTGCTGATGGCTCAGATCGTCGGTCACTTTTCCGCTGGGTAAATCGTTGCGCAGCTCGACCTTATTCAGGCCCAGACGGTTCACCAGACGGAAAAACGCTTCAATGCTGAGCGCTGGCGCGATTTTGCGGTTAATACAAAAACGTTGCATTGCGATGGCCATAGGACACTCCTGACGGAAGAGGGGATAGGTTCGTTCAATTGGCTAACAGTCAAAACGTTTATTCCAAAATTAGCAAGAATGGAAATGATGAATGTTTGAGCTGTCTCGCAAAATATCACTGGCCCCGACGACGGGGGCGACAGCGGCGGGAAGCCGGGCGTCTTGAGGCGACGAGGCGGGATGCGGGAAGCGCACAGGCAATCCGTCGGCGCAAAATGCGACTGTTATCACCAAAATGAAATTTCATTTCACGACAATGTTGAAATATAAATTTCATTTTACTACGGTTATAGCACAGCAGAATCAGCGACGGGCCGGTGTGCGCTGGCCCCCTTCACTATGAGGCGAGAACATGACGATCACAGGAAACTTTATTGGCGGGAAAACCGTTATCAGCAGCAGCAACGAAACGATGCCGGTGTACGATCCGGCGACGGGCAAAGCGGTGCGCGAAGTCACGGTGTCAACCGCGCAGGAAGTCTCCGAGGCGATTCAGGTTGCTCGCGATGCGTTTGACAGCTGGTCCCGTACCACGCCGCTGCGCCGCGCCCGCGTGCTGTTCAACTTCAAAATGTTGCTGGAGCAGCACGTGGAAGAGCTGGCCGGGATCATCGTCAGCGAGCACGGTAAAGTGTGGTCCGATGCGCTGGGCGAGCTGACCCGCGGCATGGAAGTGGTCGAATTCGCCTGCGGGATCCCGCACCTGATTAAAGGCGAATACTCCTCTGACGTCGGCACCGGCGTCGACAGCTATTCGCTGATGCAGCCCCTGGGCGTGGTGGCCGGGATCACCCCGTTTAACTTCCCGGCGATGGTGCCGATGTGGATGTTCCCGCTGGCGCTGGCCTGCGGCAACAGCTTCGTTCTCAAGCCGCCCGCGCTGGCGCCGACGGCCGCTGTGCGGCTGGCAGAGCTGCTGAAAGAGGCCGGTCTGCCGGACGGCGTGTTTAACGTCGTGCACTGCAGCAATGAAGATGCTGAGCAGCTGTACACTGACCCGCGTATTGCGGCGGTGAGCTTCGTCGGCTCCTCCGGCGTGGCGGAGTATATCTACAAGACCGCCAGCGCCCACGGCAAGCGCGTGCAGGCCTTCGGCGCCGCCAAGAACCACGCGATTGTGATGCCGGATGCCGATCTCGACGCCACCGTTAACGCCATTATGGGCGGCGCTTTTGGCTCCGCAGGCGAGCGCTGCATGGCGCTGCCGGTGGTGGTAGCGGTGGGAGATGAAACTGCCGACAAACTGATCGCCCGCCTGAAGCCGCTGGTGGAAGCGCTGAAAGTGGGGCCGGGCTGCATGCGCGGCCAGGAAGAGAACGAGATGGGGCCGGTGGTGTCTGATACCCACCAGAAAAAAGTGCTTGGCTATATTGATAAAGGCGAGAGCGAAGGGGCAAAACTGGTGGTCGATGGCCGCAAACTGCGCGTGCCGGGTTATGACGCAGGCTATTATGTCGGCGGCACCCTATTCGATCACGTCACCCCGGAGATGACCATCTGGCGCGAAGAGATCTTTGGCCCGGTGCTGGGAATTGTGCGCGCGGCGGACTATGACAGCGCCCTTGAGCTGGTCAACAGCCACGAGTTTGGCAACGGCAGCGCCGTTTTCACCAGCAACGGCCACACCGCGCGTGAATTCGTCCACGACGTGCAGGCGGGGATGGTTGGGGTGAACGTGCCGGTCCCGGTGCCGATGGCGTTCCACAGCTTCGGCGGCTGGAAGCGCTCGGTGTTTGGCGCGTTGAACGTCCACGGGCCGGACGGCGTGCGCTTCTACACGCGCATGAAGACCGCCACCGTACGCTGGCCGGCAGGGCAGCAGACCGTATCTGAATTCAGCATGCCGACATTAGGTTAATCGGCGAAGGAGAGCGCCATGTCGTTACTGGCTAAATCGCGAAAAGAGGGACAGATCCAGCATATTACGCCGCAAAGCGCCGGTTGGCGCTATATCGGCTTTGATGTCTGGATGTTGAAAAAAGGGCAGACCGTGACGCTGGAGAGCGGCGATCGCGAGCTGTGCCTGGTGCTGGTCGCCGGGCTGGCGTCGGTGAAAACGCAGCATGCCGATTTCCCGAATCTCGGTAAACGGATGTCGCCGTTTGAACGCACCCCGCCGTGGTCGGTCTACGTCCCGCCGCAGGATAAAGTCGAGGTGACTGCCGATTCCGATCTGGAGCTGGCGGTATGCAGCGCGCCGGGCAAAGGCCGCTTCCCGGCACGCCTCATTCGGCCGGAAGATGTCGGCGTAGAGCACCGAGGGAAAGGGCGCAACCAGCGCCGGGTGCATAATATTCTGCCGGACAGCGCCGAGGCGGACTGCCTGCTGGTGGTGGAAGTGTACACCGACGAGGGGGCCACCAGTTCGTGGCCATCGCATAAGCATGATACCGCTCTACCGGGCAAAGAGACGCAGCTGGAAGAGACCTACTATCACCGCTTCGATCCGCCGCAGGGCTTTGCCTTCCAGCGGGTCTACACCGACGACCGCAGCCTGGACGCCTGTATGGCGCCCTACAACCACGATGTGGTGATGGTGCCGCGCGGTTACCACCCGGTGGCGGCGATTGCCGGTTACGACAGCTACTATCTGAACGTGATGGCCGGGCCGGATCGGAAATGGTTGTTCACCTGGGAAGATGACCACGCCTGGATCAACACGCCGGAGTACCCGCGCCACGACTGACGCGCGGTGCAGAAGCGGATACAAAAGGCCGGTTAGCGATGCTAACCGGCCTTCTTGTTTGAGGGCGGCGGGTGTTTGTTAGCGAAACGCTCCGCGGAATCCCACTCCCCGACCCGGCAAGCGCAGCGCCGCCGGGCAGGAACCTCCGGCACCGTACCCGTCTCGTGCCGGATGGCGCTACACTTATCCGGCCTACGGCATCCTCCCGTGAGCCCCTATACCTCAGGCCTGGCAAGCGCAACGCCGCCGGGCAGGGCAAGCTCCGGCGCCATACCCGCCTTTGTGCCGGATGGCGGCATAAATGCCTTATCCGGCCTACGGTATCCTCACGTGAGCTCATATATCGTAGGCCCGGCAAGCGCAGCGCCGCCGGGCGATGACCGCGGGCACGGAGCCGCTTTTATGCCGGGCGGCGGCTCACGCCTTGCCCGTCCAGGGGGTCGTGCGACCTGCTGTTGATTGACCCACTTGTGCGACTGAAACTGCCGGTGCTGACGGCCTCAAAATCGCTGAGACGTTCCCGGAAGGCCGGGGCAGCCCGCATGGATGCGGGCTGAGGGCCGTGTTTTGCACGGACGCTGCCTCGGCCCGACCCGAAGCCTGCAGGGAAAAGTCGAAGGTACCACGCAGTGGCGATTTTGCTGGCCGGAGCCCGGGGGTGCAGGGGGCGGCGGCGATTGGCCGCCCCCTGTGCGCTCCCTGCGCCATGCCAGGCATAACGTAGACGATTAACCGGGAGCGC
Source organism: Klebsiella sp. D5A (assembly GCF_001620885.1). Classification (NCBI taxonomy): domain Bacteria; kingdom Pseudomonadati; phylum Pseudomonadota; class Gammaproteobacteria; order Enterobacterales; family Enterobacteriaceae; genus Klebsiella; species Klebsiella sp. D5A. The sequence goes on along the minus strand of NZ_LOAR01000007.1, from coordinate 37,918 downwards.
AATGTGCGCTGAAATCACATGCGACAAACGCTTTTCCCGGATTAATAAAGTTGCATATCAATAACATTATCTCCGGCGACCCGCAGGCGCACATATCCCAGGCCCGGCCAGCGCAGCGCCGCCGGGCAGGACACCTCCGGCTCCATACCCGCCTTTGTGCCGGATGGCGGCATAAATGCCTTATCCGGCCTACGAGATCCTCCCGCAGGCTTATACGACTCCGCCGGGTCACAAACGCCAGGCGGCTTATCTCACGCCTTCTGCTTGGCCTCGGACTCCTGGCTGCTGTTCAGCGCCAGCGAAACCGCCAGCGTCTGGGCCAGACACAGGGAGGCAACCTGCGAGCGGAAGCCATCCACCTGCGCTTCACGCACCACAAAGCAGACGTCGCTGAAGGCCGCCAGCGGGCTGACCTGACTGTCGGTGATCGCGATCTGCCGCGCTTTGCGCTGCGCGCCCAGCTCCACCAGCTCGACCACTTCCCGGGCGTACGGCGAGAAGCTCACCGCCACCACCACGTCTTTCGGGCCGACCAGACTCAACTGCTCGGTGAACATGCCGCCGAGGCCGTCGATCAGAAAGGCTTTGCGATCGAGGTGGCGCAGCGCATAGGTCAGATAGGAGGCGACGCTGAACGACCGGCGCAGGCCAATGACGTAGATATTTTCCGCTTCGCCCAGCAGGGCCACCGCGCGCTCCAGCTCATCGCTGGAGGTCTGCATCGCCAGCTGCTGCAGCGCCTGGTTGTTCACCATCGTGAACATATTGAGGATTTCCGTCGGCGTTTCCGGCGGGCTGGACTCATCGCTGGTGGTCTGGCGGAACAGACGGGCGCGCTCGGTATAGTTGGCGGTCTCTTCCATCAAATGTTGCTTGAACATCTGTTTCATTTCGTTAAAGCCGCTAAAGCCGAAGGCGTTGGCAAAACGAATCAACGTGGAAGGGGGAACATCCGCCTGTTGCGCAATGGAGGCCACGGTATCGAAAGCCACGCTATTGCTGTTATCAAGGATATAGCGGGCGACCTGTTTCAGGCGTTTGCTTAATGTATCGTAGCGACGCCTGATTTCATCCTGCAGGATGGTCAGCTGTGTTGGGTTATTGGCCATAGAGTGCGCTCTGAGAAAATGGAAGGAATATGGCTTCCAGTGTACCAAATGAAGCGAATTTTTCATTTATTGCGACGAAATACGCGATTCATTTCACGAAGAAACAGAAAAACGCCCGCTCCGCAAGGTGACGGAGACGGGCGTCGGGGGATCAGCGGCGGGCTTCGCGCCAGTAGCCAATAAGCGTCAGGTAGTTGCGTTTCACTTCCTCTATCAGGGCCTCATCGCTGAGCTCACCCTGCATCCAGCGCCGCGACGGCAGGCCAAAGATGGTGCGCCCAACGGCGAAACCTTTGATCATCGGATGTGCGGCCGCCTCGGCGAAACCGGCGCGCAGTTTGTCGGAAGGCGCGTCGAGGCCGAGGATCAGGATCCCGCGGCTCCACGGATCTTCGCGCTCGATAAGCGCGGTGATCTGCTGCCAGCAGGCGCTGGAGAGCGGCGGCAGCTTCCACCAGTCCGGCTTGATCCCCAGCTGATAGAAGTGTTCCAGCATGGTGTGGTAATGGCGCTCGTCTTTGTCCGGGCCATTTTCCGGCAGGATCACCTCCAGCAGCAGCTCATGGCCTGACTTGTTACAGGCCTGCCACACCTCCAGCAGCAGGGCGTCCTGCTCTGCACGCAGCGCCGCCGGGTCGGCAGGATGATAGAAGACCAGGCATTTGACGACATGCTCCAGCGGCCAGTCGATCAGCTGCGAGCCGATGTTGCCATGCTCCAGACGCAGCGGTCGCGAGCTGGGCAGCTCGATGGGGCGCCCAATCCACCAGCCCTTGCCGGTAATGGCGTTGAGCGCACGCTGGCCGTAGGTGCCGTCGGCCAGAATGCCGCTGCGCTGATCGAGACCCGCCTCCTGCGCCGCCGCTTCGGCCGCGGCTAACAACAACAGCTTGAGCTGCGGAATGCAGGCTTCATCGCGCCCGGTCTCCCGTGCCAGGTCGGCCAGCTGTTTGCGATGGTCGAAGGCGAAAATGCACAGCTCCGGCCACTGCTGACGGCGGCTGGTGACCCGGTGCAGGTGATTGAGGCGCTCGTCGACGTCCGGGCGAGGCACCGATTCGGCGCGCAGCAGGTAGTCATCGAGTTCGACTTTGGTGGGCATCGCTGGCGCGCAGCCGTGGCGGGAGACCACCAGCGCCCCGCAGGCGTTGGCGTAACGGCAAGCCTGCTCCCAGCCTTCGTCGTTGAGCCAGCCGCGCAGCAGGCCCGACATAAAGGCATCCCCGGCGCCCAGCACATTGAGAACCTCCACGCGCACGCCCTGCTGCAGCGGCACCTGGTCCCAGCTGTCCGGGATGTCGCCTTCCAGCACCACGCAGCCCATCGGCCCGCGCTTGCAGACGAGGGTGGCTTTGGTGGCATTGCGCACATTTTTCAGCGCGGTCAGGGTATCGGTGCTGCCCCCGGCAATATGAAACTCTTCTTCGGTTCCCACCACCAAATCGAACAGATGCAGCACTTCCTGCAGCTGGCTGGTGACCGGTCCGGACTCAATGAAACGGGTTTCGCCATCGCCGAGCGAGGTGAGCCCCCACAGCACCGGACGGTAATCGATATCCAGCGCGGTACGCAGGCCGTGACGGCGAGCGTACTCCAGCGCCTTCAGCACCGCGGCGCGGGTATTGGCGTGCGACAGGTGGGTGCCAGTCACCGCCAGCGCCCGGGAGGAGGCAATATACTCCTCGCTAATGTCGTCAGGCGTTAAGGCCATATCGGCGCAGTTATCACGGTAGAAAATCAGAGGGAAGGTCTCCTGATCCTTAATCCCCAGCATCACCAGCGCGGTCAGGCGAGATTTGTCGGTAATCAGATACTCGGTATCCACCCCGGCGCGGTTGAGCGTTTCACGCAGGAAACGGCCGTTGTGTTCATCGCCAACGCGCGCCAGCATGGCCGATTTCAGCCCCTGAATCGCGGTGCCAAAGGCCACGTTGCCGGAGGAGCCGCCCAGATATTTCGCGAAACTGGCAACGTCTTCTAGCCGCGAACCGATCTGCTGGGCATAGAGGTCGACGGCCACCCGACCTATACAGATGACGTCGAGCCGCTTTACTGCTGCATTCATAGCTAGGATTTCCTTTTTGGTGTCTGCTGCCTGGAAGGGTCGGGATCCCGACGTCGACTCCGTGAACAGCCTGAGGGTTATTGGTTACCCTTAGTTTGAGAAATAAATATTTCATTTGCAAACTCGTTCGAAATTAAAAAACCAAAAGTGTGAGGGATCTACCACTCTGCCGCACTGAGCCTCGCGCGAGCGTGGATCGGCCCCTCTGTCGCCCCAGGGGAAAGTGAAACGCCGGAAGCGGTTTCTTTACCTATGATTTTTAAGGGGATATTGTCGTGTGGCGCGGCAAAAAAGGGTCCGAAAACGTGTCTGGAATGTAAGTGAAACGTATGAAATGGGTAGAGAGTTTGATCCCTCTCGCAAAATGAAATATTTCTTCTGTATTTGTATTTAATGAAAAAAATGTTTGCCTATAATCCACAGGTATTCCAGTGACGTGAACGACGGCCCCGGCGGCATCGGCGCGACGCCACACACAAATACTGAACAATAAGGATTGTGCATCATGGGCAAACTGAGACTGACAACGGCGCAGGCGCTGGTGAAGTTCCTCGATAACCAGTACCTGGAAGTGGATGGCGTAGAGCTGAAATTCGTGAAAGGCATTTTCGCGATTTTCGGCCATGGCAACGTCCTGGGGCTGGGGCAGGCGCTGGAGCAGGACAGCGGCGATATGCGCGTCTATCAGGGGCGTAACGAGCAGGGGATGGCCCACGCGGCCACCGGTTTTGCCCGCCAGGCCCTGCGCCGGCAGATTATCGCCTGCACCTCCTCCATCGGTCCAGGGGCGGCCAACATGATCACCGCCGCCGGCACCGCCAGCGCCAACCGCATTCCGCTGCTGCTGCTGCCGGGCGATGTCTTCGCCACCCGCCAGCCGGATCCGGTGCTCCAGCAAATTGAACAGAGCTACGATCTCAGCATCAGCACCAATGACGCTTTCCGCGCAGTCAGCAAATACTGGGACCGCATTACCCGCCCGGAACAGCTGATGAGCGCCTGCATCAACGCCATGCGCGTCCTGACCGACCCGGCGGAAACCGGCGCGGTGACGCTGTGCCTGCCGCAGGATGTGCAGGGCGAAGCCTGGGACTACCCGGAATCCTTCTTTGCGCGCCGCGTGCACCGTCTCGACCGCCGCCCGGCCAGCGCCGCGCAGCTGTCGGACGCCGTCGCGGCCATCAAAGCCAGCCGTAAACCGCTGATCGTCTGCGGCGGTGGGGTGAAATACTCCGGCGCGGGCGAAGCGCTGTCCCGTTTCGCCGAGCGCTACGGGGTGCCCTTCGCCGAAACCCAGGCCGGGAAGGGGACGGTGGTCTCGTCTCACCCCCTGAACGTCGGCGGCGTCGGCGAGACGGGCTGCCTGGCGGCGAACCTGCTGGCGAAAGAGGCCGACCTGGTGATCGGCGTCGGCACCCGTTTCAGCGATTTTACCACCGCCTCGAAATGGATTTTCCAGCACCCGGAGGTGCGTTTCCTGAATATTAACGTCAGCAACTTCGACGCCTGGAAGCTGGACGGCATTGCCATGCTGGCGGACGCCCGGGAAGCGATGACCGCCCTCGACGCGGGGCTGGCGGACAGCGGCTGGCAGGCCGGCTGGGGCGCGCAGATCGAGAGCGTGCAGAGCCGTCAGTTAAAAGAGACCCAGCGCGTCTACCAGGCGGTGTGGCAGGAAAAATCCTTTGTGCCGGAGATCGACGATCATCTCGATCGCGAATCGGTGTATCGCGAGTTCCGCCAGATCACCGACTCCACCCTGACCCAGAGCAGCGTCCTTGGGGTACTGAATGAAACGCTGCCGGCCGAGGCGGTGATCGTCGCGGCGGCGGGCAGCCTGCCCGGCGATCTGCAGCGCGTCTGGCGCAACCGCGCGGAAAACACCTACCACGTGGAGTACGGCTACTCCTGCATGGGATACGAAGTCAACGCGGCGCTGGGCGTGAAGCTGGCGCAGCCGCAGAGCGAAGTCTACTCCCTGGTCGGCGATGGCTCCTTCATGATGCTGCACTCTGAGCTGGTCACCTCCCTGCAGGAGCGGGCGAAGATCAACGTCGTGCTGTTCGACAACATGGCCAACGGCTGCATCAACAACCTGCAGATGGAGCACGGGATGGACAGCTTCGGCACCGAGTTCCGCTACCGCCAGCCGGAAACCGGCCAGCTGCAGGGCGGCCTGGTGCCGGTGGACTTCGCCACCATCGCCGCCGGCTACGGCTGCAAAACCTGGCGCGTCACCACCCTGGACGAACTGCGCCACGCGCTGGACGCCGCCCGTCGCGAAACGGTCAGCACCCTGATTGATATTAAAGTGCTGCCGAAGACCATGGTGCACAAATACGGCAGCTGGTGGAACGTCGGAGTCGCCCAGACGGCGCTCTCAGAGCGGATCCGCAAGGTGGCGCAAATGATTAATGAAAAGCGCGCCCAGGCGCGTGATTACTAAAACGAACCTCTACCCTGAATCCTACAGACTTACGGAGAAAACCATTATGTCGCTCAAATTAGGTGTCATCGGCGCTGGCGCTATCGGTAAAGAACACATCCGTCGCTGCACCCAGGTTCTGCAGGGCGCCACCGTTGTGGCGGTGTCTGATATCAATGCCGACAACGCCCGTGCGGCGGTCGCGCTGCCGGGCGTGCAGGCGGAAGTCTACGCCGACGGCCACGACGTGATTAACGCCAGCGATGTCGATGCCATCCTGGTCACCTCCTGGGACCCGACCCACGAAGAGTACACCCTGGCTGCCATCGCCGCTGGTAAGCCGGTGTTCTGCGAAAAACCGCTGGCGATGTCTGCGGAAGGCTGCCGCCGCATCGTTGATGCTGAAATGAAGGCCGGCCGTCGTCTGGTGCAGGTTGGCTTTATGCGCCCGTACGACGAAGGCTATCTGGCGCTGAAAAAAGTGATCGACGATGGCGATATCGGCGCGCCGCTGATGCTGCGCTGCGCCCACCGCAACCAGTCGGTCGGCGAGAACTACACCACCGATATGGCGATCACCAACACCCTGATCCACGAGCTGGACGTGCTGCGCTGGCTGCTGAACGATGACTACCGTTCCGTGCAGGTGCGCTTCCCGCGCTCCACCTCGCACACCCATGCGCGCCTGAAAGATCCGCAGATCGTCTCCTTTGAAACCAAAAAAGGCACCCTGATCGACGTCGAAGTGTTTGTGAACTGCCAGTACGGGTATGACATCCAGTGCGAAGTGGTCGGCGAAACCGGGATTGCCCGTCTGCCGGAGCCGTCTGCCGTCCAGATGCGCAAGTCCGCCAGTCTGTCGACCGCCATTCTGACCGACTGGAAAGACCGCTTTATCAAAGCCTACGACGTCGAGCTGCAGGCCTTTATCAACGACGTCAAAGCTGGCCAGCTGCACGGCCCGTCGGCCTGGGACGGCTACGCGGCGTCGGTGGCGGCGGACGCCTGCATTAAAGCGCAGGGAACCAGCGAGCCGGTTGAGGTGACGCTGCCTGAGTGCCCGGCATTCTACAAACGTTAAGCGCGTTTTGCTGACGGAACTTCTTTGCACAGGTAACGACGATGAAAATTGCCTTTGATGTGGATGTGATTAAGGACCTCGGGATCACCCGCATGGTCCATCAGGTAGCGGAGTGGGGCTACAAGTACATTGAACAGTCGCCGCACCCGCAGATTAACCCGTTCTACAAGCACCCGCGCGCCAGCCGGGAGATCATGGCGGAGTACAAGCAGGCGCTGCGCGATACCGGCCTTGAGCTGTCGTCGTTTATCTGCGTCTACCGCTGGTCCGGCCCGGACGAACTGCGCCGTCAGGCGGCGGTGAAAAACTGGAAACGGCTGGTGGAAATTGCGGTGGAGATGGGCGTTCAGGTGATCAACACCGAGTTCTCCGGCGATCCGAATCAGCCCGAAATCTGCGATGAAATGTTCTATCGCTCCATGGAAGAGCTGTTGCCGATTTTTGAGCGGGAAGGCATCCGCGTGGAGATCCAGGCGCATCCCTGGGATTTCTGCGAAGAGAACAATGAAACCGTCGATATTGTGAAATCGTTCCGCAGCGATAACGTGAAGTACGTCTACAGCGTGCCGCACACCTTTTTCTACGACAAAGGCGTCGGCGACGTGGCGAGCATGCTGCGCTATGCCGGGAGCGATCTCTCCCATGTCCTGATTGCGGATACCCGCAACCATACGAAACATTGCCGCTATATCGTTAACCCGCCGGGCGTGGATGCCGTGGTGCACCAGCACGTAGGCGTCGGGGAAGGGGATGTGGATTTCGACGCGCTGTTCCGCACCCTGCGCGAAATGAAATTCGCCGAGCAGACCTTCAAGGTCGGCGGGGAGCCGATTGTCGCCACCTCGCTGTTTGGCTACCCGGAAAAAATGAAATACCAGGCAGTGGAAACCCGTGAACTTATTGAACGTGAATTGCTGCGCCGCTAAGGCGCAGCGGCAGGAGCCCTACTATGAACAAAGATAACGTCAAACTGGCTATCGCCCCGATCGGCTGGACTAACGATGATATGCCGGAGCTTGGCAGCGAAAACACCTTCCAGCAGATCGTCAGCGAAATGGCGCTGGCCGGCTTTACCGGCAGCGAAGTCGGCAGCAAATATCCGCGCGACCCGGCGGTTCTCAAGCCGATGCTGGATATCCGCGGCATTCAGATCTGCAACGCCTGGTTCAGCACCTTCTTCGCCAACGGCCAGCGGGAAAAAACCATTGATGAATTCGTCAATCACATGAACTTCCTTCATGCGATGGGGGCGAAAGTGATTGGCTGCTCCGAGCAGAGCGGCAGCATCCAGGGGCTGGATAAACCGATCCTCGGCGATGCGAAGCCGTGCTTCAGCGACGAAGAGTGGCAGCGGGTAGCGGAAGGCTATAACACCCTCGGCCGCCTGGCGGCGGAGAAGGGGATGCAGGTCTGTCTGCACCACCACATGGGCACCGGCATCCAGACCACTGCGGAAATCGACAAATTTATGTCGCTGGTGGACGAGCGCGTCTTCCTGCTGTTCGATACCGGCCATGCCTGGTATTCCGAAGGCGGCGAAGCGCCGATGCTGGCGATCCTCAAAAAGTATCTGCCGCGCATCAACCACGTTCACCTGAAAGACGTCCGTCCGCCAGTGATCGACCAGGTGCGCCGCGACGGCCTGTCGTTCCTCGACGGCGTGAAAAAAGGCACCTTCACCGTCCCGGGCGACGGGGTGATCGATTTCCGTCCGGTGTTCAAGCTGCTGGACGACTTTGGCTATAAAGGCTGGATGGTGGTGGAAGCCGAGCAGGATCCTGCCCTGGCCAATCCTTTCGAATACGCCGTCAAAGCGCGCAAATATATCCGCGAAACGGCAGGGATCTAATCGTTGTGACATTTTCAGGCCATACCGGGTATGGCCTGCTTTTTTTCCTTCCTCAACCGGACTCAGGGCTTAACCACGGCGCCGTACCGTCCCCTCTCCCGGATTCAGGGCTCAACCACAGCGCCGGACAGTCCCCTCTCCCGGATTCAGGGCTTAACCACGGCGCCGTACCGTCCCCTCTCCCTCAGGGAGAGGGCCAGGGTGAGGGTGACGATGACGGGTAACGCGTCACTTCACTTCCGCCAGCGCGGTCTTATCCACATAAGGTTTCATCAGCGCGTCGGCTTCCTTCTGCGCCGCCTGAACCGCCGCTTCCGGCGTCACTTTGGCATCATTGACCACCGCCGCCAGCTGGTTCTCCATCGCCTTACGCACCGCCACGGTCTCCCAGGTGGAGTACCACGGATGGGCGTACTTAAGCTGCTCAAGCGCGATCGCCGCCCGCGGATCCTGCTGCAGATAGGCCTTCATCTCCGGCGTATCATATGACGCCTTGCGCGGCGAGAAGTAGCCGGTGAAGCGGCTCCACGCGCCGTTCACCTCGGGGCTCACCAGATAGGTCAGGAACTGATACGCCGCTTTCTTCTGCGCCTCGTTGATGCCTTTAAAGCTCACCAGGCTGGCGCCGCCGATCGGCACCGCGCGCTGCTCTTTGGCCGGCAGCATCGCTACCCCAAGCTCAAAGTCTTTGCTGTTCTCGCGCATAAAGCCCAGCGCGCCGGTGCTGAGCATCGCCATCCCGAGCTTGCCGGAGAAGAACGCGGCGCTGATCTGCTTCGAGTTCAGCACCCCGGACGGCATCACCTTGTCCTTGTAGATCAGATCCTGCCAGAAGCGCAGGGCGCCGATGGCGGTCGGCGAGTTGTAATAGACCTCGCCAGGATAGTCTTCGTTAAAGTATTTCCCGCCGTTGGCGCGTACCAGCGCCGAGAAGATCCAGCCGCCGTAGTCGTCGTTGGTCGACGGCAGCATGATCCCCCACTGGCCTTTGCTTTCGTCGGTCAGCTTTTTGGCATCGGCCAGCAGCTCGGCCCAGGTCTGCGGCGGCTGTTTGATCCCGGCCTGATCGAACATCGTCTTGTTGTAGTAGAGGATCGGCGTCGAGTTATGGAACGGGATCGCATAGGTGGTGCCCATCACCTGGGCGTTCTTATGCATCGCGGGCCAGAATTCCTTTTGCAGAAAATCGCCAGCCTTTTGATCGCCATATTTAAACAGCTCGTCCATTGGCAGGATCTCATCCTTCAGCGCCAGATCGGTGGTGAAGTTGGCGGACATGATCACCAGCGCCGGCGGCTGGCCGGCCTTCTGCGCCGATTCGGCTTTGATCTTGGTGGTGTCGTAGTTGCCGGTGAAGATGCCGCGTACTTCGACATCCTGCTGCGAGTCGTTGAATTGCTTAATGACGCGGGTCATCTCCATGGTCAGCTTGCCGTCCACCGGCGCCGGGAACATGAAGTCTATTTTCTCTTTTGCCAGCGCCGCGCCGCTCAGGGCAAGACTGAGGCCAACCGCGACTACCGTAAGAGGTTTAAACATGATTACACTCCATCAGTAAATTATGCTGGGTCTCAGCATGAAAAAGATGCACATCGGCAGGCGAGAAGCCGATCGGTAGTGACTCGCCTTTCTCCGGCACCGTGCCGCGGTGGCGGCGGCTAAAGCGCAGGGTGCCGATCGGGGTGCTGACGTGGAGCAGGTAGTCGGCCCCCATCAGTTCTCGTTGCAGAACGGTGGCCGGGAGGCGCAGATGGCCCTCCTCCACGCGGTCGGTAATATGTTCCGGGCGAATGCCCAGCCAGACGCGGGTCTGATCCCGGTGGCGCGGCGGCAGCGGATGGCGCTGTTCTCCCAACAGTACTTCACCGTTGGCGCAGGGCAGCGACAGGAGGTTCATCGCCGGCGAACCGATAAACCCGGCGACGAACAGGTTGGCCGGATTGGCATACAGATACTCCGGGCGCCCGACCTGCTGTACGTGGCCGCCGTTCATCACCACGATGCGGTCGGCCATCGACATCGCCTCGGTCTGGTCGTGGGTCACATAGATGGTGCTGGTTTTCAGCTGCTGGTGGAGGGCCATAATGCTGTCGCGCACTTCGCTGCGCAGGCGGGCGTCGAGGTTGGAGAGCGGCTCGTCCATCAGGAACAGCCGCGGATTGCGCACGATCGCCCGGGCCATCGCCACCCGCTGGCGCTGGCCGCCGGAGAGCTTCGCCGGTTTGCGGTCGAGCAGCGCCTCCAGCTGCAGCATCTGCGCCACTTTATCCACTCGCGGCTGCCAGCTGCTTTTCTCTTCCTTGCGCACCTTCATGCCGAAGGTGATGTTGTCGCGCACCGACAGATGCGGAAACAGGGCATAGTTCTGGAAGATCATCGCGAAGTTGCGCTCGCGCGGCGTGGTGGCGGTGATGTTCTCATCATGCAGCCAGATTTGGCCTTCGCTGACCGGCTCCAGCCCGGCGAGCAGGCGCAGCAGGGTGCTTTTCCCGCAGCCCGACGGGCCGACCAGCACCACGAATTCGCCTTCGTGAATATCCAGCGACAGGGCGCTGAGCGCCGGTTTGCCGTCGAAACGTTTACTGATGTTTTGCAGACTGAGCATGGCGGTTAGCGCTCTTCCGTTGGGCAACTGATGTTTTCGTCGTACAGCCAGGGGCCGGCGTAGTGGGCCAGCGAGTGCTGGTAGCTCACCCACTGCTCACCGACCTGACGGTGCATCAGGCACGAGGCCGGGGAGAGGTCGTAATAGGGCCGGGTGTCTTCGTGGCAGTACGGCACCTGATGGACGGTACCGGGAATGGTGGAGATCAGCGCCTGGCGATACTGGGTCATGGTCAGGCTGTGGTTATGGCCGCAGAAGATGCGCGTCAGCGACGGGAAACGCTCCACCAGCGCCAGCAGACGGTGGCCGTTTTCGCAGGCGATCGGGTCCATCTGCGCATTGCCCAGCGGCAGCGGCGGGTGGTGCATAAACACCGTTGCCGGTTTGTCGCCGCCCTCGAACAGCTGCGCTTCCAGCCAGCCGATGGTCTCGTCGGTCAGCCAGCCTTTTGACGTGCCGGCATGACTGGAATCGATAAACAGCAGGCGGGTGGCGAAGTCATCCACCGCATAGCGCATATTTTGCGGATCGTTGCCCAGCTGCGGGCACAGCGGGTGAAGATGCTCCAGAAAATGGGCTTTGTCGTCGTGGTTGCCGGGGATCAGATACAGCGGATAGTTCAGGCTGCCGAGGATCTGGCGGGCCACCTGATACTCCTCCGGGCGGCCGCAGTTGACGATATCCCCGCTCACCACCACCGCGCCCGGACGCTCGCGCAGCGCGTTAAGCTGGGAGACCACGTCGGCGTTGGCGGCATTGACGTCGATAAAGCCATACAGCTTCTCGCCGCGGCTGCGGAAATGGGTATCGGAAATGTGCGCTAACAGCATGAATCACTCCTTATTTGATCCCGGAGAAGCCGAAGCTCCGCAGGAACTGTTTCTGAAAAAGGATGAACGCCAGCATCAGCGGCAGGCAGACCATCAGCGTCCCGGCGCCGATGGTGCCCCACTGGCCGCCGGATTCGGCGCCCATGGCGAAGGAGACCAGCCCGACGGTCAGCACCTGCTTATCGGGATCGTTGAGCATCATCAGCGGCCACAGGTACTCGTTCCAGTGGTAGGTAATGCTGACGGTGGCGAAGGCCAGCACCGACGGCCAGGACATCGGCAGCAGCACGCGGAACAGCACCTGCCACCAGCGGCAGCCCTCCATCAGCGCCGCCTCCTCCAGCTCTTTCGGGATGGCGAGGAACGCCTGACGCATCAGGAACACGCCGAACGCCGAGGTGAAGTAGGGCATCATCACCCCGGTGAGGGTGTTGAGCAGGCCGAAGGTTTTCAGGGTCAGCATGTTCGGCACCATCATCACTACCGGCATGATCATCAGCTGCACCAGGAACAGGAGAAACAGCGTCTGCTTGCCGCGAAACTCGTGGCAGGCGAAGACGTACCCGGCGGTGGTGATGGTCAACAGCTGCACGAAGAAGGTGCCGAAGGTGAAGATAAGGGTGTTGGCGTACAGGCTCAGCCAGTCGGCGCTGTTCCAGGCGTCGCGGAAGTTATCGAGGGTCAGCGGCAGGCGGGGCAGCAGCGACGCCATATCGTCGCCGAAGGTGGTAGCGCTGAACGAGGTGGCCAGCATCCAGATAAACGGGCTGATCCACAGCAGCGCCAGGCAGCACATTACTACCGTCAGCGTAAAGGGCGACGAGCGGCGCAGGCGCAGCCACAGCGGACGGGCGGCGGCGGGCGTGCGGACCAGCAGCGGCGAGATTTCAGCGCTCATAGTGGGCTCCTTTCTCCAGCAGTTTCAGGTTAATCAGCGAGAAGGCGAACAGCCCGGCCAGGGTCAGGAAGGTGGCGGCGGAGGCTTTGCCGAGGTCGTGGGTATCCCAGGCGAGATTCTGGATGTAATAGAGCAGCACGGTGGTGGCGTTGTCCGGCCCGCCGCGGGTCATCACCGCCACGTGGTCGATCTGGGTGATGGAGTAGATCAGCGCGGTGGTGATCACAAAGCTCAGCGTCGGGCGCAGCAGCGGTAGCGTGACCTTAAAAAAGACCTGCGTGCGGGTAGCCCCCTCCATCAGCGCCGCTTCCCGCGTCGAGGCCGGAATGCTCTGCAGCCCGGCGAGGAAAAACAGCATGTAGTAGCCGGCGAACTTCCACACGCCGATCAGCGCCAGGGCCAGCAGCGCGCTGTTGCTGCGTCCCAGCCAGTTGTTGTTCATCGGCCCGAACAGCTTCGCCAGATAGTGGTCGAGCAGGCCGAGGCCGGGCATAAAGATAAACAGCCACAGCGCGGCGGCGCTGACCATCGGGATAATCATCGGGAAGAAAAAGGCGGTGCGCAGCCAGCGGTTGACGCGATGGTTCTCGCTCAGGGCGACCGCCAGCAGCAGGGCGAGGGTCACCCCAGGCACCACCGTCAGCAGGATATAGAGCAGGTTATTGCCCAGCGACTGCCAGAAGACGTTATCGGCAAACAGGCGGGCGAAGTTATCCAGCCCGACATACTGCGCGCCGTCGCTGGCCATGCGGGTATCAAACAGGCTGTCATACACCGAACGCCCCAGCGGGAACCAGGTAAACAGCAGTAAAAACAGCAGGGAAGGCGACAGGATCAGCCAGGGAAGCCAGGTCTTTCTCATGGTGACGCGCATCTCGTTCAGCCATTTATCGAAGCCCGGATTGTGGGAAGCAATGACTACAGAGGCATGGCGGGGAGATGACGGTTTGATGAAGCGACGGGGAAAACGCCGGGCGAGCGGGCCGCCCGGCGGGAGAGAACCATCAGAAGTCGGCTTTCAGCACCGCGCGGTAGCGGGCTTTGCCTTCACGAACGTGCTTCAGCGCTTCGTTAATTTGTGACATCGGGAACAGCTCGGTGGTCGGGGCCACCTTGCTGCGCCCGGCGAATTTCATCAGCGTGCGCAGTTCGGACGGATTACCGGTCGCCGAGCCGGAGATGCTGCGGTCGCCGCCGATAAGGGTAAAGGCCGGCACCGGGAACGGCTTCATCACCGCGCCGACGGTATGGAAGTTGCCGCCGTAAGCCAGGGCTTCGAAGTACGGCTGCCAGTCGAGATCCACCGCCACGGTGTTGATGATCAGATCAAACTGACCGGCCAGCGCTTTTAAGGCTTCCGGATCGCGGCTGTTGACCACGCGATCGGCGCCCATCGCCAGCACTTCCTGCTCTTTGGCCGGGTTAGAGCTGAAGGCGGTCACTTCCGCGCCCATCGCCCGCAGCAGCTTAATGGCGATATGGCCGAGGCCGCCGATGCCGATCACCCCGACGCGGCTGGTGGCGGTGACGTGGTGGGTCAGCAGCGGTTTAAAGACGGTGATGCCGCCGCACAGCATCGGGCCGGCGGACGCCAGATCGATGCTCTCCGGCAGGGGGATCACCCACTGCCAGTCGGCGCGCAGCTTATTGGCGAAGCCGCCGCGGTTGAGAATGGTCGGCACCGAGCCTTCCAGACAGTTGATCTGATTGCCGCTGATGCAGGCGTCGCAATGGCCGCAGCTGCGCGCCGTCCAGCCGATGCCGACCTTCTGGCCAATCTTCAGCCCTTTATCCTGCGCCGCGCTGCCCAGCGCCGCCACCCGGCCAATCACCTCGTGACCGGCCACCAGCGGGTAGCTCGACATGCCCCATTCGTTGTCGATCATCGACAGGTCCGAATGGCAGATCCCGCAGTATTCCACTTCAACTTCGACATCTTCCGGCTGCAGCTCGCCGGCATCGTATTCCCACAGCGACAGATCGGCGCCCGCTTCTTTGGCGGCGTAGCTTTTAATGATGCTCATGTTCATTTCCTTGGGGTTGGCGTGATAACCCAGAAAGTGTAGAGCATGGTATTCCCCGGCGCTTGGCAATCGGAGGGGTCGCGAAGCGGGCGGACCAACCGCCCGTTAAGGTCAGCGGCTGGCCAGCGGCCACTGATTAAGGCGGATGCCGCGCTGCGGGGCGCTCTCGGCAAAATCATCCAGCACCGCCCGCACGTCCGGGTCGAGATAGCCGACGCTGTCGTGCTCGACGATCACCACGCTCTTTTCCGGAATTTTCGCCAGCAGAGCCAGCAGATGCGGATTGTGCATAAAGGTCAGATTTTGCTGGATCCGCAGCACGTAGTGGTCATCGTAGCGCGCCAGCTGCAGCGAGTGGCGATGGCTGCGCCAGAGGCTGAACGCCATCTGGGTGGCAAGACCAATCCCAATCCCCGCCAGCATGCCGAAGGCGATAATCCCGCCGATGGTGGCGAGGAACGGAACGTACTGCGCCGCCCCCTGGCGGAACTGCTCGATGAACAGCCGCGGCGTCGCCAGCTTATAGCCGGTATACAGCAGCACGGCGGCGAGGCTGGCGAGCGGGATCAGGGTCAGCAGGCCGCTGAACCACAGGCCGCAGATCAACAGCAGCACGCCGTGGATAAAGATCGACAGTTTGCTCTGCGCGCCATTGCTGACGTTCACCGAGCTGCGGACGATCACCGCGGTGATCGGCATCGCCCCCAGCACGCCGGAGAGCAGGTTGCCGACGCCCTGGGCGACCATTTCGCGGTTCGGCGAAGGCGGCGGATTTTGCGGGCGCAGCTTTTTCAGCGCCTCCTGGCTCAGCAAGGTTTCGAGGCTGGCGACCAGCGCCAGGGTCACCGCCACCACCCACACCGACGGATTGCGCCACGCGCTCCATGCGGGAGATTCCAGCTCGCCCAGCAGGTCGCCGAGGCTGCCGAACGCCGGCAGGGTAATACGCGGCAGAGCGGCCAGCTGCTGCGGCGCAAAATGGGTCAGCAGCAGGGTGGTCACGCAGCCGAGCAGGACGGCGATCAGCGGCCCGGGGATCCAGCGCAGGCTCTTCACCCGGCGGATAAGCGGCGAGCCCCACAGCCAGAGCACCAGCAGGCCGCCCGCGGCGACGGCAATCGCAGTGACGGAGAAAGCGGCGTTGCCCTGAACCACTTCGGCAAGTCCGGTCTCTTCCGCCGTGCCGAGCGCGACGGGGATCTGCTGCATAATCAGCAGGATGCCGATCGCCGCCAGCATGCCTTTGATGACGCTGGCGGGAACCAGCGAGATAAAGCGCCCGGCGCGCAGGATGCCGAACAGCAGCTGTAGCACGCCGGCCAGCACCAGCGCCATCAGGAAGAGGGAGAAGGAACCCAGGGATTCAATGGCGGCGACGACGATGGTGACCAGTCCGGCGGCGGGGCCGCTGACGGCGAAACGGGAGGGGCTGAGGGCGGTGACGACCAGGCCGCCGATGATGCCGGTCAGCAGGCCGACGAAGGGCGGTAAGCCGCTGGCCTGGGCGATGCCGAGGCACAGCGGCAGGGCGACAAGGAAGACGACGATGCCGGCGAGAGAGTCCTGACGAAACGTATTCATGGGGCGTGCTCCTGCGGTGAGAGGTGTTCGACGAGGGTGGTTAAATGGCCGGAAGCCAGATCGTAGACGCAGCCGTGCAGGCTGAGCGGTCGCCCGCTGGCGAGCACCGCCTGCACCGGTTCACTCTCCAGCAGACGGGCGAACTGGGCGCGAACGTTGGCTTCCACCAGGGCGTCCAGCGCATGGCGAGAACGCTCCGCGTCGGCGCTGGCGCCGGGGGAGGCCGCAACACCACACCCATCGGCGATCTGTGCAATTTCGTGATGCAGGGTGTGGCGCAGCTGGCCGATGCGACGAGCCAGCGCCGAGGACTCCTGCGCCAGCGGCAGGGTGGGCAGGGAGAGCGCCGCCTGCACGCCGCCGCAGCCGTAGTGGCCGCAGAGCACCACCCGCTCCACCTCAAGGTAGTCGAGGGCATACTGCAGGACGCTCATGACGTTGTCGTCGGCGGAGTCGAGCATGTTGGCGATATTGCGGTGGACAAAGAGCTCGCCGGGCTGGCTGCCGGTGAGCACCTCGGCGGGCACGCGGCTGTCGGAGCAGCCGATCCACAGCGAGTGGGGCCGCTGCCCGTCGATCCATTTTTCGAAATAGTCCGGATCATGCTGACATTTCTGCAGCGCCCAGCTGCGGTTGCGGGCCAGCAAAGGTTTTAACGTCGTCACAAGTATTCTCCTGAGTTAATTCATCGAGTGAATATGTCCATCAAGACTCGTACAGCGACTAGTAAAAATAGTGTTTACCGGAACCCTTCACGCCTGAGGAAAATCCTGGAATAAACGGCAAAAAGAAAACTTTTCATTAATGTAAAGTTATAAAAATATTGATGAAATTAATATTTGGCTGCGGGGTGGTTGAATAACAAAAAGGCATTGGCTAAAACTTTCTGGAATATATGGGAATGGTGGCGGGCGGGGTTGGGGGGAATATTGGAGGTTTGGATATTGGGGATAGGTGGGGGAGCGTTGGGTTGTGTTGAGGTATGTGGGTGAGATTGATGTGAGAAAAATTTGAGATAAGTTTGAGTGGAGTTTGGGGGGATCAAGGGGAAAGGGGAGTGGCTGGCAGGTGGAGTTGGGGTTGTGGGGGGTTGTGAGAGGAGGGTTGCTGGTGGCAGTCGCGCTGTGGAACGGCAGCAAAAGGTGACGCTGCGCAGGATAGCGCTGTTTTTTTCAACACTTAGCGCAATGACGACACGCTGTCGCTTGCATGACCGCCGCCGACAGGTATAATCCAGAACGTTTCCGCATCCCCTTCAGTGCCGAAGTGGCGAAATCGGTAGACGCAGTTGATTCAAAATCAACCGTAGAAATACGTGCCGGTTCGAGTCCGGCCTTCGGCACCATACGATGCAATTAAGTCGCCTAAGGGCGGCTTTTTTTATTTCTGAAATCAGCTAGATACTCTAAATTCTGTTCGTTTCTTGTTCTCATAATATCTGATGGTATCTGTTGGCATATCGCATGATACAGGATACCGATCCGTATATCGGAAGTTCGATTTTAAGTGGTATACGGTTTTGAGCAATGTGAGCGGTTGAAAGAGGTAAAAGCCTGGAAGGTGGGGACGTCAGGGATGTGCCAAGAGGGGCGCTGTTAAGTCCGCACTGAACCGCCCCGGTTTTTTTGGAGAGTGTTTAGTCCGGAAGCTCAGGCTGCCAGATCATTATTTGTACTGGTAGCATAATAAGCTTTTTCGGCTTCTACCGGCGGTATGTGTCCTAGCCGTTCCAGTAACCTTCGATTGTTGAACCAGTCCACCCACGCCAGTGTCGCAAGCTCCACTTCCGTGTGGTTTTTCCAGCTTTTACGGTGGATCACTTCCGCTTTGTAAAGGCCATTGATACTCTCGGCCAGGGCATTATCGTAAGAGTCGCCTGTACTGCCTGTCGACGCCAACAGCTCCGCCTCCTGCAGCCGCTGGGTGTACGCCAGTGACACATATTGGGAGCCCTTGTTCGAGTGATGGATTGTACCTGAGGGGCGACGTGCCCACAGAGCTTGTTCCAGAGCATCCAGCACGAACCTTGCTTCCATCGACGATGAGACCCGCCAGCCAACGATCGTGCCTGCGAACACATCGATGATGAACGCCACATAGGCGAAGCCATGCCAGGTGCTAACGTACGTAAAATCTGCACACCAAAGCTGATTGGGACGTTCTGCCACAAACTGGCGGTTTACCAGATCCGCTGCTGCCGCTGTTTTACGACCGATCGTGGTCTTGATGACTTTGCCACGGAGTACGCCCCGAAGACCTATTATTTTCATCAGGCGTTCAACAGTACACCGGGCGACGCTAAAGCCCTCGCGGAGCAACTGACGCCAGACTTATCGTGCCCCATAGACACTGTAATTTTCTCCGTAAACGCGTTTTATCTCCTGGATGATTTGAGCATCGCACTTTTCTCGTTGGCTACATTTCTCAGGATGTAGCTGGCGTTGCTGATGCCAGTAATATGTCGACGGGGCAATATCCAGTTCGCGACATACCGGCCCGACCCCGTGTGTACCACTCAGACGCTGCATAAGTGGCATTATTTTTTCCAGTGGCGGTCGAGCTCCGCCTGAGCAAAATAAGCTGAGGCCTGGCGCAATATATCATTGCTGCGGCGTAGCTCCCGATTTTCACGCTCCAGTTCTTTTAAACGCTGGCGCTCATTGGTGCTCAGTCCACCATCATCAGTGCTGACGGGGCTGACACCACCACGGACATCATTTTTATGCTGACGCAACCAGGCTCGTAGGGTGTCGTAATGGCACCCGATTTTTGACGATATGGCACGAATGGCATCCGGCTCAGAGTCATACTCATCACGGTGTTCCAACAACATTCTGACAGCGCGCTCACGCAGTTCAGGGGGATAGCGTTTGGCGGATTGTGATTTCATTTTGGGTCTCCTTTCACTGAGAGTTTAGTCTCCAAGAAACCCGGTACGGTTCATAGATCATGCCTGTTCAGAACACTGAATGAAGCACGGGAAATTACCGAGCGCTGGCTGATGGAATATAACGGCGAGCGACCTCATGAATCTCTGAATAATCTGACGCCGGAAGAGTACCGGCTGATGGCTGAAAAACCGGAACTCTCAAAAAGTGCGTGGAACTAAAACAGGTGTGCTTACATTACGAGCTAGAGTAAAAAAAGGGTCAAGAGCAGTGAAGCGCTATGAGGCGAATAAACAGGCTGCTAAAACCCACCGAGGCTGACAACATCTGTCCCGACCACTTCCCTATGCCCCTGGCTTCCTCCGCTGGTGCGCCACCGCTCAGCCTGAAAAGGCAGTCGGAGGTAGGATGTTTTTACTACCGCTTTCAGGTGTTATAGCGCGGTACGTTCTCGATGCCGAAAGATTCCCGGAGACACCATGAACCTCAGACAACAGCAACAGCAGGCGTTTGACCGCAGCGGAGAAGCCCTTATTGTAGGCGACGTCAGCCACTGCCCGCTGCCACCGGAGACCCTCGCCGCGCTGGGCCCCGATTCACCGTATGTGGTGCAGGTATACGGTTCTGGCCTGACCGGTGAGGTTTACCGGTTGCGCATCGGCTGCGAGGAGTATAATTTAAAAAAACGACGCGCTGTCGCTGGCGTTGCCAACCTTAACGGCCAGCTGTCGTTTTTAAATGAAGTGCAGAGCCGGCAGGCATTGCTGCGGCTGAAGGATAACCCTGTCACCGCCCCGAGCTTCGCCCACATCGTCCCAACGCTGTATGCTGATTATCGTCTCGGCATTCTTCTCTCTCCGTGGATCGATGGCGAGCTGATTCACCAACTGAC
Source organism: Klebsiella sp. D5A (assembly GCF_001620885.1). Classification (NCBI taxonomy): domain Bacteria; kingdom Pseudomonadati; phylum Pseudomonadota; class Gammaproteobacteria; order Enterobacterales; family Enterobacteriaceae; genus Klebsiella; species Klebsiella sp. D5A. The sequence goes on along the minus strand of NZ_LOAR01000007.1, from coordinate 17,671 downwards.
CCCGTCGCTGATCGCCCAGCTATTTACTACCCTGGAAGCTTGCGAAGAACAGGGGTTGATGGAGTGGGATCTTTGTAATGGAAATCTGTTGGTGGACCGGGAGGAGCATCTGTGGCTATTCGATTTTGGCTATATGTATCCCTTCGATCCGCTCAGGGAATTCAACAGCAACGGTCTGGCCGATCCCCTTTTTCACTTTGTCGAGCGCTTTGAGACCCGCTTCTTTTTTAACTGGCTGATGACCCAGGTCCCCGGCGCGGAGCAGCAGCTGGCGCACTATCGCGATTTGAAGCGACTAGCGGTTGAAAGCTACCGGCGTAAGCTCGCCTGGCTACGCGCCCGGTGGGCTGCCCCGCAGGTGCAGGCTCATTTACAGCAGATAACGGCACGCTGGGAATCAGCGCTGGCGGACTCTGCCGCGCTGAGCCAGTTATTTTTCCTGGAGGCCTTCCGCTCCCACGTACTGGATATCGAAGATGATCTGCATGGCCAGTCTTGTACCTTGCTCACCTTGCAACGCATTGACTGGGTTATAAACCAGATTGAACACCATTATCGCTTTATCGCCGATAAAGGCGGCCTGTTTTACGACAACGAAGGGAAATCAAAGCAAGTGCTGCTCAGCAACTATGCGCAGAAGCGGCAACAGGCGCAGCGGTACCTGCTGAACGCCTCCACGGCAGGTTAGCTACGCTCGCGCCCCTGCTTCTGCTTCGTGCTCTAGTCATTTTGAGACTGGCTCCTGTCAAAATCGATTTAGAATACTGCTATTTTGAACTGGCGAGCAATGCATCCAAGCCAATAATTTCACGACTGCTCTGAAGGTATAATGTCAGTTTAACAAAATGTGCTCCCAAGCCACCGGTAATATCCGGGTTAGTGCCTCAATACCCTTGTCACTGTTTTCGGCTTCCAGACCATCCTGCAATCGTGACAGGATCGCTGAGATGTAATAAACGATCTCGTTGGAAATCAGCCGCCCGCACCGATTACTGATGTCTGCTTCAATGTCATTTTTCACTGTTAACTCTTTCTTTCCACCGACTTTAGCGATGGCGGCACGTAGCTGGTGATAAGATTCAATCCAGTTCAAGGAACGCCGGATGTTGCGTTCCAGCTGCGGATCGCGCAAATATCTTAGCGTATAGGTGTTGCGTACCAGCCGGTCATATTCAAATACCGCCTGTCTTGTCGGATACGCCGTTGTATATGTGCACAATTTACGGATCAGCGTTCCCTGAGTCATTTCCTTCATCTCGAGCGTGGCGACGATACGCTCGAGATTGCTTTTTTCACGGGTGATAAGGTCTTCGCCACTACACCTGCAGAATCTGGAGTTGCGCAGCCATCGCATTAAGCTGATTTTTGCTATCTTAATTCTCGACATGAAGCCTTGTAATATCAGCTAATGTTTGCTCAAGGTTACACCCTGCATCAGTATAAATCTGGTTGAAGTCTTCAACGGTATTCATAATTCAATCTCATGAGTGCCTATCTTCGCCGGATAAGTAAGCTACATAGTCCCCTAGCTTATACAGTATTGCTTAACTTGAAGGCAATCGTAAGCCTTTAGTGGGTGCCATATTGCTAGTTATTTATCGGAAAAGCCAACGTCCACTGCAGGAGTTCATCAACTTAGTTGGCAGGCCTGTCACCAGAACGTAGCCAATAAAACAGTTGTAATCAATACTCGCAGGATATAAATATACTGCATCATATTCTTACATTTTTTTTGATGATATCGATAGTTCATCATTGACCATATCATTTTCAAGCTCATGAACGGTTAATATCCGGCATTTTCTTTCCGGTGCCATTTTTTCGTATTCAGTTAGATAAATATCACTATGAATATGTTCAGCCATGATTTTAACTAGTAATTTGTTATTGGTATATAAGCCATGTGTTTCTTCCCGATGGGAAAGCATTAGAGCATTTTTCATATCAATCACTAGCATGAAACGATGTGATGGATAAATCTTTTCATCTATTTCAAATCGAGAGTACAATTCGATAGATTCATGTGGTAGCGCGAGTCGGTTAAATGAGAACACGATAATCCGAACCCCGCGCTCAACGGCATTAATGAGTTCTTGAGCAATGAGTTCAAGATGGAAGTCAGTGTTCAGGTAAACTTCGATTTGAGCCAGTTCGAGCATTTCTCTGGCTTTTTGTAGTGAATTATCAAAACCAGAGACGTTATATATGAACTCTTTCTCTTCCTGTAGCATCATACGTGAGAGTTCTTTTTTTAATACATTGATGTTTTCAATGGTTTGCTTTTCTATGTTGCTGAAAATAAGCTCGGGAGATTTTGCTTGATACTCTTTAGTATTGCCATCGGCCATAAAAATGAAGCCATTTTTATATAGACTATCAATTGATGAGTAGACGCTAGAACGTGATAATGATATTTCTTTTGCTATCTTATAGCCGCTAGAACGACCGTTTTTTAGCAAGTTAATGTATACATTGGCATCTGTCTTTGTAAAGCCAAAACCCATAAGTTTTTTTACCAGTTCGTTCATTAACATAACCTCACATGCAACATAGCCCGTCTGTTAGTTTATCATTACTTACAACGCAAGGGTAGAGGTGTATTGCGCCTTTTCCTTATTAGCCATCGCCGCATCATAGGCAAAACGATATTCTTCATAATTTAAGCGAATTATTTCTGGTAGATAATTATTTGGACAGTGTCGGCTTAATACACTTTTTAGACTTAACGGAAAGTCTGAGTGTATTGTTGCTAATCCACTGAGCACTAACAATCTAGGTTTAAAAACCATTATTGGATCAAGTAAGGCTCTGGCTAGTTGATCCATCCACATTCGGTAGACTTTTTGCGCCCATGCATCACTGCCATCAACTCCCTGAATTATTTCTAAGGCACTCTTCCGCTGAAGAGAGAACTGAAAATACTGTCTTTCGATCCCGGATGTCGAAATGAATTGATGAACGCATCCTATCCCGCAGCATTCGCAAACCGGAGATATACCATCAATGAGTGGCTGATAATTTTTCAATGGGAGATGAGCCCAGGAAACATTTATTGCATGGTCAAATACGCTATCATCGTTGTATTTATCGACTACACAAAGTTCACAGCCAAAATCAACGACAATACTCATAATATTACCTTTTAGCCCTGATAATAAGGACGTATCTAGGTTTTGTAAAACAACAAGTGCTGGGCCGAAAGACTGGCAATGAATACCAGTCTTCTTATCTATAGCCATTTCGAAAAAATTGGTTATTCTATCTAACGGCCCCCAGCGGGACACGTTGCTTTGCATAATGCTGATACCGACAAAGTCAATATTTCCATAGGTCCGCTGGATACTAAAAATCATATGTAATACGGTATCTACACTTTGCTGGCAGTCTATTGGTGTTAATACCTGAGTACGATAACAAACTTCACCATCGTCTATTAACACGCCACGTATCCAGTCAATCGCAAGTGAGATACCGAGTTTCATGATATGATGTCCTTATGGTCCAGACCGATAATATAAAACCCAAAAGGTGTCAGAGATAGTGTTCTGCCCTGATAATTAATAGCTAAAGATTCATCACTATTATTAAGGAGGAAATGTACTTCTCCTCTGCTAAAAGCGACAACTGCCGGATGGTCGACATTATTCCAGTGTATTTTAGGATCATTCCATTCGGAATGTTTTTTCCTCCATAGAATAAGATCTTTAATAAATGACTTAAACTCTAAATCCTGCTTTTGTTCATCCCATATCATACATTTACGATTATCTTCCGATCCCATTGCTCTGCTGCCATTCATACCAACTTCGCTACCGTAATAAATACAAGGAGAACCCACCTGACTAAACATAAAGAGATAGGCTAACCGGGCTTTACGTTTATCATTACCACACAGACTTAATAAACGTGAAGTATCATGGCTTTCAAGAAGATTAAACATAACTTCATTAACGTTACGTGGATAGCAAAGATAGGCATGGGTAACAATATCTATAAATGTTTTTTTGTCATATGCTTGTAAAGCGAAATAGTCAGTAGTTGCTTGCATTAGAGGATAGTTCATCAAGGAGTCAAACTGGTCTCCGCGCAGCCATGGCATGCCTTCATGCCAAATTTCACCGAGAATATAACAATCAGGTTTTATGCTTTTTACCGTTCTACGGAAAGCTCGCCAAAATTCGTGGTCGACTTCATTGGCAACATCAAGGCGCCAGCCATCAATATCAAATTCTTCAATCCAATATCTCGCCACCTGCAGCAGATAATCACGACAAGCGGGGTTTTCAGTATTAAGTTTAGGCATTTCAATAACATTACCAAAGGTTTCGTAATTGAAATTACGGAAATCCCACTCATTTTTATCACCAGATGGGTATACCGGGAATTTTTTAATCCAGAACCAGTCTGCGTAAGGTGATTTATCACCATTTTTTACAACATCTAACCATAATGGTGATTGATTACCAATATGATTAAACACTGCATCCAGCATGACCTTCATTCCTCGTTGGTGAGCTTTTTGCACCAATTCTTTAAACCGATCGTTGCCACCGAAATGGGGATCAACGTTAAAATAATCTACGGTATCATATTTATGGCTAGCGTTAGCCGTAAATATGGGACAAAGGTATAAACCGTTAACGCCAAGATCTTGCAAATAATCAAGTTTGTTAATAATGCCCTGCAAATCACCGCCCATAAAGTTTTTTGAATCTGGAGGCGTTCCCCACGGTTGTACGTTTTCTGGCGATATCGATGGATCGCCATTGCAAAATCGTTCAGGAAAGATCTGATACCATATTGTTTTTTTAACCCATTCTGGCGTAGAAAGTACATCACCTGGATTGATATAAGGGAAGCAAAAAAAGTTGGACAAGTTACTCAGTTCTGTCTCTGCTACAGGTGGTTTACTTATATCAACACAGCGTCGTTCACCAAATAATAATTTTTCCCCGTTATTTCCGTATAATATAAAACCATAGCGGCTACGTCGTTTGCACGGAGTAAATGCGGCAAACCAGTGGTCATAGCTCTCGCTTTGTCCCTCTTTTTCCATGTGAACTTCGTTGCCGCCGCTCCATCCATGCGCGTCGCTGCCGCCAAGGTTTCCACCATCTAGGCCACCTTCCTCCCATTGATAGGGATCGCCGATCCACAGAGAGACTTTCGCGACCTCGCCTTTGACTGTGCGAAATCTAATATGTAGGGTTTCTTTATTATAAGCGTAGCTATCGGCACTCTTTGCGGAGTGGCTTAATGAACTAATTGTAATCATATCTTATCCTGATCTTATTCTTTTACCGCACCGCTAACCAGTCCGGTAGTAATATGTTTCTGTGTAACAATGAAAAGTAACGTTATTGGTACAGCAACTAATAATGCACCAGCAGCAAATAGCGTAAAGTTTTCAGCTGAGTTGGAGGATATCCAGCTAAAGATACCAATTGCCAGAGTCATTTTATCTTCACTGCGTAAAATTAGAGTTGGTAAAATAAAGTCCATCCATGGGCCGGTGAATGAAACCAATGCCACAAATACGAGAATAGGTTTAGCAAGCGGTAATATAATTTCAAAAAATATAGTTAGATGCCCTGCACCATCAATTTTTGCTGCTTCATCCAATGACGTAGGGATTGCATCAAAATAACCTTTAACCAGCCATGTCATAAAAGGTAGGGAACCAGTAACGTAGACTAATAGCAAACCAATGTATGTATCAATTAGATTCATCTTTGACAATAAGATATAAATTGCGGTCATGGAAAGAAATGCCGGGAACATCTGTAACACTAAAATGCTCATGAGTATTTTTTTTTTGGCTTTGAAACGATATCTTGAAAAAATAAATGCCGTTATTGTTACTACTACCAAAGAAATAAGCATGTTACAGGTTGCGAGTATAAAGGTGTTTTTGTACCATTTTAAATAAGGCGTTCCCGTAAGTAGATTATGGTAATGTTCTAATGTAAATGATATTTCAGTAAAACCAGAACTAAAAAGATTGTTCCCAGGCTTTAGCGATGACATAACTGTCCATATTACTGGCCCAAGGACAACAAGTGCATTTAATAATAAGAAAAGATAGACTAAAATCGTCATTATCTTGCTAATAATGTTTCTCATTTACATCCCCACATCTTCTTTGAATGATTTCATTCGCCTAAATTGCCAGATCGCAAATATCGATAAGAACAGGAAAATAATGATTGAGATGACAGAAGCAATTTGATATTGCTGAAAATCAAGGGTTAATTTATAGATCCACGTAATCAAAATATCAGTATGTCCGGCAAAGCGATATTCCGGGTTTATCGGCCCACCTTCTGTTAGCAGGTATATTGCACCAAAGTTATTGAAATTATGTGCAAAGGTCATAACCAATGAAGGGGCGACCTGGTGCAGAACCATCGGTAACGTGATTTCACGGAACTGTTGGAATTTACTAGCACCATCCACCTCACTTGCTTCGTATAGGTCACGGGGAATATTGGTCATTGCTCCGGTGATTAGCAGCATAAAGTAGGGAGCGCCAACCCATACACTTACCGCAATTACAGTCATTTTAGCTATTAATGGATCGGAAAGAAAACCAATTGAATCAATACCCCAGCTATTTAATGTACTATTTACTGGACCAATTCCATTCAGAAGCAGACGGAAAATAAGCAGGGTAACGAACGCCGGGATCGCATAGGGTAAGATGAATACGACTCGCCAGGCTTTCTTCGCTATAATTTTTTTGTTTTCTAACGCGAGGGCTAACAGAAATCCAAAGCTACAAGTGCATAGAGTTGCAAAAAAAGCCCATAGCACAGTCCACACACCAATACCAACGAACGTTTTAGACCAGATCCGAAGCTCAAAGAGGGTAATGAAATTCTTCAATCCGACCCAATCAACAAGATTTTTAGGTGGGATATGATGAGGAGCCGAGTAGTTTGTTAGTGATACCAAAACGGTGATGATCATCGGCATAATAATAAAGGCAATGCAGGCAATAAATGCCGGAGCCAACATGATAGTAGCAAAACGATTATCGTAAATCGTTCGTAACTGTTCCGTAAAGCTCTGATGGCACTTTTCACATACCTGCGCATCCTTAATATTTAACCAATAAACAAAAATTGAAAAAAATAAAAAAATGAATGCAACAACACCTTCAACCAACATAAAAATTGAATTGTCACCAGCTACAATATCAAACCCACTACGTGTTTGGGCCACGGTGCCTAAAGTGATGAGTCCCTGCGTTGCATTGAGTAATAAATTGATGTTGCTAATAACTACAATCTGGAATAATAAAAAAACGGAGCCTTTTATCCAATGACCAGAAATGAGCTGCGTAGCGCCCATAATAAGAAAAGATGCCGGAAATATACGCATGCTTTTTCCCTCAGACAATAACATAGTTACTCCTGAAATTTGATTTGCTCATCAATGATATTACGAGCACGGTCAAGTGCTGCTTTTGGCGTTTGGTCATTGATCCACATATCGGTAATCGCATTTGCCAGTGGGGACCATAAATAACCCATTTCCGGAATAGATGGCATGGCATCAGAGTGAAGCCCTTGTTTAATAATTGCGCTCGTCGCTTCATTTGCAGTTGGTAGGATTTTGTTCATCAGATTCGGTACCGGAGGTATAGATTCTGTCATCTCATAGCGTTTCATTAACATTTCATCAGATGAGAGATAGTCAGCGAAAAGTTGTGCCGCCTTAGGCGATTTACTATAAGAAGAGACGACCGCCAGGCGAACCGTAGAAAACGAACGTGGCTGTTTTCCTTCAAGAGTAGGTATGGGAACAACGCCAAAATTAATTTTACTGTTGTTATATCCCTGGATTGCCCATGGACCGTCGATGATGGCAGCTACTTTGCCTTCAGAAAATAAGCCTCGACGCACCTGTGGATTACGCATATCTACCGGATTAGATGGGTTTGCAGTTTTAAGTCGTTTCATCGCTGCAAGCCCTTTTTGGGCTAATTCGGAGTTGATTCCTAGGTCCTTGACGTTTGTCCCTTCCTGACCAAATTCGTAAGCACCATACAGGGTTAGAAACATTCTTGACTCATAATAGTTTTGTACATCCCATAACAAGGTATATTTATTTTCCTTAACATTATTAAATTCAGCACTTAGCTGGATCAACTCTTCAAATTTATCTGGCGGCAACCGAAGGATATCCTTGTTATAAAATAATGCGACGGTTGCATAACTTACTGGAAAACCATAATTATTTCCTTCATAGCGTGAAGCATTTATTGCATTAGACATAAATTTTTTATTTATACGTTCTGCCGAGATCAGATTTTCCATTACGCCACCGGCAACAACCAGTCGGCCTAAAAGATCGTGCTCGATTTCGGCAACGTCAGCAACGCGCGTGGATCCACCATCCTGTATCATTCGCGAGGCGGCATCTATTGGCGCCAATCCCCTAAACGTAAATCTTACCTGGCTGTTATATGTTTTATTAAATTTTTCAGCAGCATATTTCATATAATCTAGCGTAGAAATATCCGTCCATATTAGAAGATTTGCTTGTTTTTCAGGTGCAATACTCTCTCCCCAAGCTGCGGGAACAAGGGCCGTCAGACCGAAGAGCAGAACAGCGTCTAGCAATTTTATTTTCATAGTTACTCATTTTAGTAGTACGTAGTGTACCACTATGATGCATGCGTCCTTTTTTATGTCAACATGCGGTCTACCCAGATAGGTTTATTTGTGATGTTTGTCAAAAAACATCAGATGTTTGAACAATTTTTGTGATTCTGTTTTCCATTTTTTAGGTATGAATCCAGTCCCTTATTGGCAGCAAAAAATAGGCTAAAAATGATATCCTGAATTTAAAAAAAACATAAAACGTGATTTTGGTCACAATTTTATCGAAAGATTAGTGACTTGAATCTCGTTTACGTTATTGCCATGAGGAAAAAAAAATTAAATGAGAGAAATTTAATAGGCGTCCATGAGGAACTACTAATCATGATAAAATTTAACGCTATCCCTCAGCATTCTCTTCCGATGTTGTGATAGCTGAATAAGGAAGCACTATGAAAAAAAAATTACTCTCTGCCTCTATTGCTCTTGCTCTCACAGCGCCCGTACATTCATTTGCAGCCAGCGATCAGCGTGGGTACAAACCTGAAGACGTCGCTTTTGATGAAAGTTTTTTTTCGTTTGGTGGCCATGTAGGGACTTCTGTTGAATATGAAGATAAGGTAACTCGTGGTTTCAATAACACGGATAAAAAGGAGAAGACGATTACCAATGAGGTTTTCAACTTTTTTTATAACAATCCACAATGGAATTTTATGGGTTTTTATTCTTTTAAAATAGAAAATAGAGAGCAAAAGGAGCCTGGTTATTATGAGAATGAAGATGGTATTAAGCAGCTTGTTTCATTGAATAAAGGTCATGATCTTGGTAACGGTTGGGCTACTGGTTTAATTTATGAGCTAGAATATACAAGAAGTAAAGTTTATTCTCCGGATGTTAGTGGTCTACGTAAAAACCTTGCCGAGCACAGCATTAGACCATATTTAACCTACTGGAATAATGATTATAATATGGGATTCTATTCTAATCTTGAATACCTTTTGAGTAAAGAAGATCGCAATGCATGGGGGAAAAGGCAAGAGCAGGGATATAGTGCATTGTTTAAACCCTACAAGCGTTTTGGTAACTGGGAGGTCGGTGTTGAATTCTATTACCAAATTAAAACTAATGATGAGAAGCAACCAGATGGAACCATTAATGAGAAAAGTGATTTTAATGAAAGATATATAGAGCCTATTGTTCAATATAGCTTTGATGATGCCGGTACGCTGTACACGCGGGTACGTGTCGGGAAAAATGAAACTAAAAATACTGATCGTAGTGGTGGCGGTAATGCTGGCATTAACTACTTCAAAGACATTAGAAAAGCTACCGTTGGTTATGAACAATCAATAGGTGAAAGTTGGGTAGCCAAAGCTGAGTACGAGTATGCTAATGAAGTTGAGAAAAAAAGTCGATTATCAGGATGGGAAGCTAGAAATAAGAGCGAGTTAACACAACATACCTTCTATGCTCAGGCACTATATCGCTTTTAGTCTTAACGTAAGGGGCGTTTATGTTCAGTGTTATGGAAATCGCCACTCTGTTATCCGGGAGCTATACCGGTGATGGAGCAATTCGGGTTAACTTTATACGGCCAATTCGCAGTCCTGATGTCGGCGGCCTGGCTATTGTTTTCGCCAAACAAGACTTGCAATTCTTATCTGGCTCACATGCTGACGTGCTGATAGGACCTGATGAAATACTGGATAGCCCAGCGAAGGCACATATTGTTATCTCACATTTGGATGTTGAGCGCCTTAATCTTTTTCTTCGTTCTTATAAAGTAAAAAGGTTTCATCTCAATGATCAAGGGAATACGTCGGCACTCTCAGATGTTTATATTGGAAAACATTGCCAAATTGGTGATGGCTGCATTTTTATGCCTGGTGTGAAGATCATGAATGGGGTTATTATTGGGGATAATGTTGCTATCCACTGCAACACTGTTATTAAAGAAGGAACTATCATCGGAAATAATGTAACTATCGACTCAAACAATTCGATTGGTAACTACAGTTTTGAGTATATGGCTTCAAGAAATGGTAAGTATCAACGAGTAGAAAGTGTGGGGCGAGTCATTATTTACGATGATGTAGAGATCGGGAGCAACAATACAATAGATCGTGGAACATTAGGTAACACGACGATTGGTCGGGGAACTAAAATAGATAATCAGATTCAGATTGGACATGACTGTCATATTGGTGAAAACTGCTTAATAGTATCACAGGCTGGGTTTGCCGGTCATACAACTCTTGGTGACCATGTTATCGTACAGGGACAGGTTGGGACCTCCGGCCATATAGCGATTGGTAGCCATTCTATTATCAAGGCAAAATCAGGTGTAAGTCACTCCTTCCCTGAGAATAGCGACATATTTGGTTACCCGGCAAAAGATACCCGTGCTTATTACAAAAACATTGCCGTTCTTAACATTTTAACAAAAAATCATCAATTTAAAAAAAATCGATCTATATCGGACACATGGAGGAATCGTTTTTTTAATTTTTTAAACTCCTAAATTTTGAAGAGAATAGATTTTTATCGTGCCAGTACTTAGTCACTGACGTTTTTCGTCATTGTCCACTAAATTTTTGAAGGATGGTATTTGTTATGAAACGTTTAAATTTAATTATTGCTGCCGTATTCACTATGCTTTATGCCTCTGCTGTTTTTAGTACCTCAGTTAACGCACAGGGTTCCGCTGATAATCCTTTCTATAATTGTGCTCTGCCTTCCGTTGACGAGCGTGGACCGATTCGGCCTTCTTTATATGTTGTTGGTACCTTTCCTGAAGGACAATGGATTCAGCAAGAAAACCGTAAAATGCTCTATAAAGGCAATGGTATATATCAGTTAGTTATAGATGAAAAAGCCGGTAATCTTAGCGTTCAGTTCGCTACGATGAGCTGGAATCCGCAATTCACTGCAGCGGGTCTGGAGTTAACAGTTGGACAGGTTAAGGATCTGAAACGAGCAGGTTTTGCAAAAAATACAGCAGTAACGTTACCAGTTGCTGGCCGCTACGTCTGGACGGTCAAAATTGCTGAAGATAAAAAGCCACTTCAGGTTGCCGTTGCACAATGTAAATAATTAAGCTGCTTCCAGCAGAATAGTAAACATACGTCGTGGCTAATATTGGGACGATGGTAAGTATAGTCTTGTTAGCCACAGATGTCTTTCTTCTTATGGGGTAAATCATGGCAACGGTTAGTTTGCGGAAAATTGAAAAAAGATATGAAAATGGCTTTAAGGCTGTCCATGGTATCGATCTCGAAATCCATGACGGTGAATTTATGGTTTTTGTCGGGCCTTCCGGTTGTGCGAAATCAACAACTTTGAGAATGATTGCCGGTCTTGAAGATATTAGCGGAGGCGAAATTTATATCGGAAATAGAAAGGTTAATGACCTTCCGCCCAAAGACCGTGGTATTGCCATGGTTTTCCAAAACTATGCACTTTATCCGCATAAAACCGTTTTCGACAACATGGCTTTTGGTCTCAAAATGCAGAAACGACCTAAGGATGAGATTAAACGCCGGGTTGAAGACGCGGCCGAAAAACTTGAAATTACCGAACTGCTTTATCGTAAGCCGAAAGAAATGTCGGGCGGACAGCGCCAGCGTGTCGCTGTTGGCCGGGCGATTGTACGTAAACCTGATGTTTTTTTATTCGATGAGCCTTTATCAAACCTTGATGCCAAGCTCAGGGTATCGATGCGGATGAAAATTGCCCAACTACATCGTTCTCTGAAAGAGGAGGGGCATCCTGCTACAATGATTTATGTTACTCACGATCAGACTGAAGCGTTAACTCTAGGAGATCGCATTTGTGTTCTTAACCATGGGAATATCATGCAGGTTGATACACCTACTGATCTTTATAATTATCCTAATAATAAGTTCGTTGCCAGTTTTATCGGTTCACCATCAATTAATTTGATAGATACTGCTATCCGTAAGAATAATGAGAGGTTGTATGTTGAAATTGCTCCTGGCGTTGAAATATTAATTCCACATAGTAAGCAAGTGTTGCTTGAAGGTTATATTAATAAGCCTGTGTGTTTTGGTATTAGACCAGAGCATATCTCTCTTGCTAGCGATGATGATGACCTTAATACCTTTGAGGGAGTTTTAACGGTGGTTGAAAATATGGGGAGCGAAAAATTTTTATATTTTATCGTTGGTGGGAAGGAACTTATTGCCAGAGTTGATACACAAGATATTAATCCATTTCATATAGGGAAAACTTTAAGATTTAATCTTAATACTGCCTTTTGTCATGTTTTTGATTTCTATAATGAGAACAATCTGACAAATGTAAGAGTGTGATTTTTTCTTAGCTCACCTCATCACAATATATCACCACTGCACTGCGAAATATACGTGTGTAGTGGTTCCTGAATTCACGATCCTTATGAAATCGCTTTTATTGACGCTTCGATTATTTTCATCTCGCGTTGTAGTTGTAGTTGTAGTTGTAGTTGTAGTTATTTTTCAATTTAAGTGGAGTTAATATAAAGTAAAACTAATATTTTCACTAACTTTATTAGGACTAGATAATGAAAAGAAACCGTTTTTTTAATACCTCGGCTGCTATTGCCATTTCGATTGCATTAAATACTTTTTTTTGTAGCATGCAGACGATTGCTGCTGAACCAGAAGAAACTTATCTTGATTTTCGTAAGGAGACGATATATTTTCTATTCCTTGATCGTTTCAGCGATGGAGATCCAAGTAATAATGCAGGGTTTAATTCTGCAACCTACGATCCTAATAATTTAAAAAAATATACTGGAGGAGATCTCCGGGGGTTGATTAATAAACTACCCTATTTAAAATCACTTGGTGTTACTTCAATCTGGATTACTCCCCCAATCGATAATGTGAATAATACTGATGCTGCTGGCAATACTGGATATCATGGTTATTGGGGAAGAGATTATTTTCGTATAGATGAACATTTTGGCAATCTCGATGATTTCAAAGAACTGACTAGTTTGATGCATAGTCCTGATTATAATATGAAACTGGTTCTTGATTATGCCCCTAATCATTCGAATGCTAATGATGAAAATGAATTTGGTGCACTATATCGTGATGGTGTGTTTATTACTGATTATCCTACAGATGTTGCCGCCAATACGGGCTGGTATCATCACAATGGTGGGGTAACGAACTGGAATGATTTCTTCCAAGTGAAGAATCATAATCTATTCAATCTATCAGACCTCAATCAATCCAATACTGATGTCTACCAGTACTTGTTGGATGGTTCTAAATTTTGGATCGATGCTGGTGTGGATGCTATCAGGATTGATGCCATCAAGCATATGGACAAGTCTTTTATACAGAAATGGACCAGCGATATTTATGATTACAGTAAGTCTATCGGCCGGGAAGGATTTTTTTTCTTCGGTGAATGGTTTGGTGCCAGTGCGAATACTACAACAGGTGTTGATGGTAATGCTATCGATTACGCCAACACTTCCGGGTCAGCGTTGCTGGATTTTGGATTCCGCGATACTTTAGAAAGAGTTTTGGTAGGACGTAGCGGAAATACAATGAAAACGTTAAATAGTTATCTGATAAAAAGACAAACAGTCTTTACCAGTGATGACTGGCAGGTTGTTTTTATGGATAACCATGATATGGCACGCATTGGTACCGCTCTGCGTTCAAACGCCACTACTTTTGGTCCTGGAAACAATGAAACCGGTGGAAGTCAGAGTGAAGCTTTTGCTCAGAAACGTATAGACCTCGGTCTGGTTGCGACAATGACTGTACGTGGTATTCCTGCCATTTATTATGGTACTGAACATTATGCCGCTAACTTTACCTCTAACAGTTTTGGTCAAGTTGGCAGTGATCCTTACAACCGAGAGAAAATGCCAGGATTTGATACGGAAAGTGAGGCTTTCTCCATTATTAAAACACTGGGTGACCTAAGGAAAAGTAGCCCGGCAATTCAAAATGGAACTTATACTGAACTATGGGTTAATGATGATATATTAGTATTTGAGCGGCGTTCTGGGAACGATATTGTTATTGTTGCACTTAATCGTGGTGAGGCTAACACAATTAATGTTAAAAATATAGCGGTTCCTAATGGGGTATATCAGAGTTTGATTGGGAATAATAGTGTTTCAGTAGCAAATAAACAGGCAACACTAACACTTATGCAAAATGAAGCTGTTGTCATTCGCTCACAATCAGATGATGCGGAGAACCCTACAGTACAAAGCATAAACTTCACATGTAATAACGGTTATACGATTTCAGGTCAAAGTGTTTATATTATTGGTAATATACCCCAGTTAGGTGGTTGGGACTTAACTAAAGCGGTAAAAATATCACCGACACAATATCCACAATGGAGTGCGAGCTTAGAGCTTCCTTCTGACTTAAATGTTGAATGGAAGTGTGTGAAACGTAATGAAACCAATCCGACGGCTAATGTTGAGTGGCAGTCTGGTGCAAATAACCAGTTCAATAGCAATGACACACAAACAACGAATGGCTCGTTTTAATTAAAATTTAGTGGACCAGCGTTCCAATCGATGGTCCACTATTCGTACTCCGGCCATAATTATTTTTGACTAATACTCTTACAAATTTTCAACCTAGGCTGATGTGACTACATATTTTTGCTGTACGCGGACCTGGTCGTCTGCGTCTATTTAGAGTGAAGATGTATATCCATTTCACCCTCACGAAATACTAAATAGCTGCGGCTTTGTTGAATAAATCAGATTTCGGGTAAGTCTCCCCCGTAGCGGGTTGTGTTTTCAGGCAATACGCACGCTTTCAGGCATACCTGCTTTCGTCATTTTGTTCAGCGCTCGTACCAGGGCCATAGCCTCCGCAACCTGACCATCGTAGTCACGCAGCGTCAGTGAACCCCCCAACAGCTGTTTTACCCGGTACATCGCCGTTTCCGCTATCGAGCGACGGTTGTAATCTGTTGTCCATTTCCACCGCGCATTACTCCCGGTCATTCGCTGATTAGCCACTGCACGGTTACGGTCTGCATATTCACCGGGCCAGTAACGCGCGCCTTTTCGGGGCGGGATAAGCGCGCTGATTTTCTTACGCCGCAGTTCATCGTGACAGAGCCGGGTGTCGTAAGCGCCGTCTGCCGATGCTGCCCTGATTTTTCTGTGAGTCTGCCGGATAAGACCCGGGAAGGCTTCTGAGTCCGTCACATTGTTCAGCGACAGGTCTGCACAGATGATTTCATGTGTGTTGCTGTCAACTGCCAGATGCAACTTTCGCCATATACGACGGCGTTCTTTGCCGTGTTTTTTGACTTTCCACTCGCCTTCACCGAAGACCTTCAGCCCGGTGGAATCAATCACCAGATGCGCGATTTCACCCCGGGTGAACGTTTTGAAACTGACATTAACCGACTTTGCGCGCTTGCTGACACTGGTGTAATCCGGGCAGCGCAACGGAACATTCATCAGTGTAAAAATGGAATCAATAAAACCCTGTGCAGCCCGCAGGGTCAACCTGAACACGCGTTTAATGACCAGAACGGTGGTGATGGCTGAAGTGGTTTACTGAATTTGGCCACCTGAACAGAGGTGATATGCTCACCTCAGAACAACACAGGTGTCATAATGAAAAAAAGAAATTTCAGCGCAGAGTTTAAACGCGAATCCGCTCAACTGGTCGTTGACCAGAACTACACCGTGGCAGATGCAGCCAGCGCTATGGATGTCGGCCTTTCCACAATGACGCGATGGGTGAAACAATTACGTGATGAACGGCAGGGCAAAACACCAAAAGCCTCCCCCATTACCCCGGAACAAATTGAAATCCGTGAGCTCAGGAAAAAGCTACAACGTATTGAAATGGAAAATGAAATATTTAAAAAGGCTACCGCGCTCTTGATGTCAGACTCCCTGAACAGTTCTCGATAATCGGGAAACTCAGGGCGCGTTATCCTGTGGCCACTCTCTGCCATGTGTTCGGGGTTCATCGCAGCAGCTACAAATACTGGAAAAACCGTCCTGAAAAGCCAGACGGCAGACGGGCTGTATTACGCAGTCAGGTACTTGAACTGCATGGCATCAGCCACGGCTCTGCCGGAGCAAGAAGCATCGCCACAATGGCAACCCAGAGAGGTTACCAGATGGGGCGCTGGCTTGCTGGCAGACTCATAAAAGAGCTGGGGCTGGTCAGTTGCCAGCAGCCGACTCACCGGTATAAGCGTGGCGGTCATGAGCACGTTGCTATCCCGAATCATCTTGAGCGACAGTTCGCCGTAACGGAACCAAATCAGGTGTGGTGCGGTGATGTGACCTATATCTGGACGGGTAAGCGCTGGGCGTACCTCGCCGTTGTTCTCGACCTGTTCGCAAGAAAACCAGTGGGCTGGGCCATGTCGTTCTCGCCGGACAGCAGGCTCACCATGAAAGCACTGGAAATGGCATGGGAAACCCGTGGGAAGCCCGTCGGGGTGATGTTCCACAGCGATAGTAATAATGCCGATGTCAGTCTTTACCACCACTTAGTTTGCCGTTTAACCAGATTGGTGTGATTACTGATGCAGTGAAGACCTTCCCGCATCCTGACTCACACAGCGATCGACCTTTTGTGTCCTGCCCTGGACCCGTCGGTTGCCGGAAGCGCCTTCATGCGAGGCATCTCCTCACCGATGCGCGTGACTCAAGAAGGGCCTGACGGCTTGTCTCGTTACTGTCCTGTCCGGGTTATCTGTCTGGAGATTCAACTCTGTTTCCTCACAGGAGCTCTGTCATGGTTGATAAAGTTACCGAAGCTGCCGTTGTGGGTGGCGTGGATACACATAAAGATTTGCACGTTGCCGCTGTCGTAGATCAGAACAATAAAGTCCTTGGGACTCAGTATTTCTCCACAACACGACAAGGTTACCGGCAGATGCTGGCATGGATGACCTCGTTTGGGACATTAAAGCGAATTGGTGTTGAGTGCACAGGTACCTATGGTTCCGGTTTGCTTCGTTATTTTCAGAACGCCGGGTTAGAAGTTCTGTAAGCGTACAGCATGAACCGTCTGGTCATAATCTGAAGCATCCGACAA